>CAZWPN010000150.1:2433-8544 GCA_964635275.1 uncultured Victivallales bacterium | reverse complement strand
GCTTCTACCGCGTCGCATCGGTTGAGGACGGCAAGAGGTTGGTCCGTAAAGCGTTAGGTTGGAGTAACGAGGTACGCGTCAACGGGTGGCCCACTCTAAAAACGACTGTTGCATCCAGAGGCTCGGACATCGGGATCGATGGAATCCTCGCCAGCAACCAGCGATAAGAGACAGGGAGAATCAAGACCATGTACCCGACAGTTGACCCACCCTTCATTCTGGAAAGAGCAGTTGGGTTGTTAGGAGAAGCACTTGAGCACACAAAGCGTACACTTCGTCGCCACCCTCGCCGATCAGAACGCCGATAAAACGTCCTGCGCCGTTTCCCGAATCCGTTGCAGCAAGCGTCCAACATTCCTTTTCTCTCTTCCCCAGCGTCAAACGTCAAGCGTCCCTCTCCCTTCCACCGGCAAATCCACATGGAACCGCGTCCACTGCCCGCCCTCGCCTGCCCTGAGCGGAGTCGAAGGGCTCTCCATACTCATCCCGCCTCCGTGCTCCTGAGCAATAGACCTGCTGATCCACAACCCGAGCCCCGCGTGGCGTGTACGGTCTCTTGTGGTGAAGAACGGATCGAATGCGTGGGCCTGCAATTTCTCGGATATGCCGGGACCGTTGTCCGCCACAGTAATACGGATTGCGGATTGTGCGGAGGTCGTCAGTCCGGAACCGCCCGAAGTCGGAACTCGGAACTCGGAACTCGGAGTGGCGGAAGACTCAAGATCATCGTTCAGTGTTCCATTTTCTGAACTCCGCGCTCCGCGTTCCGCGATCCGCGTTGCTGCCCCACTTCCGCGTTTCCCACTTCCCGCTCCGCCTTCCCATTGGCCTTCCGCGTTCCGACTTCCGACTTCCGCGTTCAGAATGATCTTCTTTTCTTTGCCCGCCAAACGTCCAGCGTCAAACATCCCTTCTCCTCGCTCCAGCGTCGAGCGTCCAGCGTCAAGCCTCTCTCCCTCCAACGCTTCCAAGGCGTTCGCCAGCAGGGCCGCGACAACCTGGCCAATCTGGCGTGGGCGGCAGGATATCCGCGGCAGGTCCGCAGGGATGTCGCAGGACAGGTCAATGCCGCGTTGCCGCGCCGTCTCCTCTGCGGCCGGCAAGACGGCAGCAAGGATGTCCGACAGCGCGACGGGGGTGAACGGCTTTGCCTCCTGCTCTTCCGCGAGGCCCAACAGGCTATGCGTCATCGTGGCCACGCGCTTGCCCTCGACGAGGATCTCGTCGGCGAACTCGGCGAGCGCAGCGTTGCCCGCCGCCCTGTCCTTTATGAGTTGCGCATAGTTAGTGATGCCCATGATCGGATTGTTGATCTCGTGGGCCATGCCGCGCGCCAGGGTTCCGACCGAAGCCAGTTTCTGCTGTTGGCGAAGCTGCGCCTCGATCCGCATGCGTTCGGTGATGTCCCTCTTGACTGCAACCTGGTGAGTGACTACCCCGCTTTCGGCAAACACCGGAGTGATGCTGATCTCTTCGAGGTACACACTGCCGTCCTTGCGGCGGTTGAGCTGCTCCCCTTTCCACACCTTGCCGGCGGAAAGCGTGTTCTGGATGTCCCGATAGGTCGCGTCCGGTTGGCCTTCGGGCACGAGGATGGATGCGGGTTGGCCTACGATGTCCGCCGGGGCATAGCCCGTCAACAACGTGAATGCAGGATTGACCCAGTTGATGATGCCAACGTGATCGGCAATGAGAATGGGTTCGGTTGTCGCTTCCATCGCGGTGACTTGCACTCGCGTCTTGGTTTCCGCCTGCTTGCGCTCCGTGAAGTCGCGGATCACTCCCACTAGGAACCGCTTCCCGTCCGGAGCGACGTAACGACTCTTGCGGGTGACGATGATGCGCACCTCGCCTGTGGATAGATCAGAGAGGGCTTCTTCGTTTAGATTCTCCTCGCCTGTATCAAGAACTCCGTCATCAACCTTCCGGAAAACGTCAACCTGGTCCTGCGGGAACATGTCGTCGCCATCCTGGCCGAGGAGTGCCTCGCGCGGACGGCCGACGATCGCACACAGCGCATCATTGACGATCACAAATCGGCGTTTGTCATCCTTGACGAAAACCGGGTCGCCGATCGCGTTGATGATGCGGTCGAGGAAGGCTCTGGCCGACTTCAATTCCTTTTCGGCCCTCCTGCGCTCGGTGACGTCCGCGTCCGTGCCCCGGTATCCGAGCAGATGGCCCTGTTCATCCAGGACCGGCGACCCGCTCGTTTCCATAACGACGATCTTCCCATTCTTATGCACATTGGGGTTCACGAAGTTTCGGAACGATGCCCGCTGCTCGAACGCCGCTATCGCGCCGGCCTTCAGTTCCTCCCGCGCCTCGGGAGCAAACAGGTCATAGAAATGCTTTTTCCCCACCAATTCCTCAGGGGTGTACCCGAGCATGGCCTCCACTGCGGAACTGCAGTAACGATAGACGCTCTCCGCGTCTACTTCCCAAATCCACTCGCCCGCACTCTCGGCCACCTGCCGGAAGCGTTCTTCGCCCTGCTGCAACTCGCGCGTGCGTTCGCCGACCATCCGCTCCAACTCATTCATTTTGCGCGAGGCCTGCTGGTGCAGACTCCATTTGGCGGTAAGCGCATGCGCCAGTTGCAGCGCCTCCACGGTGTCAAAAGGCTTCTTGAGAATGAGCAACTTGTCACAATTGCCGATTCGCTTGAACACCTCATCCCAGGAGTAATCGGAGTAGGCCGTGCAGATGACGATTTGAATGTCGGGGTCTATCTTCCACACTTGCAACGTCGTCTCAACCCCGTCCCAACCCGGCGGCATACGGATGTCCACGAAGGCCATGGCATAGGGGTGCCCTTCTTCAAACGCCCTCTTCACCATCATCACGCCCTCCTGTCCCTGGGAGGCCGAGTCAACGTCGAACCGGGCTTGTTCACTCGCGTTTGTCGGACCTCCAAAGATCGCCGCCTCCGTGGACTCCAGCGCCAGGCGCGCGGTCATGTCCGGAGCCAGGATCTTTCGAAAATCGTCGTGGATCGAACGATTGTCGTCGATGATCAGAACGCGTCGGTTTGTTCCGTCGGCAGGCAAACTATTCATGTTTGTTCTCTCGATCTAAAACCGCCGGGTGATCTTTCCATAGAATCCGCGCGGGACCTCAGTAGTGGGCGCGCGAATGTCGCTCGCTTGCTCGGGATGGCCGGCGTCCAACAGATTCTGCCCCACCAGCGACATCTCCAGATCGGCAGAGGGGCGGTAGGACAGATGAAGATCGGCCGTGACGTAGGCGCCAACCTCTAGAACGGCGCCCACGTAGCGGATATCGCCATCCAGACTGAAGCGCCGGGTAACATCATAGGAGGAACGTAGCACAACTTGATGGGTGGGGGCGTTCTCTTCGATCGCCTTCGCCTCGTCAGCGGACTTTCCATGCACCCGCATCATCAGGAGTGCGTAGCTGGCGGACAAGCGCCAGCAATCGGTTGCCGCAGCCGTTAACACCGCTTCGCCACCATATGACTCACCCCAAAGCGTGTTCGCCGGTTCAGACGCCAGAATGCCCAGAGGCACACCCGGGATGAAACCGCCGGACTGCCGTCCCATCAGGCGACTGTAGTCGTTGTAGAACACGGCCACGTCCACGTTCACACGACGGTCGGGCTGGACACGATAGCCGAGTTCGTAGGCCCACAGCCTTTCAGATTCGACGTCGGGGCTGCTGACGGCCATCGGTTGATAAAGCCCGCCGCCGGGACCGGCCACGGGAGGGCCCGCGGTTATGTCAACGGACTTCTTGCCTTCGATGACACTCGGCGTCCGTACGGCGCGGGACACCGCCGCCCACACCGTCTGGTTCTCGGACGGCATGAACGCCAGCCGGGCGCTGGGCTGCACCTCAACTCCCGTGATATCGTTATGCTCGATCTTCGTGCCCAGCGTGAACGTGAGAGAATCCGGGATGAGCTTCAATTCGTCCTGGACGAACGCGCTGAAGAGATTCAGAGGGATGTTGTCGCCCGCGATAACGGCGATCGGGCTGTTGGCTTTGAGCAACTGCGTGTCGGTGAATCGGTAACCGAGCCCCCAGATGACATCGTTACGCGCGCCGATTCCAAGTTTGGCGCAAAACGCCAGATCGGCGGTGTCCTCGGTGATTTCCATCAGAGCATTGTTCAGAAACGCGTGGTCTAAAAACGCCTGAACCTCGTAACCCGATCTTTCCGAGATGCGTTGCGTCCAACGCCCCAGCGTATTGACGCCATTCTGGTCGCCGCCGCGGTTTTCGATATTGCCGGCGTAGCCGGCTCCCTGCCAGGTCAACTGGCCGTCGGTGCGCGTGTAGTGGTCAACGCGGAAGCCGCCTTTCGCAAGATCCCAACCATCATCGGCTGACTGGCCGTTCACCCGCTCAAAGTTGTCGTTCAACTGGTAGGCGCCATAGACGCGGTAATAGGTGTTCTCGTCGAGTTGACCGCCGTAGCGCGCGCCTCCGTCCCCCTGATGCACGTCACCGCCGCCGCCATAGATGAGGCCGCCCTGTGTATCCCGCGCGCTCTTGCTCACGATGCTGATCACGCCATTCACCGCATTGGCCCCCCAGATTGTCGCGCCCGGACCGCGAATCACCTCGATCCGGTCCACGTCCTCGAGAAACACCTGCTGGATGTCCCAATAGACTCCCGAGAAGAAAGGGGAATAGACTGTGCGACCGTCAATCATCACCAGCAGCTTGTTGGCGAATCGGGAATTGAACCCGCGCGCGGAAATGGCCCAGTTGCCGGCGTCGATCGCGGCCACCTGCAGGCCGGGCACCAACCGCAACGCATCCGCAACGGTCGTGGCTCCGGAGCGACGCAGGTCGTCATTGCTCAAAACGAAAATGGCCGCCGCCGCGGCGTTGAGATCTTCCGCTTTCTTGGACACGGAGGTGACTTTGACGTCTAGCAGTTCTTCCAGCGAAAGGTCCGCCAGTGAGTTGGTGGAAGGCGCGCCGCCATCCGCCGCGCCGGCGCTGCACGCGGCGAGCAAGAGGAACCCGACCAGCGGAACTCTTCTCGCGAAGGGCTTAAACCAACGTCTGTCAGGCCATTTCATCGTCTTCATTTGAGTGTCCCTTTCGGGGAGCGAACTACCCATTGCGGTCCTCGGACCTCCTGAACGGCAACTCCAGCGTAAAAGCGGCGCCCCGGCCGACACCGTCGCTGTGAACGCTTAACGAACCGCCCATTTCCTTGGCCGCCAATGCGCTACCGTGCAGGCCGAAACCGTGGCCGCCTTTCCGCGTGGTAAAGCCATGACTGAAAATGCGCGTCAGGTTCTCCAGCGAAATCCCAACCCCATTGTCAGTTACGGAGAGAGTGAGGTGACCATCCTCTCGCGCAATGCGTATCGTCACCCGCTTGTCATCCCGCCCCGACTCGTCGCATGCGTACTTGGCATTGCGAACCAGGTTCACCATGATCTGAAGTATCTTGTTCTTATCCACATTCATCGGCGGAACATCGCCAAAGTCGCGGATGATCTGCACGCCGTGGCGACTCAAGGCTCCAGCATTAATGCGCAAGCTGTCTTCCACCAAGCTCTTGATATCGACCACTTCCTTGACGCCGAGCACCGTGGCGTAGCTTTGCTGCATCGCCACAATCTCTTTGATGTGGCTGATATTCTTCTGGAGCAAACCAATCTCTTTGACCGTTGCATCTTGATCGGCCAGGAGGTGTTCCGAAAGCTGCGCCAGATAGCCCGGCAACTGTTTCCCCTGGGGGTCGGAGGTGACGAATGCCCCGAGGTCGTTCGCATGTTCCCGAATCAAAGCCACAACTCTGGCGAGACTGGCGACTTTCGAGTTCTTCGCGCCGTCCATGATCAGGTTGATAGAGACATTCACGCTGGTAAGCGCATTGCCGACGTTATGGAGCACGTTGGCGGCAATCTCCGCCATGCCCCCCCGCCGCGAAGCTTCGATCAACTGCCCGTGAATGCGATTCAACTCCGCTGTCCGTTCCGAAACGCGCAGTTCAAGGTTGTCGCGCGCTTCCTGCAACGCGGCGTTCTGCGTCTGAATCTGGATCAACATATCGTTGAACCCGTCAATGAGCTGTCCCATCTCGTCCTCGCCTTCCTTCACGGCGCGCACGGAATAGTTCTTCTC
>CAZWPN010000150.1:0-2333 GCA_964635275.1 uncultured Victivallales bacterium | reverse complement strand
CACGAACGCGAAACAGGCCAACAGCAAAGTCACCCCGCTGGTCAGCAGCGTAATGATCGTCAGCTTGCGGTGGATCGGTATGTTGCGAAGAGCGCGCATGGCTTCTGTCACTCTGTCCTTCGGATGGTCTTTGCCAGTTTCTGGAGCTGGGCGCTGATCTTCAGCCCGGCCCGCTCCGCGGAGTCCATGTTGATTACGAATCGCAACGTTTCGCCTTCACGCACGAACGTGATGATGCCGCCTTGCTGCGCGAAGGCTTCCGATTCTCCGACCGTCAGCACGCCGGAGCCCGCCAGCGTCGGCAACAGCTCGACGAGCCGGTTGTCCTCCGCGGCGCAGATGAAAAGCAGGTGCACGGTTCGGGCGGCTTCTGGCGTTTCCACGGTCTTGACGATAAGAGGATGGCCGTTAATGTCGCGTTCCCGGACTGCGGATTCCAGTCCGGTCGTGATGTTTCCTTTCCCGACCACACCAATGACAAAGGGAGCTTTGGTTTCCTGGACCCGACCGCTGGGCCACTCCACGAACTTGAAGAAGTTGTAGACGAAGGCCGCCTTGACCTCGTGCTCTTTGGCGATCGGGACCCCTGCGCCGCCCGCAAGCAGAGGGCCGCTGAGGCCGCCGATAGCCCGACCCAGCGCGACGAGTGCGCCGGCGAGGCACACCCGCCGCCGGACGGCTTTTTGTCTGTTCTGTTGGGGTACTATCTTCACTCCGTTGCTTCCATAGCTTTCTTGAGGCGGTCGAACTGCCGTTCCAGTTCAGGCATGAAGCCTGCGATGGCGTCCACACGCCCGGATTTGCCGGCCTTTTCGATTTCAAAGGCTATTGCACTCAGAGCCATGCCGCCCATGTTGGCGGCAGCTCCGTTGATGGCGTGCGCGTGATCGCCGGCCGATCGCGCGTCGTTCTGGTCAAGGCTCGTCTTGATCGCCTGAATCCGCTTGGGCATGTCGGCCCCCAGAAAGCTCGCGACAATCCCCATGGCCAATGCCTCATCCCCCATCAAGCGGGCCATGAGAGTCGGGCGGTCAAAGACCGTGGCGGCCTTCTCTGAGGAGCCGGAAGCCAGATGCCGGAAGCCAGATGCGGATTGCGCTTGGCTCTGCTCCATCCGGCTTCGCTCGGAAGCTTCGCAAAGACGGGTCCGGCATTCCGATGGCCCCTCTTCTCTTCCTTGGGTCAAGTGTCTAGTGTGCTGTCTCATAAATGGGTGTGCAGAATGCGGATTCACCACAGAGACACGGAAGCACGGAGAAGATATGGCTCTTCCGTGATCTCTTCTGGAGCATCGTTGCGCGGATTTGGCGCAGGACGCGGCGCAGGGAATACGGGGCCAATTCCAGGGTTATGACGCCGCGTCCTGCGCCAAATCCGCGCAACACTCGCCTTGGAGAGAAACAGGAGACAAGTTCCCCTCCGTGTTCGATTCTCCGTGCCTTCGTGTCTCCAGCGCAGCGGGTGGTGATCTTGATCTTCCAGGCGAGCGAAATGTGTAGGCAATTGCGAGACATCACACTAGCGTCTCTTCTCTTCCCCCAACGTCAAGCGTCCCGCGTCGTTCCTTCCTCCACCGGCAAATCCACATGGAGCCGCGTCCATTGGCCGACTTCGCTCTCGACGCTCAACAGGCCGTTGTGGTCCGTGACAATGCCGTGGCTGATGGAAAGCCCCAACCCCGTGCCTTTGTCGCGCGGTTTGGTTGTGAAGAACGGGTCGAAGATACGCGCGCGCAGGTCTTCGGGAATGCCCGCGCCGTGATCCTCGACGGTCAGGCGCAGCCAACGGCGGGAAGAAGAGTGATCGGTGAACAGTGAACAGTGATCACCGATAACTGATAACTGTTTACTGTTCACTGGCAACTGTTCACTGTTCACTGGTAACTTGTCACTGTTCACTGGCAACACCACTTCCCGTGCCGTTATCAGGATCTTCTTGTTCGCGTCATGCCCCGGATACCTCACGTTCAGCGCATCCCGCGCGTTGGTCACCAGGTTCATGATGACCTGCTGAATCTGCTGGCTGCGGCACCGGATCTCGGGCAGACCCGGGGGCACGTCCACCTCCAGCGTGACCTGGTCGTGGCGCAGGACGGTGCGAATCAGCGACAGGGCGGGTTCGACAATGTCATGGAGGCGCGCCGGACTGTCATGGAGTTCCTTATCCTGCCTGGCGAAGGAGAGCAGATTCTTCACGATGGTGGCCACCCGGTCAGTCTCATTGCCGATCTCCGTGGCATACTCCAGCAGTTTGGCGTCAGTTGCACTCCAGTGGTCCCGGATGAGTTGCGCATAACCCATGACCCCCATGATGGGGTTGTTGATCTCGTGCGC
>CAZWPN010000149.1:0-8545 GCA_964635275.1 uncultured Victivallales bacterium | reverse complement strand
ATTTTAACCACAGTCGGCCCTTTTTGCCATCTATTTAACCTTTTCCGTCACTATTTCCTAATGATTAGGCACTTTCACTATTTGGTTCGGGACCAAAAGGTCAAGGGTTCAAATCCCTTCGCCCCGACCACTTTTCCATCTCACACACTTGCGCGAAATGGTCCCGGTAGCGCACCAAGACTATTTCCAGGAATGCGCGCCCACCCAAGCCAGTCCTTCGCTGAAGAATCAGGAGGTGTGGGTCGAGGCGAACGTCGCCAGCGGAGGCGACATGTAAACGCTGGTGATCATGGAGAAAGCGGCCATGCGGCAGGACGTCAGCGCCAACGGCGCCTACGAGTGGCAGCGGAGCATCGCCGATTCCGGCCACGTCGCGCTGTACGGCATCTACTTTGACCAGGGCAAGGCGGACCTCATGCCGGAGTCCGACGCCGCGGACGAGGGCCGCGCCAAGAATCGCCGCGTCGAGCTGGTGAAACAGTAGGCGTGAAGACGGGGGGGCAAGATTGGGATCTGCGGCCCGGTCCTCTTCCCCTCGGATACACCTTCATCGTTTGAGCGAAGGATTGATACATCCAGTCAGCTTCTGCTATCATTGGACAGCTCATAGGTCTTTTCGTTCCAGTATCGTCGGTAAAATGCCGGGTCATACCGCACACAGGAAGAGCAAGTTGTTGAATAGGACACATGTCATGAGGTTCTTCAATATGAAAAAAGCTGTCATGTTTGGATGTCTGGTGATGGTGCCACTCACGGCATTGGCTGATGCGACCCAGACGAATACCGTCAAGCCTGCGGTGGCTGCGATAGACAACCGTGTCATACCCGAGACGGGGACGGTCGAGGCTGGCAAGGCCATGACAATTGATCTGGGCGACGGGGCGACGCTGGCATTCGTCTGGGTGGATGCGCTGGCAGGATGGGTAGGCAAATACGAAGTGACGAATGGCGAATACCGCCGGTTCAAGAGCGATCACAATAGCGGAAAGGCCGAAGGCCAGAGTTTGAACGAAGACAGGCAACCGGTTGTCAACGTGAGTTATGACAACGCAGTGGCCTTCGCGGAATGGGCGAATCGGCAGGCGAAAGGGTTGCCGCGAGGATGCACCGTTCGCTTGCCTGGTGGTCAGGAATGGATGGCATTCGCGCAGTGCGGCGATGCCCGGACTTACCCATGGGGTAATAAATGGCCGCCCAAGTACGGGAATTACGATGATACGATGGATGACTACAAGGACGGGTATGTGACAACCTGCGCAGTCGAAGACAGCGGAAAGAACCCCTGGGGCCTGTATGGAGTGGGCGGGAACGCGTGGGAGTGGACGAGTGAACAACAGGGCACCGACCGCGTTTTGCGCGGAGCGTCTTGGGGCAACTTCGATCAGGACTTCCTTGAGTGCACACATCGGCTCAAAGCCCTTCCGGTGAATCGTGACATTGGCTACGGGTTCCGGCTGGTGGTGTTGCGCTGAGCGCACCCTGGCAATGCCAGCTACTGACTCCGACGCGCCCCAACACCCTCCCGACTCCGTTCCCGAACCGGCCGCGCCGGCGTCCGCCGATCCCATCTCCGAAGAGCCAGCCGAAGAGACCGCCACCATGCCGGCAGAAGAGGTAGCGTCGCCGGTTGTTCCGACGCCTGACGAGGCACCGGCACAACCGTCGGTTCCAGACGGAGCCCAAGGTGAAGGCGCGGCGCCGCCGCCTGAACCAGCGCCGGAACCGCCGCCGGTGGCAGCGGCCAACAGAAGATCAGCCGCCGCCCACAGGGCGGCTACTACAAAAGAGGCGGATTCCTCCCTGTAGAAGCCGGCGTGTCGCCGGTATCTTCTCCAACTCGGTGATTGCAGTGACGCCCAAATCTGGTGCTCCACCAGCGGCGTGTGCGGGAGCAAGATGCTCCCGCCACCATGGTGGGGGGAGCTTCCATCTCCCCCCTGGGGTTTGGCTAATCGCTTGCCAACTCATCCGATCTTGCATATGTTAGATTCATGAGTTCACGACCAACCGCTGCGACCGTAGCCAAGGCCGTTGGAGTATCCAAGACGGTCGTTTCCCTTGTCGTCAACGGCAAGGCGGATCGGTATGGAAGCGGAAGACGGTGACCGACTTTGAACGAGAAGTGTCCGACGGCGGCAGCCGACAGACCCGAGAATACTGAGACGCCGACCGCTACCACTGAAAGATGCCGAACAGATTCGGGTGGTGGTAATTGCGGTCCTTGTCGTAGACGGCGAACCAGCTCTGCAACTGCCAGTCCTTGATCTGGCCGCGGTAGTTGCGCGCAAAGTTGACGGCCCAGCGTGTGCCCTTGGCAGGTACGCCACCGAGCCGGTCAAACGGAATCACGATCTCGCAGACCCATTGGCTCGGATCGCGCGTGACGCTGGTCTTCACCGTGGCGCCAGCATCCCACGCTTGCACGTGGTTGATGGTCTTGCCCTCAATGGCGGGCTTGGGATAGTATCCCGACCAGAAAGCGCCCTTGGCATTGGCGATGATCTGGTAGTAATCCTTCCGGTCGCAATTCGTATCCAGGAAGATCTCAATCGAGTCGTCGCGAATAAGCGACGTTGAGTTCCCGCCGCCGGCCATCGCCACGATCTGCGAGACATCCGGATCCACGCAGGTAAAGGCAACATAGAGACACGGCTTGCCGTTCATCTCGGTTCTTCCAACGTAGCAGTAGGTGGGCGGATCCGCCTCAGGCGGCGGTTGGCCCGGCGCGTGGGTGTGGAATCGGCCGCTCTTCCATGAGACGGCTATCTCGTCTTTCGACACGGTTCCGTCCAGTTTGATCTTATCGGCCACGCCGGGGGTCTCGATCTGCAGCAACTGCTCGGAAATCCGCACAACTGGCACCTGCATGCCACGGAACGATTCGAAGCCGACCGGACTGGCCTTGTAGGCGGCCAGTTGTTCGAATGTCTTGGACGGATCTGCCTTGAGGCCGTCGGTCGTCGGTTTCTGGAGTGCAGCCAACACGTCGCGCACGGCGGCGCGGGTGACGGGTCCGCTCGCCGGTTGGCTGACTGTCCGGGTTCGCAATCCGGCAGTCTCCCCGGCCAAAGAGGACATCTGAACCGTCTCCGACACACTCAAGCGCCGGACCGGCGGCGCGGAGCCGGTCAGGCCGACTGATTCACGACGGACCGTAGTGTCGGCGGTTTTCACCGGCGTCGGCGGCAAGATCGGCAGTTGCCAGGTATGGGGATTGGCCGAAGCGGCCAACAGATCCGGCCGGCTGGCGGTGGCAACCGATTCCATCGCGCGAAGCGACGCCACCTCTGTGAACGCGGGACTGTAGTCTGCCAACCGCGCGGTTTCGACGGAAAGGGATGCCGGCGCGAGCGCGCGGCGCGGCTCCGCTGCGGAGGGTTCGAGCCGCGCCACGTTTCGTTCCATTCGCGTTTGAGCGGTCGTATCGGCGATCATGGGCGTGCGCGGTTCGAGTTCCCCAAATTCAACGGGTTTTGCAGTGAGTGTGGGCGCCTCGACCTCGGCGACATCCCGAAGGCGGGGCTTGGACGCCGGGTCGGGTGGCGGCGTCACAGGTTTCTCGGCCAGCGCGGGCGAATCCGGAGGGGGCTCGGTGGGTCGATAGTCCTGCCGCTTGACCGAATTGAGGGAGCGGACCGCCTCCGGGGAGATCATGGTGGTCTCCGCCACTTGGATTTCGAGGGGCGGCATGATGGACTCGAACACTTCTTCCTGTGGGATAAGGACGGCCAGCATCAGGAGCAGGGCTGCGAGGATTCCGGCAACCGAAAGGCCTCTCCGCAGGCGGCAGGCATAGCGATGGAACGGACCGCTCCTGACGAATCCGATCGGCGCGGCATGTTCGGCGAGCAGTCGTTCGCACAAGTCGGCCACATTCTGGTGAAGCCGGCGGTTGCGGGACGCGGAATCCGCGCTGGTGAACACGAAATGGTGACACCCGCTGTCCACAACATCGCCGTAGCGCAGGCGCTCGCGGCGGGCAATCTGCTGGTTCACATAGACCCGAGCGCCGTGACTCGATTCGAGGATCCAGTGACACCGGCATTCCTCCTCGGTGCCCGAGTGACACTTGATCCGGCGCAGGCGGAACGCCCGGGACGGCATAATGGGGTCCAGAACGGGCAAGTCGCAGGCGGGATCGGTGCCGACGACAATCTCGTCGCTGTCGGCGACCAGTTCGCAGGCCGTGGCGCCAGCCACCGTACCACGCAAGTGCACCCTTCCGGCTGCGTGGGACCGCGTGCGCTGGAGGGCCTCGTTCTTCATCGTGGCGCGCTCGGAGTCGAAGCCAGCGTCTGGAGCGAAAACTTCGGGAACCCGGTGTCGCGCGCGGCGTCCATAAGCCGGACCACGTCCTGGTAAGGAACCGCGCGGTCTATCTGTATGTCGAGACGGGCCTGGGGTTTCTGGGGGTCGCCCCGCAGGACGCGCAGGGCGGGGACAAGCGAATTGACATCCGCGAGCGGTTCCGCGTTGAGCGTGATCGCGGGCTTCTGGCCATCCATCCGGTAGCAAATGACCAGGCCAAGGGAATCGGGCGCCTTCACGCCGGTGGTAGACTCCGGCAACTGCAACTCGATCTGGGTCGGACGCACGAGACTTGACGTCAGGACGAAGAACACGAGGAGCTGAAAGATGACATCCATCAGCGGAGTCATGTTGATCGAAGTGTCCTCGGGAATTTCGTGACGCTTAAGCATGGCCTTTGCTCTCCCCGGTGCCCTTCCCGGCGCCCTTCAATGCCAGCCACTCCTTGACTTCCACCAGGTACAGATCCAGCAGGCCGAGGATTTGATTGGTCTGCTTGCGCAAGTGTTCCTGGAAGATGATGAGTGGGATGGCAATCAGGAGGCCGGCCACCGTGGTGATCAGCGCCTGGTAGATGCCCCCGGCGAGCAAACGCGGATCGGTTGAAGCGGTCTTCTCGATGGTCATAAATGCCACGACGAGCCCCCAGACCGTTCCGAGGATACCGAGTAACGGCGAGATCTGGGACATATTCACGATCCAGCCGCGCGATTTCTCCATGGCCATCATCTCGGACAGAATCACCTTCTCGGTGGCCGTGCCGATGTCCGTCTCGCCCGCCTTGATGCGGAGGAAACCCTCCTGAAGCACCCGCCCGATCACGCCCTTGGTCCGCGCCGCGAGCGCAATAGCCTGGTCAATGGAATCCTCCTTGAGCGCGGTCTTCAAATCGAAGTGAAACTGATCGCTGTTTATGCGGTTCTCACGCAGGTACAACCATCGCTCGATCATCAGCACAATGCCCGTCAGCGCCACCATGAAGAGCGGAATCATGAAGATACCGCCCTTGATACAGAGGCCCACCACTGTCTGAATCCCACTCATCGGTCACTTCCTTCCTGCCAGTTCCACTATGCGTTTCTTTGCCTGTTCCACCCACTTGGCCGATGCCCCGTTGTTGGCTGCGACCGCGGTTTTTGCGACTTCGTTCAGCTTGCCGATGGCGGTCTGGGCATCGCCCAGCGCCGCATAGCATTCGGCGGCGCCGCACGCGGCGGCGTCGGGCCATTCGTTGTAGGGATAGGCGGCTAGCACGGTCTCGAAGGCGGCCAGCGCCTCCGCGTGATTGCCGGCCCGGCGTTCGCCCTCGCCCCGGTAGTAACCGATCATAGCCCGGGCCACGGTAGAGGACCAGGACTTGGCAGTGAAGGTCCGCTCCCGAGCAGTGAAGTCCTCGACCAGTTTGCCGCCCAGGCGCCGCAAACCGTCATAATCCCCAACGGCGGCCATGAAACGCAGCCGGACGGCGCCGATCCCGTAGTGCCGGATGTTGTCCGGGTTGTACGGCCCCTGCGCCGCATCGAGCCTGGCATCAAAGGCACCGTCCGGTTTGCCGGCGTCGGCGATCTTGCAGAGAGCGGCCAGGGCCGAATCGAACTCGGCGTCCGACCGGGCAGGCGCGAGGCGATCGAGCCAGTAGGCGAACCCCATGTCCCCGGTGCCGGCCTGGAACCGAACCCGGTTGAGATTCTCGGTCAGGCGCTTCGCGTACTCGGCCGGGAGGTCTTTCATGGCTTTCTCGGCGCGGGCATACCACTGCTCCGCATTGGCCCATTTCTTGATCTTCTCCAGGCACACGGCGCATTCATAGGCGTAGATAGCGGCGTCCTTGAATCGGGTGTAGAGCGCTTCGTAGGCGGCGGCGGCCGCGGCAAAGTCGCCCGCGGCATAGAGAGCGCGTGCCCATGTTTCGTGGGCCTCGCGGGACATCCTGTCCGCGCCGCCCAGTTTCCCGACGAGCGCCTCGTACTCCTTACAGGCGCCGGCGGCGTCGCCCACGGCCAGAAGCGAACGGCCGATCCGGTCCCGGATGTCCGCCTCGTCCACGCCTTTTCCAAACGCCAGGGCCTGACGCCACGCTCTGACCGCGTTGCGGTGGTCGTTCGTCTTGGAATACGTCTGGCCGAGAAGAAGACAGGCGGAAGCGCCCAATTCGGCGGATGGATTGGCCTTGAGCAGGGCCTCGATGGTCTGAACGGTCCCGGAGAGGTCGCCGGTTCTGGCGGCCGCGAGCGCGCTGTTGTAGCGGCACTCCGCAAAAGTAGCCGCCCCGAGGTGGGCGGCGGCGTCAGAAACGGCCAGGACCACGCGGAGCTGTGCGGCAGCGCGCGCGTAATCCTCCCGGGCCAGAGCGAGATTGGCCAGCTCCACGCGCGCCCGGAGTGCCTCGACGGCGTTCGTCCCCCGCTGGACAAATCCTTCGAGCAGTGCCTGGGCCTCATCGCTCTTCCCGGATCGTTTGAGGGCAGCCGCATAGAGCAGAATGGCCCGGCCTTCCTGCGGCTTGCCTTGGAACACCCCGCTGTCGTCCTTCATGCTGCGCAGAACCGCCGGATCGTCGTCCATCTCGTAAAGGGCGAACAGCCGGGCGTAAAGAAACTCGGGCAACTGTTCCGGCGGAATCACGGTTCGGGCCTCGGCCACCGCCTCCGCGAGTTTACCGTTATCGCCGCTCTTTGATGCAATTCGAACCGAGAGCATCGCCGCCTGCGCACGGAACGCCTTGACATCCGCGTCGGGCAGCGAGCGCCCCCGCTCAACGGCGATCCGCAACGCGGCTTCCGAATCGTTCGTCCTGCCCGCCGCGAGCAGGCAGTCGGCCAGGGCGAGATGCGCCGAAGGCGGAACCGGTGGCTTCTGAAGCCCCAGAATGGCCGTCTGAAGCGGAACGACGGCGTCGGCCAGCTTGCCCTGCTTGATCAGGGCCTGAGCCAGCGTGAACGAGGCGCGCGGCAGGTTATCGCTCCCGGCCGGCACCTTCCTGGCCTCGGCCTCGGCCTGGGAAAGCTGGCCCATCTCGAACAGGGCTTCGGCCCGGATCGCGGCCAACACGTCGGCCGCCAGGCCGGGAATGCCCCCCGAGGAGATTTCGATCAACTCCTTGTGCATGCGAAGCTGGTAATACGCGTCGAACATTTTGGGCTGCAGACTAACGCGGTCGGCGCCGAGTTTGAGGGCCTGACCGTAGGCATCCGCCGCCTTCTTCAGCTCGTTCTTCGCCGCCCAGGCTTCGGCGGTCATTATGGCAAGCTGCTGCTGTTCCGGCGCCGAGATCTTGTCCTGCTTGACCCTGGGAGCGGCACTGAGCACGGCGACGTAATCGCGGGCCGAATAGCGGATAAACACAACTGCAAGTGCGGCCTTCGAACTCTCGGCGGCGTTCGGATACTTTTCTATCAGGGTCGCGTAGGCGCGAGCGGCATCCTCATTCTTGCCGCCTTTCTCCAGGACCAACCCCCGCGCGTACATGTACTTGACACGCATCGGATCGGACAGGTCCTGGGCCTCGCGTTCCTGGATCTTCTTGAGGGCGGCTTCCCATTGTCCGGCGTTGTAGAGCGTGACCACGACATTGTATTGCGCCTCTTCGAGGTCCGCCGCGGGCACAACCGCCGGGAAAGAGGCCGCCAGAGCCAGCGCCATGATGACTGCCCGTGTGGTTGTGAACGACATCGTCAAGACCCTCCCCTCGCCTCGACATTGCGACCCAATACCGGTAAAGCGTGGAAGCATGGACCACGGAAAGAACATCCCCTTCGTGACGCTGCCCGCTGCCGTCCGCCGCGGCGTACCTCGCCATGGCACGCAAGACGTCGCCTCGTTGGTAATCCTCTCACACTCCCTGAGTGCAATCACGAAACGTGCCAACACGTCGGCTTCTTCTACACAGCGTGTAACTCACTTAGCGAGAGAGCGATAGCGATCTGCGGCGATGCCAGCCATGAACCGCCCGTCAACGGATCATGCACACTTGTATGCGATATATGGCGCAGGTGCATCAACGAAGATGCAGCCACTCTCATTATGGCGTTGGCCGGGCCGGGCCCGTGGCAGGAAAAAACCCCGCCCACTCCCCAGTGTCTGAATCGCAGGAGGGGCTGCGGGGTCACCCATCAAAGAGGCGGAGTCAATAGGCAAAATCTTTCCGCGCCGCCGTGAGGCGGATTTCTTTCGTCTCATGTCTATGCTCCGTATACTCCGTTGGCCTCGTGACTGTCGCCGTTTTGAATCCGTCGTT
>CAZWPN010000148.1:6953-8585 GCA_964635275.1 uncultured Victivallales bacterium | reverse complement strand
TGCGGTGAAGTGTTTGATAGGGTGTGTTATCCTGTCGGTGGCGCCGCGCACGATCGTTTCCAGATAGATGTCCAGGCAAGCAGGTAGCACGTCGGTCGGGACGGACTGGGGCGACCCCGGATCGTACGGGATGCCCAGGTCAGTCACTGCGACGAAACGCAGAGCAGTCACATTATCGGCGATGATGTCTTCAATACCGTTGCTTGGAGGGCCTGCGGCGAACCATGCACCGCTGTTGGTTGGGAAGGCGTCTATGCGCCCGGTGGGCGAAAGCGTCTCCACGGCACGGTAAAGAACGTAGGCGTCGTTTGTTGCGTTGGCGTCGTTTGTTGCGACCAGCCAATACCAGACGGCCTGGAATGCTCGGCCATCTGCATCGTTCCGGGTGAAAGCTGGGAAGACAATCTGATGGTTGCCGACTCCGAAGTTGCTCAAGGCAGATCCGTCCATGCCCTGTGCGATGGTGCTCTCCAGGTCGCGTTGGATCAGTGCTATGGCGCGGCGGCCGGCACGTTCCGCTGCCGAATCGCGGTTGTTGCGCTCGACGGCACGTTGGCTGTCGGTCAGCAGGACAATCGTAACGGTGAGTAGCACGAAAATGAGCGCCATGGCGCAAAGGAGTTCAACCAAAGTGAAGGCACAGTGAAATACGCCTTGAGCGGGAGCCGCCACGTCTATGCTTGTTCGCCGCATCTCAGAGCCCCCCTGGGTCGTCGAACTCCGCGTACAGCGAGAACGCATTGCTTGATGAGATGAGCCCGGTCTCGCCCTGCCAGACCTGGACGAGAACAGGCATGGGGTTTGTGACTATGAGGGGAACATGGACGATGTACCTTTGGGGAGGACTGGGCGGCAATTCCGGACGCAGGGCGGCGGTACGGTTGGTAAGAAGCGCGTTGGCGATGACGGCGTTGTTCGTATCAGTTTCTCCGTTCAAGCAGAGCGTACGATCACCCGCGGAAAAGTCGGTCCAGAAGTCCATCCAGTTGCCGGCGTGGCTGCTCTCCAGGGATTGCGCCCGGAGCGTGGCCATTATGTCTTTGGCGAGTTGGGCGCCGGCGATGGATTGTTGGGCGGCATTGCGGTGCCTGAGACTTGGGGCGACAAGTTGGTAGAGTGCGAGAAAACCCATTACGAGCACAAGGACTGCGAGCAGCGCCTCTATGAGGATGATGCCACGTTTCATTGGATCTGCCTCACGGTGGCAGAGGCTGCGGAAACGAGAAGGGTTTCAGAGACGAGAATGTTCGAGGGAAAGGAACTGACCCACACTTCGAGAGTCAGTGACACGTTGCCTTCGGATGTCGTACGGGATCCCGGGACAAAAGTGATGTTTGTTGCGGATGCGAATGCCACACCAACAGGAAGCGACTTGGCGGGCTGGGGGCAGGTTAAGGACGAGTCATCCTGAACAAGGAACGAACCGGTTACCGGACGTGTCATGCTGTTGGTGCAAATGAAAGTCGTTCGCCGGTTCACGGCGTTGGCTCTGCTGCGGGCGAATTCGAGACCGGATTGTGTCAGTTCCGTGGCACGTTTGAGGCGCGCTTTCTGCTGCCAGCGCGGCATGGACGCCAGAACGATTCCAAGCAGGATGGCGAAAATGGCCAATGCGAGGAGCATTTCCAGCAG
>CAZWPN010000148.1:0-6853 GCA_964635275.1 uncultured Victivallales bacterium | reverse complement strand
CGCAGCGAGGCGCCGAATGAACCAATCAGGTTGGTAAGATTGGCGGGGTAGAAACCTTCGCGAAGGCGATACTCGAGGAGAATGTTTCCGATGCGTTCGAGGTCAGCCTTGGTGTGACTTACTCTAGCATGGGTGATAGCGGTCCGGCTTACGGTGAACAGGATCGCCGCGAGTGCCGCCACGACACCAAGAACGGCCAGCAGTTCCAGCAGTGAGAAACCGGCGGACTTTGGGTGAGCGCCTGGCGTGCGCCCTGGCATTGTGGGGTTCATGGCGTCCCCTGTGAGACTCCCTCAGCCTTGCGGGCGACCCGTACGACCTCCTCAACCGTGGTCATGCCGCTCAGTACGCGACTCCAACCGTCCCGGCGAAGAGTGACAAGTCCGTTCTCGATGGCCTTGTGCTGGATTTCGTTGGACGGTCGCTGGTGGACGATCAGGCTTCGGATCACGTCGTTGAGGACCATGATTTCAAAGAGCGCGATGCGGCTGCGGTAGCCGGTGAAGTTGCAGTCCGGGCAGCCATGGCCCTTGAAGAACCGGGTGTTCTTGACCCGGTCCGGGTAGAAACCGGCAATTTCTTCTATAATAACGTCGTCGAGGCATGTCTCGGTCTTGCATCCTGCGCAGATACGGCGGACCAGTCGCTGGGCGATGACGCCCTCGAGGCACGACGAGATCAGGTACGGTTCAACGCCCATATCGGCGAGGCGGGTGATGGCGCTGGGTGCGTCATTCGTGTGCAGGGTGCTGAAGACCAAGTGGCCGGTGAGCGAGGCTCGTACGGCGATGTCCGCTGTTTCCGAATCGCGAATCTCGCCGATGAGGATGATGTCGGGGTTATGGCGGAGAATGGACCTGAGAATGTTGGCGAAGGTCAGATCAATCTGGGAATGGACCTGGATCTGGCTGACGCCTTGGATCTGGTACTCAATGGGATCTTCGACCGTGATGATCTTCACCTCGGTTTTGTTGATGCGCGAAAGGAGTGCGTAGAGGGTGGTTGTCTTACCGCTGCCGGTTGGGCCAGTGAGCAGCACGACCCCATGGGGAAGTGTAGACAGGTGCCGGATGGGGGCCATCTGAGTGTCGGTTAAACCGAGGTGTTCGAGGTCAATGAACATGGACTTGCGGTTCAGGATTCGCAGGTCGATGGTCTCGCCGTAGGCGGTGGGCAGGATGGAGACTCGCAGGTCGAACTCGTCGCGGCCGAAGCGGACGTTAATCCGGCCGTCGTGCGGCTTGCGGCGTTCGGCGATGTTCAGATCCGCCATGATCTTGACGCAGGAAACCACCGCCTTTCGCAATCTTTCGACACCCTTGGGCACCGGGATATCCTGGAGCATGCCGTCAATGCGGTAACGCAGGCGGAGCTTGTTCTCGAACGGCTCGATATGAATATCCGTCGCGTTCATGCGGATCGCTTCGGAAATGATCTGGTTTACGAAACGGATGACGCCTGCGTCCGCCGACTCGGCTGTGGCCACATCCGTACCTTGGATATCTATTTCCTTGCCGCCGGCGTCCTCGATCAGCGTGTCAAGCGCCTCGGCGCCCAGCCCGTAGAAGTGTTTGATGGACTGGGAGATGTCGCCCTCAGTGCAAAGAACCCATTCGATGGCCATATTGACGAGCATGCGCAGGCTATCGCTGGTGGCCAGCGTGGGCACTTCAGCGATGGCCAGAAGCAGCGTCCCGCCGCGGACTTCCAGCGGCATGATCTTGTACCGCAGGGCAACGCGAGCCTGCACCTTCTGCACGGCGTCCGGCTCTATAGTGAACTCCGCGACGTGCTTGAAGGGGATGTGAGTCAGTTCCGACAGGGTCGCCATCACGTCCGATTCCGGAACGACGGATTCTCTGACGATCATACGATCGAGCGGTTCGCCGGTCAGGGCTCGGCGTGCGGCGAGTTCCTCGATCTGGGCTCGTGTGATGAGGTTCTTCTCGACCAGTCTGAGACCGAGTTCCAGCATGAGCTGCTCGGAGAACAGGCGCCTTTCCTGGGACTGATCGGGGGCTTCTGCGGTCATGGTGAAGCCTCGCGTGTAAACTTGAACGGCTCATTCATCCGAATCGGGATGGCGTCGCCATTGGCTGATACAAGCTCGATCGAAGCGGCCTCGATGCGGCGCACCCGGAAGTCGAGTATCTTGTCTTGCAGGCGGTAGAACGTCGCCCTGCTTTGCTTGGAGTCATGAATGAGCGCTACTGTCGAACCATCCGGTCGCTCAAACGTACCCTTGAATGTGAATACGATGATCTCGGGAGGGGGCGGTGGAGGCGGTGGAGTGGGCACGGGCGCGGCAACCGGCGGCTTGGGAGCGACGGGTGGCTTGGGAGCCACGGGCGGCTTTGGGATGGCCGTGGTGTTCGTTGCCGGAGGCGGCGGAGGGGGCGGCGGCACGTACGCCGGGTTGCGGAATGGATCCCTGCCAGGAAGTGCGGCATCATCGGCGAGACGCTTGTCTATGTAGGCCATCAAGCCCAGCGCGGTTCGAATACGTTCACGTTTGATGTTGGCCGGAACGCCTCGAGGGTCGGACGGTGGCCGCGTCAGTCTCCAGGTCCAGAATCCGGCGATGATCAGGAAGGCGATGATCGAAGCGATGAAAACGCCCCTGGCGTTGGCCTTCATCAACCATTTCCAGAAAGCATCCATTTCAGTGTCCCATCGGTCCGGTCTGCTTAGGTTTTGCGGGCGTCGGCGGTTTGGCAAGCTCCTCCACGTCTTTGGTAAACAGGAGGCAACTGAGCACCGCATGGACGTCAAGTTCTTCGAACGGCGGCCCGGCGGGCTCAATCCGGATTGCGCGTAGGAAGAACGTGTTTTGCGATTCGAGAATGGCACGAAGCATTTCGTAAAGGTCTGCGCGGCTTCCGCGGAACTGCAGCCGCACAGGGTACTCCTCGAGGTAGATGTCTGTGGTGCCGGGTGCGGGGTGTTGTACCTGGGGGAGGGGCTCGATGGCACGGACACTGAGGATCTTGAGGTTGAGCGCCATATCCACCAGTTTTTCGACGCTGCGCAGTTGCAGCATGCGCCGCCGTGCATCTTCGCTGCCGACGATGGCCTCATCCATGCCGAGGTCATTCGGCAGGTTGATATTCTGCGACTTGGCCTTGCCCTTCAACCGCTGCTGAACGGCATAGTGCGCCACCTTGTAGTCAATGCTGCCCACATGCGTTTCGGCGATCTCATCCCATCGGGCTAGTGTGGTCATCCGGTCGGCCAGCGTTTCCCAGTCCTTCAGCAGCTCCGCCAGGTGGTTCTCCTCCTCCTTGAGAATCCGCTGCAGCGTTCCCTCGTCGCGGAGAAAGTTTCTCGCTGCCAGTTGTTTCTCGATAGAGGCTATGTCGTTCTCGAGTGTCTTTCGCTTCCGGCTCTGGGGAAGGAGCAGGAAGAACCACAGGGCAAAAAGCAATGCCCCGCCAATGACGATGATGGCCAGGACCTGCTGGCGCTCGGACCATGTTGTCAGGCGGATGCCGTTCATTGGGGTTTCAACCTTATGTCGAGGACAAAACGTCGGTTGTTGGTCGCGGCGTACTTTCGGCCCGCCGCCGCCGGAGGCATCAGCAGGTCGTCGCTGAGAAGGTCTGCGGACCGCACGAAGGGCGCCTTTACCAACTGCTCGATGAGGTCTTGTACCGTGGTAAAGCTCATCGTGCGCGTGTAGCCCTCCACGATGACCCGGTCCAGATGGTTGGTGCCCATGCGGCGGTCAACGCCTTTCCGGGCGCGGCGCGGATCGCGGAATCCGGTGGGGGCCGCCGTGCCGGCTCCGGGATCTGCGGGCGGCGTGAAGTAACTGTCCGCATCGCCCACCAGCGTGATCCAGTCGTCGTCGTGTTTCGCCTCCGAGATGAGACTGACCAGATCCCGCATCACCGGTCCGGACTTCAGGAGGATCTGGACGGGGCCAGCCAGGCGCTGAACTGTTTCCTGGCGCTTGACGACCGCCTCGATCTGTTCGGCCAACCGTTGCCGGGCCAACAGGTCGCTTTGGCGCACCTTGAGCCGTTTTTCCATCCGGCTAAAGTCCCAGTAGCCACAGGCTAGGCTGATCCCAAGGATGACTGCCGCCATGGCTCCTGATGCTATCCAGAAAGGCTTTTGCCGTCGGAACGTCAGCTCGTGTCGCAGGGAGACGGGCAGGAGACTTATGCCGCAGGGGGGCGTGTCCATTCCGCTGAGCGCGAGGCCTGCGGCCACCGCGTACACGCCGGGGCGCTCCCGCACCCAGGGGTGCGGCAGGCTCTCGACGCGGAGGACAGGGTGTCCCAGCGAGGCGGAAAGCGCCTCCGGAAGTGACTTGAGGTATGAACTCCCGCCCGCGAGAACCACCCGAGTGGGCTGGAGCCGCCGGTCTGAGAATAGGCTGCGGTATACTGACAGGCACGCCTGGATTTCCGACAGCCATACAGAGACTGCCGGGGCTACGGTGGACGCCAGTGCCTGCTCGACCTCAGGCGTCATGTCGCCCGAGGTTTTGAGGGTCTCAGCCTGCCCGGAGGGGATGTTGCGTGCGCGAGCGATGCTGTCGGTAAACAACTGACCGCCCACGGCGAAAGACCGGGCGAACAGCAAACCCGCGGAAGCCCCGATGGTCATTTCGGTGCCGCCGCTGCCGACGTTGAGGCAGAGGAATGGGGGATCTTGTTTATCAAGAGACGAACTGACCACATTGAACAGGGCCACCGGCGTGGGGACTATGTCCACGACGTTCAGTCCGGCTTCACGGGCGTTTTCCAGCGCTGTGTTTACGAGCGACTGCCGGGCCATTGCAAGGAGCATGTGCCGCTGGTGCGGATAGGCATCTACCGGGGTGAACCCCGACACCATCATTTCCGAGGCCATGTCGTGGTACTTGGTCAGTTCCATCGCCGCGATCTGGTCATTTGTGCGCGGGTCGTCCTTGGGTGCGGAGAATGGCTGGAACATCGTCTGCTGGCCGGAGATTCCGAGAATGCATGGCGTGCGTTTGATGCCGAGTTTCTCGGCCCATGACGCCACGACGCTCACCACGCCATTACCCGGCGGAAGCCGGAGCATTTCGGAGCGGGACACGACGAAACCGTTCCGGGTGCTTTCGACCCAGACAGCCTTGACGGCGTATCGTCCCCAGTCGAGGCCAATCGTTGTTCGTGAACTGCTCATGGTGATGGCGGGTGTGGCATTGCGTGGCTCAGCGACCCTTCGACATCGCTCATGGCAGTAGAGCCATGGTTGCAGGGCGGGAGGCGCCAAGCGGCAGGTGCCCAACCCAAACCGTCAATGTGCGTGTCCATGCTAGGCGTCCATTACTTATTGTCGGCCGACGGAACGGCTGCCGGCTGAATGGCGTCGGTAGCCGGCGCGGCGACGCCCTCTGAGGCGTCAGGGGGGGAATCTTCCGGTATCAGGTTCTCGCCACGGTCAGAGAGAAGCGTGGCGGTTACAAAAATAAGAAGATTCTTTTGATTTTGTTGATTACTGTCATGGCGGAACAAACGGCCGATCAAAGGAATTGACGATATGATTGGCATGCCTCGGAAATCCTTCTGGTCGTCTGTTTCTATAAGTCCTCCCAAAACCACAGTTTCGCCTGACTGGACCATGACATCGGTCTCGATCGTTCGTTTGGCTGTGACAGGGAACTTGATGGTCATAGTCTCGCCAAGTGATCTGTATGTTTGTTCGTCCCATCTTAGTCGCGCATTTACTGTTGGCATTACGCGCACCGAGACTGTTCGGTTGTCAGCACCCACACTGGGCGTGACTTCCAGCTTAATTCCGGTCTCGATGGGTTTGATGATGGGTTTCGTGCTGACGAAAGTCATGTTAGATATAGACGTGTAGGAGGTTTCGTAAGACTCGACATAGTATTCTTGTATGTTGTAGTCTATAACAGCAAGGGAATTGTTGATTGCAGTAACGCGTGGGGCAGCTATGTTGCGAGTCTTTCCCGACGTTTCCAAAGCGCTGACCACGGCGCGGAACATGGGATCTGTAAGTACGCCGCGATAAGCGAAGTTCAGCCCATCCGTTGTCGCTCCGCCGCTTCTCTGCCGGTTCAGTAGTGTTGCGCCAGACTCTATTTCTGTCTTGTTTGCCTTTACCACGGTACCGTTTCGCACAACTTCCTTGGTTGTGACGCCTATCGGACTATTGATTATCCAGTCAACGCCCAAGTCGCGGTAGTTGTCACTTCGAACCTCAAAGAAGCGTGCTTCGAGAAGGACCTGGCGAGGAGACACATCCAACTCCTCGATCAGCGATTCGAGCAGGTGGAGATTCTCGATCGTGTTTTTCGCGATCAAAACGTGCGACTTTGGGACGAACTTGACGGTGGCACCATCCGCCTTTGGCACGAAATCGGCAATGGCCCTTTCGATATCAGTCTCGCCGTTCTCGATTTCGCCGTTGGATATTCCCTTGCGCAGACGGTACATCCTTGTGACGAGTGGGGCTGATTCCGGAGGTGTGTCGGATTCCTCGGCGCTCGTGACGTATATGCAATTTGTGCCGTACGAAAAAGTCACACTTAATGTGCGAGAGATATAGTCCAAAACTTCTCGCAATGGCACATTCTTGACCCTGATAAAAAGTGCGTTTCTCTTCTTTTGTTCGTCTGGAGACAGCGGTGGCTGTTGCGGATCCTCAGCGATAAGGCTTGGGTCTGCAAAGACACTGATGTTGTAGTCGTTAGCCAAGGAATCGATGAACGCGGACAAGGATCCTTCGGAAAGTCTTAAATCAACAGGTGTGTTTAAAACTTTCTCAACGGCGTTTGGCGGCTGGGGTGGGGGTGGGATAGTCTTAAGCGGGGTCGTCTCGCCATGGACCAGCCGGGTCAGCCCGTAGGTGCCGG
>CAZWPN010000147.1:0-8648 GCA_964635275.1 uncultured Victivallales bacterium | reverse complement strand
CCCACCTGGGGAACATATACAGACTGCATGTTTCGTTAGGTAGGGCGACGCCTCCAACGGAGCCGCTGCTGCAAGGGTGTCCGCAATGGGTTCCGCTTAGAGCACCGAGCTTAGGCGAGGATTTGCGGCGGAGAGCATGTAGGGCCGCACGGTGTGCGGACAACCGCGCCGCGCCGTGGCGACATATAGCGGGGCATCGTCAAGATTGAGGAACTTCGTGGGGATCGGTATGAGCAATCGTTTTGGAAATCTGTTCAGCCTGACCACGTTCGGGGAGTCGCACGGTCTGGCGGTAGGAGGGGTGGTTGACGGCTGCCCGTCCCTGGTGCGGCTGGCCGAGGCAGGCATTCAGGCGCAGTTAGATCGGCGGCGACCGGGGCAGAGTTCGTTGTCCTCGCCGCGAGCGGAGCCGGATCGCATAAAGATGCTTTCCGGACTGGTGGACGGAGTCACTCTGGGTACGCCAATTGCGTTCATGGTTGAGAATACCGACCAGCGCCCCGCCGACTATTGTCAAACGGCCAATGTGCCACGTCCGTCTCATGCCGACTTCACCTACAAGATGAAATACGGCATTCTGGCTCCCAGCGGTGGCGGACGAGCCAGCGCAAGGGAAACGATCGGCCGGGTTGCCGGCGGGGCGATCGCGGAGGCTTTTCTTCGACAGCGATATGGGGTCGAGGTGGTTGCCTGGGTCAGCCGCGTGGGTGCGGAAGCGGCGGCGGACCTCACAGGGACGGGAATCGGTCGAGCTGACGTGGATCGAAATGCTGTGCGCTGTCCGGACGAGGCGGTTGCCCGGCGGATGGAGGCGGCCATTGAATCGGTTCGTGTTGACGGTGATTCGCTGGGAGGGATTGTCACTTGTGAATGCCGCGGGTTGCCGGTGGGCTGGGGGGAGCCGGTGTTTGACAAGCTCCATGCCATGCTCGGGCACGCGATGTTGTCCCTTCCCGCCGTGAAGGGGGTGGAGTTCGGTTCCGGGTTTGCCGGCACCCTTTTGCGTGGATCGGAGCACAACGATCTCTTTGTTTTGCGCGACGGGAAGTTGCGGACGGCAACTAACCGCAGCGGGGGGATTCAGGGCGGGATATCCAATGGCGAAGACGTTGTGCTGAGGGTGGCGTTCAAGCCCACCGCTTCGATCCGGAAAGCGCAGCAGAGTGTTGACTATGAGGGGCAGCCAGCCGAGGTTCGCGTTGGCGGACGGCATGACCCATGTGTTTTACCGCGCGCGGTTCCAATCGTGGAGTCCATGGCGGCGCTTGTGCTGGCCGATGCAGCCCTATTGGCGGAGGCGAATGGACGGCATCGGCACGTTTGATATCCTGGTCCGTGACGCAACCACTCAGGCCCGCCGTGCCCGGCTGTGGACGGCGCACGGTCCGGTGGAAACGCCGGCCTTCATGCCGGTCGGCACACAGGGGACTGTCAAGGCAATGTCCCCGGCTGAACTGGAGTCGGTTGGCGCTGGCATGATTCTCTCCAACACCTACCACCTGAACATCCGTCCGGGTATGGAGGTGATCCGCCAGTGCGGAGGTCTCCACCGGTTCATGGGGTGGAAGGGCCCCATACTTACTGACAGCGGCGGTTTTCAGGTGTTCAGTCTGGCCGGGTTGCGGAAAGTCAAGTCGAACGGCGTGGAGTTCAATTCTCACGTGGACGGACGCCGCGTCTTTCTCGGTCCTGTCGAAGCGATGGCGATACAGCGGGACCTGGGCTCGGATATTGCCATGGCGTTCGACGAATGCGCGCCGTACCCATGCGACCGTGAATATGCTTGTCAGTCCGTGGACAAGACCCTATCATGGGCGGCTATTTGTGCGGTGCAGGAAAGGGCCAAGGGCCAATTGGTTTTCGGCATTGTGCAGGGCGGCGAGTACGACGACTTGCGTCTCCGGTGCGCCCAGGTGCTGGCGACTATGCCTTTTGACGGTTTTGCGGTCGGGGGCGTGAGTGTCGGTGAGCCGGAACCTGTTATGATGCGCGAGTTGGAGTGCAGCCTGTCCGGCCTGCCGGTGGACCGGCCGCACTATCTGATGGGCGTTGGGGAGATGGGCCAGATCGTTGATGCCGTAGCCCGTGGGGTGGACATGTTTGACTGCGTGCTGCCGACCAGGCTTGCGCGCAACGGAACTGCGTTCACGCGCCGAGGCCGTTATCCGGTCAAGGCTGGGGAGTACAAGGCGGATACGCGTCCTGTGGAGGAAGGTTGCGGGTGTTACGCGTGCCGGGAGTTTTCGCGGGCCTACGTGCGGCACCTGCTGAATGTGAATGAGATACTAGGTGTGCGGCTTCTGACCGTCCACAATCTGCACCGGTACATGGAGTTCATGGCCGAGTTGCGCGGGGCGATCGAGGCTGGCAATTTCGCGGCGTTCAGGGAAACGGTTCGGGAGCAGTGTTCTCCGGGAGACAAGAGATGACGATGCAGTCGGTCTGTTTGGTGGCGATGGCGGGCGGGAATCCTCAGCAGCAGGGCGGGGCTGCCGGGCTTCTGGGTATGTTCATTCCGATGATCCTTATTTTTGCGGTCTTCTACTTCATGATGATTCGGCCGCAGCAGCGCAAGGAGAAGGAACGTCAGGAGATGTTGAAGAACGTGAAGACGGGCGACCGCATCATGTTCGGCGCAGGTCTCCTTGGAACGATCAGCAACACCAAGGAGCGGACGCTCATGGTGAAGGTGGCGGACAACGTCAAGATCGAGATCGCGCGCGGCGCGGTCACGCGTGTGCTGGACAAGGACGATAAGGGCATCGAGGAAACCAACTAGTGTCGCGCCTTTATGCCACGGAACGGCAAGTCGTTCCGGGTGTGCAATGCCGCGCGTGGACAAGACAGTAGAGGTGGGTAATGGATAAGAATGCGATGTGGAAGTGGCTGGTGCTGGTGGTTCTGGTTTGCGCCTCACTCTGGGTTGTATTGCCCTTCGGCAAGAAGATACGGCTGGGCTTGGACTTGAAGGGCGGAACGAGTTTCATAGTCAAGATAGACGAGGAGCAGTTGCGGGCGGACATTCGCCGGCAGCATCCTGAGTGGACGCCCCAGCAGGTTGAGGACAAGGCCCAGTCGGATTTGCGCGGGTCGCAGGACCGTGCTCTGGAAGTCATCCGCAACCGCGTGGACAAGTTGGGTATCTCCGAGCCGGTAATCTATCCTGGTCAGGACAACCGGATCATCGTGCAGTTGCCTGGCGTTGACGAGGAGAAGCGCAAGGAAGCGGAAGACAGCATCAAGAGTCTGGCCTTCCTCGAGTTTCGAATGGTCCACGAGCTGAATACCGAACTTGCCGCGAAGCTCTTTCAGGACAACGTGTCGCCGGAAGGTTATCGTCAGAGCCGGATTGGCAACGAGAATGTGTACATTACGGACCCCGCGTTCCCGGAGGCGAAGAGGGATGCTGCGTGGCGTGAGCGTGTGAGCCGGTTCCGCGCCCCCAGGGCGGAATACGAGTTCATGCTGGAGAAGATCGGCAAGCAGGGGGATGAGGGGTTTCGCCCCGTTTTTGTCGCTCGCAAGCGCGAATTGACTGGTGACCGCCTCAAGGACGCTTCCGTTGATTACCGCGGCATCGGGCAACCGGTTGTGGACATCGTGTTCGATTCCGCAGGCGCCAAGACCTTCGCGACCGTGACGTCCGACTATGCGCCGGGCGGCGCCCGCAACCCTGGTACGCAGACCCACCGGCAACTGGCCATAGTGCTTGACGGCAGGCTGTACTCGGCGCCGGTCATTCGCGAAGCAATTTACGGCGGCAAGGCGGAGATCAGCGGCAGCTTCTCGATCCAGGAGGCAAAACTGCTGGAAAACGTGTTGCGAGCCGGTTCTCTACCCGCGCCCGTCAAGATTGAGGAGACCCGATTCGTTTCGCCGACGCTGGGCAAGGACTCCATCCGGAGCGGCGTCATGGCCACGCTCATCGGCGGTCTTGCAGTGGTCATTTTCATGGCAGGCTACTATCTGCTCAACGGTTTGATTGCGAGTACTGCGCTGTTCCTCAACCTGGTTCTTCTGCCGTTGGGCATGATCGCAACGGCAGGGTTCATGAGCATCTTTGTGCGCGAAGCCACGGGTGGCGGGCCTATCCAGTTGCCCGTGCTGACGATGCCAGGCATAGCGGGTATCGTCCTTACCTTTGGTATGGCCGTGGACGCCAACGTTCTCGTTCTCGAGCGCATGCGCGAGGAGATGCGGACGGGAAAACGTTTCTGGGGCGTGGTGACCGCCGGTTACGACCGGGCCTTTCTGGCGATCTTTGACTCCAACCTGACCACGGTGCTTACCGGCGTCATCATGTTCATATTTGGCTCCGGCCCGATCCGCGGTTATGCCGTGACCCTATGCGCCGGCATCATCGTTAGCATGTATACGGCGCTGGCCGTGACCAAGATGATCTATGCGCGGATGGGCGAGAACACCAGTACAGACCGGTTGAAGATGTTCTCCTTCATCGGCGAGACCAATGTAGACTTCATCAAGTGGCAGAAGGTGGCGGGCGCCATCTCCCTGGCGGTGATTGTGGGCACATGGGGCTTCATGGTTGCAAAGGGCCTGAAGAGCCCGCAGTCCATCTTCAGCGTCGACTTCCTTGGTGGATCTTCGGTGACCATGACGTACGCAAAGGAGGAGCCGATCGAGTCTGTCCGCGCGGCGTTGGACAAGGCGGGTGTGCCCGCCGCGGAAATACAGTATCAGGACGCGGTGGAATCCGGCGGCAATCGCTATCTGCACGTGAAATCGGGTCTCGATATGCCGGGTGGAGTCAAGCCCGTTGAGGTGATCAAGAAGACGCTGACGGAGAATTTCCCCGGCTCCGGTTTCGCGGTTGCGCAGGAGGACTCCGTGGGTGCGCAGGTCGGCAACGAGCTGAAGCGCAAGGCGATGTGGGCCATGATCTGGGCGCTGGTCGGCATGATCATATATCTGTCCTGGCGTTTTGAACTCAGTTTCGCCGTTGGTGCAACGGTGGCGTTGTTCCATGACGTGCTCGTCACCGCCGGTGTATTTGCGCTGTGCGGCCGGCAGTTCAGTCTGCCCGTCGTTGCGGCGCTTCTGACCATCATCGGCTATTCGGTCAATGACACCATCGTGATCTTTGATCGCATACGCGAGGATCTGAAGCTTGATCCGTCGAAATCCTTCCGGGATATCTGCAACCTGAGCGTCAACCAGACACTCAGCCGGACGCTGTTGACCTCGACGACCGCGCTGATAACGGTCGTCATGTTGCTGATCTTTGGCGGCGGCTCGGTCAACGACTTTGCTCTGACGCTCTTCATCGGCATGTTGACCGGTGTGTACTCCACCGTCTACATCGCCACGCCGGTTGTGCTCTGGTGGCATAAGGGAAAACGGCCGGAAATGGGCAGCAAGAAGTTGGCGTGAACGGCGTTTGTCTGCGGTGACCTCTCTGCGGAGAGAGCAGCCGCTGATGGCAGGACGACATGCCCCGTGAGCCCAAACGGTGGTTGACGCGCCCCGTGGATACCGGGGTAGCCGCCATTTTATCCGACGCAGCCGGTATGTCGCCGCCGGCTGGTCTTATCCTGGCCGGGCGCGCCATCGGGACGCCGGAGCAGGCGCAAACCTTTCTGCACCCGAGCCTGAAAGGCATGGCCGATCCTTTCCTGCTGCCGGATATGGCCCGTGCCGTGGAATGCCTGTGGCGCGCCATCAAGGCCGGGCGGCAGATTGTCGTCTACGGCGACTATGACGCCGATGGCATTACCGCTGCGGCGCTGCTGACCCGTGTTCTCCGATTGCTTGGCGGCAAGGCCAGACCCTTTCTGCCCACGCGTTTTTATGAGGGGTATGGTCTTTCTATCGAAGGCCTCGAACGCTGCCGGGATGCGGGACCGGCGGATGTGCTGGTTACGGTGGACTGCGGATCGTGCTCGCGTGAGGCGGTGGCGGCGGCACAGTCCGCCGGCATGGAAGTGATTGTCACTGACCATCACGAGTTTTCCAGTGATCCGGTTGACACTGCGCCCGTTGTGAACCCCAAGCGCAACGCCGGGGGCGCGTTTCATGAGTTGGCCGGGGTTGGTGTGGCCTTCAAGCTGTGTCACGCGCTTGTCAAGGCCGGGCGCGATGGTCACCTGTTTGAGGGGGAGCCGCCGGACCTTCGCCACTATCTCGACTGGGTGGCCATCGGAACCGTGGCCGACGTTGCGCCGCTTATCGGTGAGAACCGGATACTGGTTCATCACGGCCTTGCCCGCCTGAATCGCGCGCCATGCGTGGGTTTGCGCTGCCTTCTGGAGCGGGCTGGCGCGCAGGCTCCTCTGGACACCTACCACATCGGATTCATTCTCGGGCCTCGCTTGAATGCCGCGGGCCGCCTGGCGGATCCGATGAGCGCGCTGAACTTGCTGCTTGCGGCGGAGATGACCGTGGCACGGTCACTGGCGGAAGCTCTCGAGACTGCCAACCGCGAGCGCCGTGAGATCGAAGAGCAGATTCTGGGTGAGGCGCTGACCATCGTGGAACGAATGGGTGGTGGCGATCGTCAGGGCGGGGTGGTCTGTTCCAGGGATGGTTGGCATATCGGCACCATTGGCATCGTCGCCTCTCGCCTCAGTTCCAGATACTGCCGTCCGGCGGCTGTAATTACTTTCGATTCCGCCGGCATGGGGCAAGGGTCCTGCCGGAGCATCGAGGGGTTGAACATTGTGGAGGTGCTCCACGCATGCCGTTCGGGGTTGGTGACCTATGGGGGGCACGCCATGGCCGCGGGGCTTCGCGTGCGGCGCTCCGACTATGAATGGTTCCGCGAGGCCTTTGACATGGAGTGCCGTGCCCGCCTGGCTGGAAGGGACATGACGCCGGTGTTGACGATAGATGCCTGGGTCGCGCCGGAGCAGGTGGATACACGGCTTCTGCGGGAGATTCAGCAGATGGCTCCTTTCGGGCTGGCCAACCATGCGCCGGTTCTTGGGATGCGTGCGGTTCGCCGGTCGGGGCCTGCATCGGTGGTGGGTCGGAAGCACTTGCGTGCCAATTTCCGTATCGGCGACCGGACCTTTGGCGCCATCGGGTTTGGAATGGGGGAGAGGCTTATTCCAGATGGTGATCTTGATGTTGCTTTCCAACTCTACGAGAACACTTTCGGAGGGATGGCCTCGCTCGAATGGCGTATGCAGGACTTCCGTCCCACACAGTCCGCGCCATAGTAAACTGACGTGTTGCCCGCATCCTGAAGGCTGTGCTGACCGACGCGGCCGGATATGGAAATCCGGCCTACTTCAGGCGTGGCGTGCACAACGGAAAGTAGGCCGGAACTCCGGTTCCGGCCCGAAGGGCGCTACGCCGGATTCGAAAGCAACCGTTCCCTGGAGCTTCGCCTGCCGGCCGCGGTGCCTGAACATCTTGCTGCTGGCGCTGGCCGCCATGCTCCCGCGTTTGGGGCACGGGGTCAACGAGTGGGAGCCGGGCGTCAATCCGCGGCGCGTGGCCGTGTGCGAGAAGGTGCTGGCAATCTTGAAGGCGATGGATGTATAAGACGCAGCGAATAATCAGGACCGTTGACATGTGCCAAAATGAACGAGACCGATATGAGTAGACGCCGTTACTTCGCAGTCCTCACTGTTGTTGCTGCCACGCTCCTGGCGGGCGGCGCGGAGGCGACGGCAGCCACGCCGACGGCGACACCAACCAACTCCGCCGGGAAAACGGCACCGCCGGCCGGGTTGAATATTCTCTACTCCGGCGATAGTTGGCACAGGCTCATGCCGGTGATGATGCCTGAGATCGCCAAGGCCGCCGGCATCACTGGACAGAGGGTTGACTGGAACTCGGTGACCGAGAAGATGAGGGCATTGCTGGAAAGCGGCAACATCGACATCTTGAGCTGGGGCCGCCCCAGTTGGAGCGAAAACCTCGGTTGGCTGGAGCGCGAGAAGATCATCGAGAGCGGACTGAAGGGCAATCCCAACTTCCGGCTGTACCCTCAGATGGCATGGGCGGTTCATGATGGCCAGGGAAACAAGATTGCGACCACAGCCGACTACGACCACTCGAATATCGCGGACGTGCAAGCCGTCATCGATGTAAACATGGGCAACACGCCGTGGCCGCATCTGCTCGTCTACGACAGGCAGAATAAACGACTTTCGGTATCGAAACACGCCCAGGGCAAGTAGCAGGTTGCGCCTGAGCTTCAAACCGTTTCGGGTTGCGGGTTTGTGGGTATGTAACCCACGCGTCGTTCAAGCAAAGGACGTTTATGTCAACATCACGTGCGGCATGGATGCGAGACGGCAAGTTCGGCATGATGGTGCATTGGATTCCACCGGGGCCGCCGCCCCAGTGCGGGCGGCGCGTTAAGGATGTCAACAGGGCCGTAGACGGCTTCGACCGGGATCGGTTCCTGGCCGATTTCAAACGCAGTGGGGCGGACTGGCTGGTCTTCACGATCGGTCAGAACAGCGGCTACTACTCCAGTCCCAACAGCGTGCTCGATCGTCTGGCCGGACCCGGTCGTTGCTCGCGCCGTGACCTCGTGCTGGAGATCGCCAGCGGCGTCAAGAAGATGGGCGCGCGATTCATTGGCTATCTCCCCTGCGAAGTGAAGGGGCAATCGGATGCCGTACACAAGGCGTTCGGATGGACAACGCAGGAAGGCACGGGCCAGGAGGAATTCC
>CAZWPN010000146.1:0-8688 GCA_964635275.1 uncultured Victivallales bacterium | reverse complement strand
TCAAAACAGGACAAATGATCGCGAAGACGCCTATTCCTTAGCTTGATAGCTATGGGGCGAGCTCTCCGAGCTCGCCGCTGTCGCAAGGCCGTTTGCAATGGGTCCCGCCGGTGGCACAGCGCTTAGGCGAGGATTTGGCTCCTGACACCAAGTTTTACGAACACCCCATGGAATTCCCGCAGTTGTGGCAGCGATAGCAGGTTCCGTTGCGGACCGTGATGGATCCGCACACGTCGCAGGCCGGAGCGTCTGCCTGATAGTGCGAGAATTGCTCATCCACTCGGGCCTCTCTGCCAGGGGTGGCCAAGATCCCTGTCGGTGTGGTTGGCGCGAGCATCTCCACGGTCTCCACGTCGTTGGAGGCGGGAATCATGAACCGCGCCTTTCCGCCCGGGAAGGTCAAGTCCAGCCATCGGAAGATGTAGTCCACGATGGATTTTGCCATCGGGATCTCCGAGTTCTTGGTGAATCCGCTCGGCTCAAACCGGCTGTGGGCGAACTTCTGGCAAAGTTCGCGCAGCGGCACGCCATACTGGAGGCAGAGCGAGATCGCCGTGCCGAAGGCATCCATGGTGCCGCCGACGGTGCTTCCCTCCTTTGCCATGGTGATGAAAAGTTCGCCTGGCGCCCCGTCATCGTACATGCCGACAGTCAGGTATCCCTCGTGCCCAGCCACTTCGAACTTATGCGTGATGGACATGCGGGTCAGCGGCAGTCGCCGCCTCACGGGCCGGCCTTCGGAGACGACCGGCTTGCTCTCCGCTGCGGTACTCGTGGCGCCGGACTGGCTGGTGTTGAGCGGCTGGGTGCGTTTGGATCCGTCGCGGTAGATTGCAAGCGCTTTCAATCCCAGTTTCCATCCGTCGATGTAACACTGCATGATTTCGTTGACTGTAGCCTCTGGCGGAAAGTTGACCGTCTTGCTGATCGCGCCAGAGAGGAACGGCTGTACGGCCGCCATCATCTTGAGGTGTGCCCTGTGGGGAATGCACCGCGAGCCGTTCTTTGGTTTGAACGCGCAGTCGAACACGCCGATATCTTCCATCCTCAGCGCGGGGGCTCCCTCTATCATGTCGTGCTCATCCACATACTTGAGAATCGTGTCCGCCTCGTCCTGCGTGTATCCGAGGCGCAGCAGCGCCGGGCGCACCGTGCGGTTGACGATTTTCATCATGCCGCCGCCGGCCAGTTGCTTGTACTTCACCAGTGCAATGTCCGGCTCCACGCCGGTTGTGTCGCAGTCCATCATAAAACCGATGGTTCCTGTGGGCGCGAGCAGCGAGACTTGTGCGTTGCGGAAACCGCACTTCGGTCCGGTTTCGGCTACATGCCGCCAGATCTGATGGGCGGCCTTGAGGATGTTGGGAGGGCACAGCGTGCTGTCGAGCGCCTCCGACGCGCGCTCGTGCATGCGGATCACGTTGAGCATGCAATCCCGGTTGGCCTCGTAGCCGTCGAAGGGCTTCTTCACGCGAGCCATTTCCTGGGACGTTGCGTACGCGCTGCCGGTCATAAGGGCGGTCACCGCGCCGGCGTAGGAGCGGCCTTCGTCGCTGTCGTAGGGGAACCCCATGCGCATGAGGAGCGCGCCGAGGTTGGCGTACCCCAAACCCAGCGGGCGGAAGCGGTGGGAATTCTCCGCGATGGTTGGCGTGGGGTAACTGGAGGCGTCCACGAGGATGTCCTGCGCGATGATGAAGATGCGCGCTGCATGCTGGAAGCGCTCGACGTCGAATGAGCCTGCCTCGTCAACGAACTTCATCAGGTTCAGCGATGCGAGGTTGCAGGCGCTGTTGTCCACGAACATAAACTCTGAGCAGGGGTTGCTCGCGTTTATGCGGCCCGAGTTCAGGCAGGTATGCCAGCGGTTGATGGTCGTGTCGTACTGCATGCCCGGGTCGCCGCATGTGTGGGTGCCTTCGGCGATCTTTCGCATCATCTCCCGCGCCTTGAACGTGTTGACGGGCTCGCCCGACACAACGGCGCGCGTCTTCCACTGGCCGTCGTTCTCGACCGCCTGCATAAACTCATCGCTGACCCGTACGGACAGGTTAGCGTTCTGAAACATGACCGACTCGTAGGCCTCGCCGCCCATGGATCCGTCGTACCCTTGTTCTATGAGAGCCCAGGCCTTCTTCTCTTCCTTCGTCTTGCAGTTAATAAACTCCATGATGTCGGGGTGGTCCACCTTCAGGCTCTGCATCTTGGCGGCGCGCCGCGTCTTGCCGCCGGACTTGATCACAGCGGCGACCTGATCGAAGACTCGCATGAAACTGAGGGGGCCGGACGGGGTCCCGCCGCCTGAGAGCTTCTCCCGGCTGCTGCGCAGGGTGCTCAGGTCGGTGCCCGTTCCGGAGCCGTACTTGAACAGCATGGCTTCCGTGGTCGCCAGCCGCATGATGTCTTCCATCGTGTCTTCCACGGCCTGGATGAAGCAGGCGGAGCCCTGAGGCTGTTTGTACGAGTTCTCTGCGCGGACGATCTGCCCCGATTCCTCGTTCCAGCAGAAGCTGGTCCGTGTGTTGGATGTGTACCCGTACACCTGGTAGAGACCGACGTTGAACCAGACGGGGCTGTTGAACGATCCGTACTGGTTCACGCAAAGCGTTGCCAACTCGGCATAGAACGTTTCTGCGTCTTCAGAAGAGGCAAAATAGCCCGCGTTGAGCCCCCAGTCCGCAATGGCCCGGGCCACCCGATGTACGAGCTGGCGGACCGACTTCTCCCGTTGATCCGTATTCGCCTGCCCGTAAAAATACTTGGAGGCGACGACATTGGTTGCCAGCATGGACCAGGACTTCGGGACTTCAACATCCTCCTGGACAAAAACGGGTTTGCCCTTGTCGTCCGAGATGGACGCCTTGCGGCTCTCCCACTCAATCTCGTCGAACGGATTCACGCCGGGCTTGCTCATGACATGCGCTATCCGCATCCCGTTGGACCGGGTTCTGCGGTCAGCTTCCCCGCGGCGGACGACAGTGCGACTGCGGGATCCCCGTCCCTTGGCGGTCTGAACATCATCTTTCAATTCAAGGCTATCTCTGGCGTCAAGCATGGTCGCGTCTCCTTCTCAAATCATCACCCGCCCCGTCATGGGACGATATTTTGCATACGCACGAAACACAGATTTCAACTCTAAGTTGCGGCAGACTAATACCCCTACCGGTAGTGTGTTTCAAGTGAAAATAAGAAAAAGTTCACAATATGTGGGGTGGGCTTGACATTCGGATGGGGGGCGCCGAAGACGCCAAACTGCAAGCAGTTACATATTGGGAGTTGGCAAAACCCAAGCAAAAAGGCCACTTCGTTCTGTCCGCCGCTCGAAGCGGTCAGCGGGACTCTTCTTTCCGTGTCCGGCCCACAAACTGCAGGACGATCGGAGCGCCTTCCAGGCCGAAACGCTCCCGCAAGATGCGGATGAGGTATTCCCTGTATGCAGGCACAAGGCGGTTAGGCTCGTTTACAAAAAGGCGGATACGGACAGGCTCGACGCCGACCTGGGTGGCGTAGAAAAGCTTCAGCCGTTTTCCCTGCACCATGGGTGGCGGGGTGCGCTCGTATGCTTCCACCAGGGTGCGGTTCAGGAGTCCTGTCGGCAAGGTGGCTCGAACCTGCGCTGCGACGAGATCAATGACCTCAATGCTCTTCCGTATATTGAAGCCCGTCTTGGCCGAGACAAAGACGATGGGGCAATGGGTCATAAACGGCAGGCGCCAGTGAACTTCCTTGATGTAGGCGTCCTTGTCGCTCTCTTCGAGGTCCCACTTGTTAATCAGCAGCACGCAGCCTTTTTCGTGCTGATTGACCAGTGCGGCCACCTTCTTGTCGTGTTCTGTCGGCTGCTGGACGGCGTCGAGAACGAGCACGGCCACGTTGGCTTGGCTGACGCTCTCCTCGGCGCGGAACAGGCCGAACCGCTCGACGGAATTATCGATCTTGGTTACCCGCCGCATGCCGGCGGTGTCAATCAGCACGTAGTGGCGGGCCTGCTCGCCCGCGCCCACGGCGAACGGGACGGCGATGCTGTCGCGGGTGGTTCCTGGCACGTCGGAAACGATTACCCGATCGCTCTTGAGCAGGCGGTTAACGTAGGAGGATTTACCAACGTTCGGCCGGCCCACGATGGCGACCTTCAACGGACGCTCAATCGTGGTGTTGCGGACATTCGGGAGCGCCGCGATAACTGGGGGCATGAGGGCGGCGAACCCCCTGTCGTGCAGGGCTGAAACCGGGAAAATAGGGAAGCCTAACGACTCGAATTCGGCGGCGAGAGAATCCAGGGAAGCGTTGTCGGCCTTGTTGGCGGCTACCACGGTCGGCAAGCCGCGCCGATGGAGCATGCGGCTGACTTCTGCATCCATGGGGGTGACCCCCGCTGTGATATCAACCACCATTATGACGACGGCAGCATCGTCCATGGCGGCCTCGGCCTGACGTCGGATCGCCGCTTCGATTTCGTCGCGTGACCGGGCCCGGTCCATGCCGAGAATCCCGCCGGTGTCAATCAAGTCGAACCGGCGGTTCTCCCAGATGGCCTCGGCGATCAGGCGGTCGCGCGTGACGCCGCTCTGGGCGTGGACGATGGCAAGGCGCCGCCTGATGATCCGGTTGAAGATCGCCGACTTTCCGACGTTCGGCCGGCCTACGATGGCCGCGATGCGTTGCGGCGGCCGGGCGGGTGCGGCTGCGGTGGTTTCGCTCATCTCGGCCCTGCCTTGGCGCCGGCGACCTTGGTCCATGAGTCCTTGAGCGGAACGATCTGGTTGAAGACCGGGCACCCCGGTTTCGAGTCGAGCGGGTCCGCAAAAAAATACCCCTTGCGCTCGAATTGCAGTCGCGTCTCTCCCGGGACGACGCACGAGACTGCGCCGGGTTCCACCTGGGCGGTGAGAGTCTCCAGTGAGGTGGGGTTCAGGTTGGCCTTGTAGTCGGCGCCTTCTGCCACGTCATCCGGTTCCTCCACGCCGAAAAGCCGGTCATAGAGCCGGACCTCGACCGGAACGGCGTGCGGAGCGGAAACCCAATGGATGGTCGCCTTCACCTTGCGTCCGTCCGGGGTGTTGCCGCCGCGGGTGGCGGGATCATAAGTGCACCGCAGTTCAACGGGCTCGCCGGTCGCGGGGTCCTTGATCACCTGGCGGCAGGTGATCAGGTAGGCATACCGCAGGCGGACTTCCCGGCCTGGCGCCAGCCGGAAGAACTGCTTGGGCGGGTTCTCCATGAAGTCGTCGCGCTCGATGAATAGCTCGCGGGAGAACGGAACCGGCCGGGTTCCTGCAGCGGGATTTTCCGGGTTGTTGACGGCTTCGAGTTCCTCCGTTTGGCCCTCTGGGTAGTTTTCGATGACAACTTTGAGCGGCTTCAGAACGGCCATGACCCGGTTGGCTGAGAGATTCAACTCGTCGCGGATGCAGTGCTCCAGCAGGACGACGTCGGTGAGGCTGTCGAACTTGGTCACTCCGATCCGGCGGCTGAACGCCCGGATGGAAGCGGGCGTGTATCCCCGCCGCCGCAGTCCGCCGACCGTGGGCATGCGTGGGTCATCCCAGCCTCGCACGAATCCGCCCTTGACGAGTTCCAGCAGTTTGCGCTTGCTCATCACCGTATATGTCAGATTGAGGCGCGCGAATTCGATCTGGCGCGGGCGGCAGGGCACGGTAACGTTGGCCAGGAACCAGTCGTATAGCGGCCGGTGGACCTCGAACTCGAGTGTGCAGATGGAGTGGGTGATGCCTTCGATGGCGTCCGATATGCCGTGCGCGAAGTCATACATCGGGTAGATGCACCATGTGGCGCCCGTGCGGTGGTGGTCGGCCTTCTTGATGCGGTAGATCACGGGGTCGCGCATGTGGATGTTGGGCGAGGCCATGTCGATCTTCGCGCGCAAGACGCATTGCCCTTCCTCGAACTCGCCTTCGCGCATCCGGCGGAAGATGTCCAGACTTTCGGCGATGGGGCGGTTTCGCCACGGGCTCTCGCGGCCGGGCTCGGGCGGCGATCCGCGGTAGGCTTTGAATTCCTCGGAACTCATTGAGCAAACATACGCGAGGCCCTTGCGGATCAACTCGACGGCGGCGTCGTGCAGGAAACCGTAGTAGTCGCTGGCATAGTACTCGTGTTTGCCCCAGTCGAAACCGAGCCACCTCACGTCATGCTTGATGGCCTCGACGTATTCCACATCCTCCTTCTCGGGATTGGTATCGTCGAACCGCAGGTGACATCGTCCTTTGTTTTCTTCAGCGATCCCGAAATTCAGGCAGATGGACTTGGCATGCCCGATGTGCAAGTAGCCGTTAGGCTCCGGGGGGAAGCGTGTGACGATGGTCCCGTGTTTGCCGGTGCGGAGATCCTCGGCCACGATGTCGCGGATGAAGTCGGAAGGCTGGTCAAATAAAGGATCGGTCATGGTGTTTACACCCTCCCTCAGATGCAAAGATTGGCTGCTGCGTGATCCAGGCGGGCCAGCACGCGGTCGCGGCCCAGCAGGGACATTATTTCGTAGAGGCCGGCCCCAATGGTGGACCCGCTGACAGCCACGCGCACCGGCTGGTTCAGCTTTCCTTCGCCGAGCCCGGCCTCACGCTCCGTCTCCCGGATGTGTTTTTCGATCGCCGCCTCCGTGTAGTCGCCGGCAGCCAGGCGGTTGCGCAGCGACGTCAGGAGCGGGCGCGTCTCCGGCTTGCGCAGGAGTTTACCAACGGCCTTCTCATCGTAGGCCGGCATGGCGATGAAGAAATGCTCCCACTCGTATGCCTGGGGAAACAGGCTCAACCGCGACCGCATGAGGGTGCAGACCTGGCGGAAGTATGCCTCGTCGGCCGCCGCGGCCCACGGCCGGCCTTCGAGCGCCTTGCGGACCTCTGCCACGAACACCTCGAAAGGCAGGTCCGCGATGTACTGTCCGTTGAGATGGGTCAGCTTGCGCAGATCCATCTGGGCGGGCCCGCTTTTCACGCGATCCAAAGTGAAGGCTTCAATCATCTCGCGGCGGGTCATCTTTTCCCGGTCATCGCCCGGCGACCAGCCAAGCAGTGAGAGGTAGTTGAAAAGCGCATCGGCGAGGAATCCGCGGGTGCGGAAATCGCCGATATAGGCGTCGCCGTCGCGCTTGCTGTAGGGTTTGCCATGCTGATTGACGATCATCGGCAGGTGCGCATAGGCTGGCGGGCGGGCGCCGAGAGCGTCGAACAGCAGGACGTGCCGGTATGTGTTCTCGACGTGGTCGTCGCCCCGGATGATGTGCGTGATGCCCATGGCGATATCGTCGCATACGTTGGCCAGGTGGAACACTGGCGAGCCATCGGACCGGACGATAACAAGGTCCTTCATTCCGTCGAGCGGTTTGGCCAGTTCCCCCTTTACCTGGTCCCTGAAAACCACCTCGCGGCGGGTGAAGGTCAGGTGGGCGACTTCCTGGGATGAGAAGCTTTCACCTTTGTTGAGGATGGCGTCGAGGCGATCCTTCAGGTCGAAGATGCAGGCGCCGGCGGCGTTGAAGAGTTTCAAGTCCTGGTGGCCGGCGAGACACGTTTCCACCGGGGATGCGGCGCCCTGACGGCCGGGAACGGCATAGCGGATGCCGGACGCGCTCACGGTGACAGGGGTGTCGTGGTGACAATCCGCGGTTACTGTTCCGGTGGTGCGGATGCACCCGCCGGCGTCGGACCCGTACGGGATACGGAAGCAGATGGCGGGTTTCTCATCGGGGTTCTTTCTGAACACGTACGCCTTGCCCTCATCCATGAGGCGCTGGGCCGCATCGCGGTGGGCCTGTAGCATGGCGGATTGGTAGACGGCCGGTTCATCGTAATCCAGTTGGAGCCAGCGCATGGCCTCCAAAAGGGTTTCGATGGCCTCCGGGGTGGAGCGTTCGCGGTCGGTATCCTCGATCCGCAACAGGAACTTGCCGCCCTCGTGTCTGGCGAAGAGCCAGTTGAAGATGGCGGCTCTGATATTGCCGATGTGGACGTTACCGGTCGGGCTCGGGGCAAATCGTACTCGGACTGTCATGGCGCGGGAACTCCTCCCAAAGGCGCACAACATAGGCAAAACCGCAGCCAAGAGCAAGGAAACACCCCGAAACCCTGTGTTGCACATAGTTCTTCCGGCTTTGATGTAGGTGCACCCAGGTCTTGTGGCCGGTCTGACAGGAGGAATCGTGTAAGCGACTCGGTTAAGCGTATTCGAGCAAGTGTGGCGTTTAAGGAAGGCGGGTAAGTGTAGTACAGCGGACACTTACGCGCACTCTTAACCGACACTTTTAGTCGGATACCCTTAAACGACTCGCTTAATCGACGCGACTAGGCGGCGAGTTGCGAGACTCGCTGGGGTAGGGCGAAGCGGGCGGGCGGAGCCGCTGCCGAAAGGCTGTCTGCATTGGGTCCCGCCGGTAGCACAGCGCTTGGCGAGGATTTCGAGGATTTTGGAACAGCAAATTCATGGTGACAGTAATGATCATTGTTACTATGCATATCAACATGAATTTCCGACAGCCCTCGCCACAGGAAGCGGCGCTGCCGCAACGCATCGCCGGGAACATTCGCGAACTGCGCCGGATACGGCACCTGACGCAGGCCGAACTTGCGAGGCGCGTTGGGATGCGTCCCGAGACTGACGGGGTCAGACTGTAACTTACAAGTATAGAGTTGACGGCGAGGCGGCCGAATGAGAGGGTGGGCTCATGCCAAG
>CAZWPN010000145.1:0-8708 GCA_964635275.1 uncultured Victivallales bacterium | reverse complement strand
CGTTGGACGTTGAATTGCCAGAAACAAGAAAGGATGGAAGATTGGAAGGATGGAAGCCCACCCGAAAACCGTTCCCGTTCCCTGTCTGCTTCTTCATCGTGTTTTCCCTTTGGCAAAAAGCGGTTTGATCTGGCCGGATCGCTGCCGGCACAACTTCGGACTCAGGACGCAGGACCCAAGAGAGCTGATGACTGAACACGGGACGCGCAAAAGATGGGGATGCCAAGGAGGCCGGAAGACCGCGAGAAAGCTCCGCAAATGCCCGCGAGGCTATCCGCGAAACTCGGGGGGGGGGGGGATATGCAGCCAGACGGTCGGCCCGCTGCGCGCGACAAGGCGGTCGCGTCAACCACGCCACTGACCCATGCGCAAGCTCTTACACCCTCTCTCATTATTCTAGTATACTCCTAATGCGATGAGAATTGCAACCTCTTTCCGCCGTAAACCTTTCATGCGTGAGAGTCCTAGCGCTGTGTAAGCGTTTATTGCCAACGCCTTACGACGATTTGTCCAACCATGGAAAGAGTTTGTATAGGGGTAACCACTCAGGAGGGGAGCGGATTAACTACGAAACACACGAAAAACGCGAAAAGAAGAAAGGAAACGAATTCCCCTTTCGTGTATTTCGCGCCTTTCGCAGTTAAAACTCCGGGTAACGAGGGGAATTCCGAATTCGTCCACCGTAGTCGTCGGCGTAGTCGTCAACCGACCCGTACCGCAGTTACAAAGAAAGACGAAGTAGAAAGACGAGGTAGAAAGACGAAGTAAGGCTTGCGCGCTATGCGGCCGCCGCCCACAGGGCGGCTACTACAAAAGAGGCGGATTCCTCCACACTAGTAGCCGGCGTGTCGCCGGCGTCTCCGCCGCGCCCGTGACCCCGTGACTGGGTGACGTCCAGGGCCGGAGTGTGGGAGTCTGGGAGTGTGGGAGTGCGAATAACTGATTTCAGCGTTGTGCCGAACGCCTCGCTTCAATACGATCCTCCAACGATGACTGCCAACCCGAAAATCCATACTGCCATTCTCGAGATGGTGGAGTTCGGGTGCCCCTCCTGCTCTCACGCCATAGAGCGCTTCGGCCGCCGGCTGAATGGCGTCAGCGACATCCGCGTGGACCTCGCCTCGCGCCAGATCAGAATGGAGTTTGACGGCAATACCCAAACCGTCCAGGCAATCCAGGACTTCGTCCGCAAGATCGGACACGAGGCCAGACTCCGGCCTGACGAGCGCCCCGCGTAAAACTCGATCGCAGGCCGTCCACGCAAACGTGCTGTGGGCATCCAGAGACCACCCTGATCCTCGGCTAAGGAAGGCAAACCTTTCCGCGGACCCGTGTGCGTCCTTTGTTTACGGCTCGCTCGGAGAGCTCGCCCCACCTGCGGAACACACAAAGGCGGGCTACGCCCGCAACCGAAGTGTGCATGTGCGGGAGTCTGTGAGTGTGTTTTGGGAGACCACTCTTCCCATTCCATAGTCAGGCTAAGGGCGCTACATTTATGTATCGTTTCTTATGCGCAATGACAATTGCGTATGCCCCGATTGGGACGCCATTGCGAGGCCTATGCTGCGCAACATGCTGCCGGCAAACCCTTTACACCTTTGTGCGCCGGTTGGCACGCGATATGCCAATGGATGAACCGCGCTTCGCATGGTGTGGGGCGACAAAAGGGAAGGCAGGGACGAACGATGAGATCAGGTTGGAAGGCTCTAGGGAACATAGCGCTGGCATTGCCGCTATTGGCGGGGACCTGTCTGGCGCAGGATGCCGCTGCGGCACCCAAGATCGACACAGGAGACACCGCCTGGCTGCTCATCAGCACGGCCCTCGTCATGCTCATGACTCCGGGCCTGGCCTTCTTCTACGGAGGACTCGTGCGGCGCAAAAGCGTACTGTCAATCATGATGCAGTGCATGATCGCAGTGTCCATTGTCTCCGTCCTGTGGGTGCTCTTCGGATACAGCCTGGCCTTTGGTCCTGACAAGGGGGGCCTGATCGGAGACCTCTCGTGGCTCGGGCTCCGGGGAGTGGGCGAAGCGCCCAACGCCGACTATGCGGCCACCATCCCCCACTCTCTGTTTATGGCGTTCCAGATGATGTTCGCCATCATTACGCCAGCCCTCATACTGGGCGCCTTCGCCGAGAGGATGAAGTTCGGCGCCTACTGCGCGTTCATCGTCCTGTGGTCCACGCTCGTCTATTGCCCCGTGGCGCACTGGGTATGGGGCGTGGGCGGATTCCTCCGCAAGATGGGCGCGCTGGACTTCGCGGGCGGCACGGTGGTGCACATCAACGCAGGCATCGCCGCACTGGTCTGCGCACTGATGCTGGGCAAGCGCATCGGCTACCCCGACCGCATCTCGCCGCCCCATAACCTGCCGTTTGCGGTCCTGGGCGCCGCCCTGCTCTGGTTCGGGTGGTTCGGTTTCAACGCCGGCAGCGCGCTCGCTTCCAACGGACTGGCATCCAGCGCATTCATCGCCACGCATATCGCAGCGGCAACGGCCGGCCTCGTATGGGCTGTCCTGGACAGGTTCTTCGCCTCGCGCTCGACCGTGCTGGGTTTCATCACCGGAGCCGTGGCAGGACTCGTGGCCATAACCCCGGCGGCGGGCTTCGTAACGGTTCTCGGCGCACTCGCCATCGGCATTCTGGCTGCCCTGGTGTGCTACGGGTCCGTGGCCTTCATGAAAGTGCGGCTCGGCTATGACGATTCCCTTGACGCATTCGGAGTACATGGCGTCGGCGGCATTCTCGGGGCTCTGGCCACCGGCCTGTTCGCCACAAAGGCAGTCAATGCAGCCGGCGCGGATGGCCTCTTCTACGGCAACCCGGCGCAGTTCGTTATTCAGCTCAAGGCCACAGCCATAACCCTCGTATACTCGCTGGTCGTCACTTTCGTGCTCCTCAAGGTCCTGGATAAGGTGATGGGGCTGCGCGTCGGCGACCACGAGGAACGAGTAGGTCTCGACCTCACCCAGCACAAGGAAGCCGCCTACACCACGCTCGATTAAGCGAAAGGGAAGAACATGAAATACATCATCGCAATTGTGCAGCCGGACCGGGTTGACGAGATCCTCGACAAGTTGACCGAAAGGGAAATCCACCTCGTGACCGTCAGCAACGTGGTAGGCCGCGGCCGCCAGAAAGGAATAGCCGAGGTCTACCGCAGCCACAAGGAGGCTGGAACCCTCCTTAAGAAAGTAAAATTGGAGATCGCTGTCAACGATGCCTTCCTGCAGCCTGCGATTGACGCCGTCGTGGGCGGAGCACGCACCGGACAGGTCGGCGATGGCAAGATATTCGTCTTCGACTTGGCGGAGTGCGTCCGCATCCGCACCGGAGAAACGGGTGGAACCGCCATCGGGTAGACGCGCAGGTACGAGGGCACATGGAAATAGGCAACGGACAAATCAACATAAGAGAGTGAGTAATAACATGAAGAAGATGATCGCAGGAATAATGATGGCCGGCGCACTTTACGCAGGCACCGCCAACACCGGTAGCGCAACACCGTCAACCCAGATCTGGATCCCCTCAACAGACATTCAGGGATTCAACGTCTGGCATCTCGGACTGGACAACTACATCAGGGCTTCAAGCGACGGGGAGTTCGCCGCCGGAGAGCGGGATCCAAACGTGTATGACGCAGGCCTCACCGTCGGCATCCTGCCGTTTGAGCTCATCAAAGCCGAGATCGGCGTAGACTACCTGGTCAACGGAACGGATTACGACGACGATCCTCTCTACTTCAACGCGAAGGTGGGCATCGCCGAGGGCGCACTTTTCGCCCATTCGCCGGCTCTGGCGCTGGGCGGGTTCAACTTCGGCACAAATGCGAAGAAAAGCAGCCCCACCCGCACCGACCAGAACATCGTCTACGGACTAGTGGCGAAAACCATTCCGGTTCTCGGCCGCTTCTCGGCGGGCTACTACGTAGGCAACGATGACGTGCTCCTCGATACGGACGGCGATGGCGCCGGCAGCGGCATTCTTGCATCCTGGGATCGCACCATGAGCGAGATCTCCGACAAGCTCTGGGTGGCCGTCGACTACCAGGGAGGCGGAAACGCCCTCAGCGGCCTGAGCTTCGGCGTCGCATGGGCCTTCTCGAAGAACGTGTCGGTAATCTTCGGATATGATAGGTGGGAGGAGCCCAGCCTCGCCGGGTCCAACACCTTCACCACCCAGTTGGACATCAACTTCCCGTAGGATCCACATGAAATACATCATCGCCATCATCCAGCCGGACCGGGTGGACGAAGTCCTCGCCCGCCTGACCGAAAAGGAAATCCACCTTGTAACCGTCAGCAACGTCGTAGGACGGGGACGGCAGAAGGGCATCGCCGAGGTGTACCGCAGCCACAAGGAGGCTGGAACCCTCCTTAAGAAAGTCAAATTGGAGATCGCTGTCAACGATGCCTTCCTGCAGCCCGCCATTGACGCCGTCGTTGGCGGAGCACGTACCGGACAGGTGGGCGATGGCAAGATATTCGTCATGGATATGGCCGAGTGCATTCGCATACGCACAGGAGAAACGGGTGGAACCGCCATAGGGTAGGATCTACTCAAGGCGGAAACTCAACACGGCAGAAACGATGTCGCCGGAGGGGGTTGCGCGCATTCGCGCGACTCCCTTCGGCTTTGTTCGTTAGGGACAATCCTCAAGAAAGGAGCAACGGAAAGATGAAAGAGATACTCGCACGTCGTCTATTCGCAGTGGCCGCCATTTTGCTGGCGGCCGGACCGGCATCCGCTGGTGCCGCTGAAGTCGCCTCCACCACGGCATCCACTATCACGGCCGCCGACACCGCATGGGTTCTGCTTGCCGCGGCGCTGGTCATGCTTATGATGCCGGGACTCGCCTTCTTCTACGGCGGGCTGGTACGTCGCAAGAACATCCTCTCCATTCTCATGCAATGCTTCATGATCATGTGCCTGGTCAGCCTCCAATGGCTGTTTTTCGGCTACAGCCTGGCATTTGGCCCCGATGCAGGCGGCGTCATAGGCAATCTCGACTGGATGGGACTCAAGGATGTGGGCATGGAGGCATCCCTCTACGCGCCCAAAATTCCGCACACCGCTTTTGTCATCTTCCAGATGATGTTCGCAGTCATCACGCCGGGGTTGATCATCGGCGCATTTGCCGAGCGGATCCGCTTCTCCGCCCTCTGCGTATTCAGCCTGCTGTGGGCCACGGTCGTCTATGATCCCATCGCGCATTGGGTCTGGGGCAACGGCGGGTTCCTCCGCCAGATGGGCGCACTCGACTTCGCTGGCGGACTTGTCGTGCACGTCAGCGCCGGCATGGCGGCGCTCGCTGCAGTACTCGTGCTCGGACGGCGCATCGGCTATCCCGATCGCATATCGCCGCCGCACAATCTGCCGCTCGCGGCGCTCGGCGCCGGCCTGTTGTGGTTCGGCTGGTTCGGTTTCAATGCCGGCAGCGCCCTGGCCGCCGACAGCATCGCCGTCAATGCCTTCCTCGTGACGCACGCCGCAGGTGCCGCCGCCGGGTTGATATGGTCAATCCTCGATTGGGTCCGCTTCGGCAAGCCGACCACGCTGGGCATGATCACGGGTGCCGTCGCCGGGTTGGCTGCCGTTACGCCGGGAGCCGGCTTCGTCAACCTTGGCGGCGCACTCTGGATCGGCGCGGGCAGTGGCGTCATCTGCTGGATGACCGTCACGGCCATCAAGGCACGCCTCAACTACGACGATTCACTCGACGCCTTCGGCGTTCACGGCGTTGGCGGCATCTGGGGCTCACTGGCGGTCGGCATCTGGGCCTCCACATCCGTCAACACCAGCGGCGCCAACGGTTTGCTCCATGGCAATCCCGCCCTGCTTTGGACCCAGCTCAAAGCGGTACTGATCTGCGGCACCTATTCCTTTGCAGCATCATGGGCTCTCTTCAAACTGGTCGGCCTGGTCATCCCACTGCGAGTCTCCGAACATGAGGAGCGGGTCGGCCTCGACCTGACACAACACCGTGAGGCCGGTTACACTATCATCGATTGATCTGGCAGCGGGTCGGCCACTGGTGCAAAGGACACTTAACTGCGTCTGTCTTAATTAACCGCCACCCTTACCCTTAAACGACTCACCCTAAATGGAGCACTTGGGTGTCTGGAAACTGGGAGATCGGCGTGTACGAGTACGTGGGGAGCGCGTTTGCGCCTGATTTCTGGCCACGTTCCTTCACCCGCGGCAAGGGGGTGTGCGTTTTCGGGTCTGCAAAAGAGTTTCCTAGCACTGCGTCTTCTGGCGCGGTTGTGAGAGAATAGCCCATGAGGAGTCGCTTTCCCTGATGGACCGGAATCTACGACGATTGCCGCCGGGATGGAAGGAGAATCAGACTATACTGAAAGGCTACGCGCAGAGACTATTCTGGACCCGCCAGTGTGGCTCGACTCTCGTCCATCAGAGGATTTCGCTCGTGGTCGCCTTCCTTGGGATGTCCGGTGCCGGGCAGAGAGGGGGCGTCCTCGCCAGTGCCTGCAGTCCATCAAGAGGCAGCGGCCCGTCGTCTCACGCGATTGCGCTTGATGCCGTCCATAATCGTATCAAGAGTCAAACTATCCACCAGCGCATGACGGTCGCGGGAATAGTCCCCACGGCCTTTCTCAAACTGATGCATGAACTTGAGAAACCCAACCGTTCCCAACTCACGATTCAAAACCTGGAAGCCGCGAGTTCGGACTTCGCTCGGCGTCAACGTCTCTGTATTCATCGGATTTGTTCCTCCAGCCATCGCAACGGGTTGGCCACCCGCACACTCAACTCACCCGCTCGCCGCTGAGCAGTTCTGAGCAAACGGTCATCGGTAGTGAGAACGACCTCAACCTCTGCACTCTCCCCACTCGCCACATGCATCGCATCGAGCGGCTTGAATCCAAGCGCCATCAATGCCTCCACGCGATGCCTCTCAATCGCATCAGTCCGAATCCATTCCCGTACCCCACCCAACAACTCCAACACACGGCCGCGTCGCTCAAAATCGGCGAGGTTCGCAATCTCATACACCATCGCTTCACTGCCAACCCAGTACCAATCCCCCAGTTCCGCATGAAACAAGATGGTTTCAACGGCTTCCGTCTCCAAGTGTACTCATTCCTGTCCCTGGTCGTCAAACGGCCGATTCAGGCAACACACGTCTTCCCTGGGATGGCACCTCTGGTGCTCCTTCTTGAGGTCGAGGATCGTGAGCTTGGCGTAGGGCGACCGGGGGAGACGAAGGTCCACTTGTCATGGTTGCCCGATCATCTCGGGCACAGTCCGTGAAGCCAGACGATAGGCTCGTGATGGATGGTGGGCTTGCAGTTCACGCAATAGACCTGGACCGATGTCAGGTTTTGAATGGTCTCTGCTACCGTCTTGAAAAGGCCATGACTTGCGCGTGGTGAAGTCATGAATGGCAAGGACAACCTCCGGCCTCGACTTCTCGACGAGCGCAACGAGATCGCTTTGCTGGGTCACAACAACGTCGTACGTTGCCGTTGCTCGTATGCCTTGGACTCCGATGATGACTGGCTTGATGGCCGCACGATCCTGCCGCACGGAGTAGCAGACACGAACTACCTGGTCAGCGAGTTGATACTCCAACACGGACATCGAGCGACCGTCTCCAAGTGGAAACTGCTTCACGAGGTGATAGTCGGTCCCTGTGATCGTCCAGCAAAGGACCGGGACAGACAGAAGGAGAGCGACACCGAAAGCGACAGGGGACTTCACTCGCTCAGCAAGACGTGATCGGCTCACAACAACAAGGATGAGTAACAGGACCGGAAGCACGATCACGGTTAAGATCATGCTGCCCAGGAAAGGCGTGACAACGCCTCTGAAACGACTCACGAGTACGGAAGCAATAAGGATCGCAACGCCAAGTGCGAATGCGCCCCAGCCTCTCACGCCAAGTCGACCTGTTGGAGGGTTACGCATGCTAAGGGCTCCTGGTGCAGGTCAAAACGTGCCAGCCGTGTTGACCGTCCATGTGCCGGCAGACGAGCCCGTGCTGCTGTAGTCCCTGAAGAAATCGGGCACTCGGTTTCTACCTTGGCACGGCCAGCAGGCATCGTTGGCGCGTCTTGATATCCACAAACGTGGGTAGAAACTACGGTTCTGATCGACCCCTACCCTTAAACGACTCACTTCATCGATAAGCGCTTGTCTGGCCGGCGTCCGTTCCCCTTCGCTACCTTCACTTCCTTCTGTTCAAATCTCTTCTCGCATCCAGAGGTTCTGAACACCAAGGCCGCTAAGATCGCAAAGGAAGATCACACCCGGCAGAGGACTGCCGGGGCTACAGTGGCTCCGCTCCGCTTTGTAGCCACGGCAGTCCTCTGCCGTGCTCTGCCGCCGGCCAGACATGGCCGGCGTTTCCTGCGACTCGGTGACCCGGTGACCCGCTGACGTGCATCCCGAATCGTACTCGTCCTCCTCGTCGTCCTCGATTCTCTTCTCCCGAATACCGACTCCCGTCCCCGATCGAGAAGCGGCTGCAGCTTGCATATATCAGCACACCGGAACTGTTACCAGTTCCGCTCCGTCTCCCCATAGCGTAATTCGTGAGAATTCCGGCATTGGGTCCAATGAATCGGATTCACCACCCGCTTTGCTTGAGACGCGGAGGCGCGGAGAATCGAACACGGAGCAGGGCTGGGCTCCTGTTTGTCTCCAAGGCGAGTGAATCCGCCTCTGCCGCCGATCGA
>CAZWPN010000144.1:0-8745 GCA_964635275.1 uncultured Victivallales bacterium | reverse complement strand
CAGCTATTCGCCCTATGGCCGAATGCTCCCCCCCGAGTTGGGTCGGGATTGTAACCCAAACCAGCCCCCGTCTGGCAATTGCCAAAAGGGCGATTCCCCACCCTCATGCAACATGCTAGTATTCCCGGATGCATCGCATTGTTCTGACAGCTTTCAATGCAAAGTACATCCACCCCGCATTCGGACTCCGGTATCTCCGGGCGAACCTCGGGGAATTCCGAACTGAGTGTGCTCTGCTTGAGTTTGACCTCCTTTGTGCCCCCGTTGACGCCGCCGAACGCATTCTTTCAGAGCATCCAAGAGTCGTCGGCGTCAGCGTTCATATATGGAACCTTGCGCAGGCCAGAAACATGGTCCTTATCCTCCGGGCCCTGGCCCCTGACCTGTGCATCGTTCTAGGCGGCCCTGAGATAGGGCACGCGCCCGATTCTGAACCGGCCGTGCAAGCTGCGGACTTTGTCGTGTCCGGTGAGGGCGAGCATGTCTTCCGCGAAATATGCCAGTCGGTTCTCCTCGGCCATCAGCCGCCTCAGCGCAAGCGCATCGAAACGTCATGCCTCAGGCTTGCGGATATAACGATGCCGTATGACGAGTACTCAGCAACCGACATCGCACGCCGAACGCTGTACTTCGAAGCCACTCGAGGCTGCCCCTTTAGTTGCGAGTACTGTCTCTCGGCAACCAACCCCGGCATCCGGCAATTCCCGCTGGAGAACACCATCGATGCACTGCGCGCCCTGATGAACCGCGGGGCCACTCGGTTCAAGTTCCTTGACCGCTCATTCAATGCGGACATGCGTACTTCTCTGCCTATTCTGGACTTCTTCCTGTCTAACTTACGAAAGGGACTCTTCCTTCACTTTGAACTGGTGCCGGATCTCCTCCCGGACGATTTCCTGCAACGCATCCGGCAGTTTCCACCCGACTCGCTGCACTTCGAAATAGGGTATCAGTCTCTCGACAATGCGGTGTGCAGCGAAGTCGGGCGTTTCCAGGACGCTGATCGCGCGACGGAGAACCTTGCCACAATCCTCCGGGAAACATCGGCGGACGTTCACGCAGATCTCATTGCCGGCCTGCCCGGCGAATCGTTGGAGGGCTTCGCATCCGGATTCGATCGCTTGGCGCGTCTGGGACCGGGCGCGATCCAGGTCAATCTTCTCAAACGCCTTCCTGGCACCGCGATCGAACGACACTCTAACATCAGGAGAATGGTCTACAGCCCTTCGCCTCCGTACGAGATACTCCAGAACGACCGGATCACCTTCGAGGATTTTCAGAGACTGCGCCGTTTCGCACGCTATTGGCAGGTGCTCCACAACGAGGGGCACATGCGAAACACGTTGCGCACGCTCTGGCGGGACATCGATTCGCCATTCGGCGTCTTCATGGCGCTTTCTGACTGGCTATTCGGTCAACTGGGCCGCGCACACGGTATCGCGCTAAACGAACTTCTTCGGATGACTTACCGCAACCTTACGGAAATCCAAGGAGTGGAAGCTGCGCGCCTGGCCGCAGACATGCAACGCGAATACGCACACCCCTCCCGTCGCGAGCCGCTGGACCTCGGCATCACAGCCGGACAGGCGCCGCCACAGGCGCATGGGAAACTACCGCTTCGGCACCAACCGGAGCAATGAATCCATCATCGAAGGCTTGGCCTGTCCCGATCCATCGCTCTTCCGACTCTGTTTCTCCGTCGTCTCCTTATCGGCTCCCGCCTTGTCGGCCTCCGCGGACTCAGCCTGAGCCTCCGACATGGCCTCATCGATCTTCGCGTTGATATTCTCTTCCTTGTAGCCGGCGGGCATCTCGAATAGCGCTTGGGCCAGACGTCCCTCCTTGATTTCGGAGACCTCCGTAGTGTGGCGGGTCACCGTCTCGCGCTTGTTCGCGTCAGTGGACTTGTTGACAACGGCGTGCTTGAGATAAAGCCCCTGTATCATGTCCTTGCGGGCATCAACCAGCTTATCCAACTCCTCGTTTCCAGTGCGGACCTGCTGCTTGGATGCCCACGCCTTCAGGCCGCCGAACTTGAACTTGGTCGTCGCCCAAATATCCTCCTCATTGACAACTTTCGTGACGTTCTTTCGCCCGAAGAATGACATCTCCATGGCATAGGTTGTCACAAGGCGGTAGTGGCGTGTTGGATAGCCCAGAATGCTGGGGCCCGCCTCATCCAGAACCTTATCCACTTTTGGGTCCGAGATCTTCATCTGCGCGACCCCCTTCATGGCCTGCATCACACCCGCCCCGGCCTGCGCCATCTGGGCCATATCGAACTTCATATAGGTCTTCTCTTTCGGGTTGACGATGTAGAACGTATTCCCGCCATCCCGTGTCACAAAATACCCGTCCTTGCCGCCCATGCCGGGCCCTTGCACAAACTCGACCCGGGCCATTTCGTCCTCCGCCATAAACCGTACAATCGCATCCTCGCCGCTGCGTTGCCCTTCGATCTTTGTGACCTGCGTAACGGTGACGCCAGCCTGCAGAACAGTTGCTGCAGCCATAGGACACAGTGCCAACCATACAGAAGTCCTGCTCATAATTAACCTCCTGAACTACGCGTTCATCCCCTTAAGAGCCCCGACGGGCCAACAACTTACACGCGTCGAATATTAGCACCCCGCCGGCAGTTCGTCAAATTATGGAACAAAACGAAATTCTTGTGTGTCCCCGCGAACATGGCATAATACGAACGCAGTTTGACCGTATCCCGAGTATTAAACCATGGTGGATAGCGCACAACGGCCGGAGGAGCTTCATTCGAAGGACACCAAGATCCTCCGCCAGCGCCGCAAAGCCATGATACCCATGAGCGATTGTCCGGAGTCCTGCACACACAAACTGGACACAGAGCGGCTCATCCTCGGAGCGCTCATGGACAACATTGCCGACCACATATACTTTAAAGACACACACAGCCGGTTTGTCTGCATCAATCGCTCGCAGGCCAGGCTATTCGGACTGATTGATCCGGCGGAGGCCGTCGGCAAGACCGACTCCGACTTCTTCTCCGAGGAACACGCCAACGCCGCACTGGCAGATGAGCAGAGTGTGTTGCGCACGGGACAACCTATCCTGGCGAAGGAAGAGAAGGAGACATGGCCTGATGGATCCGAGACGTGGGTATCCACGACCAAGATGCCATGGCATGCACCAAACGGACAATTGATTGGAACTTTCGGGCTCTCCCGGGACGTTACCGCCCGCAAGAAGATCGAAGCTGCGCTGATGCGCAGCGAGGGTGAACTGCGCCGGCACCGCGACAATCTGGAGGAAATAGTTGTCGAACGAACGCGGGAACTGCGCGCCGCCAACGAACATCTGCAAGTAGAAATGAAAGAGCGCGCCAGGATCGAGCAAGCGCTCCGCCTCAGTGAACAGCGATACCGTCGCCTGCTCGGGGTGTCGCCAACCTATGTCTATACCGTCCACATGAAAGACGGCGTGCCGGCCACCACCGAGCACAGCATCGGTTGCGTTTTAGTCAGTGGCTACACCCCCGAAGAGTACGTCAGCAACCCTAATCTATGGATTGCGATGGTTCACCCGGATGACCGGGAAATGGTCCGGCGCTTCGTCGTGAATGACGTGGCCCGCAGCAGCATGCCGCCAATCGAACACCGCATAGTGCGCAAGGATGGCACCGTCCGCTGGGTCCGGAACACGGTGGTGCACTACTTCGACGAAGGTGGTCGCCTGTCGCGGTACGACGGCCTTGTTGAGGACATAACCGAACGGCGGCGCGCCGAGGATCTGGTGCGGGACAGCGAGCGCCTCAAGGCAATCGGCAATCTGGCGGACGGCGTGGCGGCTAATTTCAAGAACATCATGGGAATCATCACGGGAAGCGCCGCCTCCATTTCCGATCACATCATTCCCCACACGCCTGCCCACCAGGATGCGATCCGAATCATCGATGCCGCAAAGCACGCCGGACACCTCATCCGTCGTCTTATGAGCGTCGCGCGAGCCTGCGACCTGCGCAGCACCACCACGCTCGAGCCGGTATTGCTCGACCAGGTGCTTCGCGAGACCATGGAACTTATCGGGCACTCTTTCGCCGAGAAGAATATTCGCATCATAGTACGCGAGATCAGCAAGCTGCCGGCCGTGATCGCCAGCGCCGACCAGGTGATGGACATTCTGATGAACCTGCTGATGAATGCCGCGGAATCCATGCCGGAAGGCGGCGCCGTCTCTATACACGGCAGAGTTCGTCGCATTAACAGTCCCATGGTGCGCGCCAACCCGGAGGCAAGACCGGGGCGCTTCGTTGTCCTCAGCATCCGCGACACTGGACCGGGCATCCCAAAGGAAATCCTGCCTCGCATCTTCGATCCTTTCTTCACAACAAAGGCCTCAACAACCTCCTTTGGCTTGGGTCTGACAGTATCCGACAGCCTTGTGCGCGGCTGGGGCGGATGGATCACCGTCCACAGCCGGCCCGACAAGGGAGCCGTCTTCCGGATCTATGTCCCGGTCTCCGAGACGCAACCGGCTTTGCTTGAGACCGCCACTCCGGCGTCGGTCGCGGGACGAACGGTTCTCCTGATTGACGACCAGCTTGACCTGCTGGACGAACTCAAGACCGCCATGGAGCAGAGCGGACTCCACGTGCTGTGCTCCACGAGCGCATCCGAAGGTGTGGCTATGCATGCCAAGAACAGCGAAAGCATCGCCGTCACCGTTACGGACATGGTCATGCCAGGCTCGCAGTGGTCTTTTGTCCTCGACAGCATAATCGGAGCAGATTCGCAGGCAGATGTCATTATTACGTCGGGGTTCTCGCGCGACTATGTCCGTCGATCCCTCCCGAGAGGCGCGTGGGGTTTTCTTCAGAAGCCGTTCGAAGCATCTCAACTGGTTGAACTCGTCATCGATACGATCAGGAAGCGATCCAGAGGCAAGGACGCGCAGCCGGTGCAACTGCCCTTGAAGACTTGATCAGGAACCGTTGCAGCCGACGTCAGCGTGCAGTCGATATGAACGGCACAACATCAGTTCGCATTCTGCTGGTGGACGCCAACACGTTCATGCTTTCCTGTCTTGGCGACTATCTGACCTCTGTCGGATTTGAGATTGAAAGCACACGAAAGCCGGAACATGCGCTCAAGCTACTTGACCGTTTCGCTCCTGACCTGATCATAATGGACGTCGATTTGCCTGGCATTGGAGGCGTCGGGTTCCTGCGCTCCATCCTGGCGGACGACGGCTCCTTGCGTTTCCCGGTCCTTATTTTCACTGAACGCATGGACTCCGAGGCCTTCTGCCGCGAGACCTTTCACGTTCACGGCTATCTGCACAAGAACACATTCGGAAAGCCCCTCGGAGACGCTATTCTAAGCATCCTAAGCCAGCACATCGGGGATCACTCCGCTCAGGAGTCTATGGAGGTGGAAAGCGGGAAAGCGGAGGTCGTGACTGCGGAAGAAACCGCGCATCCAACCATTTTGCTGGCCGAGGACGACAATCGACTGGCCAAACTGATCACGACGGCCCTGGAGCGTAGTGGGTTCAATGTCACCAGAGTTGAGCACGGCCCCGCAGTGGTGCAGCACGCTCCGACGCTCAACCCAACACTGATCCTTATGAAGCAGATTCTTCCGGGATTGAACGGTGTGGCCGTAGCATCGCTCTTGACGTCAGTGCCGGCAACGATGAACACCCCCGTCGTAATCTACGACACCAGTCGCCGATTGGAAGCCGATTCGCTTCGATCCCAGCTTCCCGATGGCGTCTCCCTGCTCTTATCCTCGGCAGACCCGCAGTTTCTTACCCAGTCATGCCTCAAGCTGCTTGATCGAAACCAACCCGATCTCCACTGACCGTGCGGGCCGGACCATAACTTCTGCCACCTTCCGCGCACTTTGCCCTATCCATGCACGACACGCGCGCCGTCCGATGCCCTGATCAACCGCACATCGCACTGGTGACCGAAATCCTTGCGGTAGGCGCTGGAAATGGCCTTGCTTATTACCTCTACGTCCCGCGGACGGGTCAGAATTACGACACTCCCCCCGAAACCACCGCCCGACAACCGGGCGCCAAGTACTCCGGGAATCCGTCGAGCAGCATCAACCACTCCGTCGAGTTCGGCGCATGAGTTCTCAAAATAGTTCCGCGAACTCTCGTGCGATTCGAACATAAGCTGTCCAAACATCTCCACTTTTCCAGCCAACAACATTTCACGGCCCTTGAGCACGCGGGTGTTCTCGCCTATAACATGGGCAGCCCGCCTGGCCACGAGCGGATCCATCCCGCCCCGGTGGCGCTCCCAGTCCTCCCACGTCACGTCTCTCAAAGCATGCACCGGCCTGTTGAGTACTCCCGCGAAATAGCGCGCGGCTGTCTCGCATGCCTCCCGCCGGTGGTTGTAGGCCGACTCCACGAGGCTGTGCTTGGCGTTCGTGTTGCACATAAGGAAACAGACATCTTCACCAAGGCGGACCGTCTCTACGGCCATCGTGCGGAAATCGCTCATGACCAGGTGGCCCTTCCTGCCGAAAAGGCTCGATATCTGGTCCATGAGCCCGCACTTCACCCCGGCGTATTCATGCTCAGCCATCTGACCGATTCGCGCCAATGCCAGCGGTGCCAGCTCAATGCCGTAGAGTCGACTCAAGCATAATCCGGAGGCCATCTCCAGTGCCGCCGAACTTGATAGCCCCGCCCCAAGAGGGATGTTGCCCAGCAGCAGGCCGTTGAATCCGTGGCGCACCGGCGCCGTCTTCTTCAGGCCGGCCACGACCCCCTTGACATAGTTAGCCCAGCCCATCTCACGCGCAGGCAACGGATTGGACGATTCGAACACGCATTCCTCAAGAACGTCAGCCGCGAGCAGCCGGCACCGTTCACCGGGGGCCGCCGTTGCCATGAAGTAGCCACCCATGTCAATGGCGGCGGACAGAACAAACCCTTCGTTGTAGTCCGTGTGGTTACCCAACACCTCCACCCTGCCGGGCGCGAAGGCCGTCACCGCAGGTTTGCATCCGAAATGCTTCTCAAACTTCAGCGCCGCCGTCTCCCGAACTTGCTCCAGACTCATCATGCCCCCCCGCGAATAACGGCCAGAACCTCATCCCGCTTCTCACGCATGAGTTCCGGAGTCTTCGCTTCAAGATTCAACCGAATGAGCGGTTCTGTGTTGGACGCGCGGACGTTGAACCACCAATCCTGGTACTCCACGCTGACGCCATCGAGCGCAATCTGCCGGCCATCTCCGTAGCGGGCCTTCAATACCTCCAAAACCCGTCGCGTATCCGCGACTTCCGAGTTGATCTCACCGCTGGCCGCATAGCGTCGAATCGGGGCCACCATCTGCGAGAGCGTCTTCGACGACTTGCTGATCATGTTGGCCACGCACAGGACCGCCAGGCTTGAACTCTCGGTGAAGGCGTTCCACCGGAAGTAGTAGTGCCCTGACAGTTCCCCGGCAAACATCGCCTTGTTCTCGCGCATCTGCTGCTTGATGAACGCGTGCCCAACCCGGCTCATCATCGGGATCCCGCCGCTTTCCTGGATCACTTCCTTCACCGCCCAACTGCTCCGCAGATCGTACAGGACAGTCCCCTTCTCCCGCGAAAGCATGTCCTGCGCAATCAAGGCCGTCATCACGTCCATGGGCACCACAGCCCCGGTCTCGTCCACGAAGCCCGCCCGGTCCGCATCGCCGTCAAAGGCCACGCCGAAGTCGTACCGGCCGGCGCGAACAGTCGCCTGGAGCGTCTCCAGCGTCTCCACCTGAAGCGGGTTGGCCTCGTGGTTGGGGAAGGAACCGTCCATGCGGTCAAAAAGAGGAGTAATATCGATTGGAAGCCCGTCCAGTGCTCTAACTTCGCTGATACCCATCGCGTTGGCATAGTCGGCCACCACGCGCACCGGGCGTTTCAGGTCCGCCATCTTCTGGATGTGCGTCCTGTAGTCCGCCGTTACATCCATCTGGGTCACGACGCCAGGTTGGGCCGCCGGCGGATCGAAGCTCTCCTTCTGAACGATGGCTTCGATATCCTTGATCCCCGTTTCCCCGCTGATCGGCACAGCGCCCCGGCGGGAGAGCTTGAATCCGTTCCACTCTCCCGGGTTGTGGGACGCGGTAATCATGATTCCAGCGTCTGCACCAGCCTTCCCGTTCGCGAAGTAGGACATCGGCGTCGAGCAAAGCCCCAGGTCAATCACATCGGCGCCTTGCATGGTTAGCCCGCGGGCCAGCGCGTCGAAAAGCGGTTTCGAATGTGGCCTCATGTCGCGTCCAACCACTACCCGCCGGCACCTGGTAAAGGTGGCAAACGCCCGCCCGATGCGGTACGCAAGATCCTCGTTCAGCGTCTTTCCGTAAATACCCCGAATATCGTAGGCCTTAAAAATACCGCCCATGAAACAGCCCTTTCCCTGATGACTTGGCGGGAATAGTAAGAACACACCCGGGCGAATACAAGCACGTTCCCCCCACCCTGATTCTCAGCTGACAGGCATGCGGTCATGCTCGCACACCTGTGACACTAACCTGCTAGACCACGTATAGCGGGCATTGCAGAAGTACATCGGCCCACCTTCCCAACGTAACCCGAGCCCGCCCATATACGTGTAAGCCGTGGCGTTCGTTCCAGTCCGATTCCAGAGTTCCCCATACGGCGAATAGCAGAACTGATCCGTCACGTTGCCTGCGGCATCCGTCAGCGCGAGCACCGAGCCTTGCTCGTCGCACAACGGATACCGTACCGTCCCGTCCGCCTCGAC
>CAZWPN010000143.1:0-8759 GCA_964635275.1 uncultured Victivallales bacterium | reverse complement strand
TCTTAGCCGACCAAGCCAAGATTCGGAGATGAGCCACTGTTTGCCTCTGTGGTTGCTTTCTGATGTGTGGCCGCGCTATGGTCTTGCCGCAGCGGCTGTGGTTGCCGCATGCGCATGTTGATGTGGTTGGCGGAAGGAGTTGCGATGAAAGTGGTGGCATTTAATGGCAGTGCGAGAGCTGGTGGCAATACCGCCATGCTGATTCAGCACGTGTTTGCGGAGTTGGAAGCCGAGGGCATTTCGACTGAATTGTATGAGATGGCGGGCAAGGCGCCGCATGGTTGTACCGCCTGCATGCGGTGTTTTGCTAATCGGGACCGCAGGTGTGTGGTGACCGGTGACGTGATCAACGAATGCATAGCGAAGATGCTGGCGGCGGATGGAATCATACTCGGGTCTCCGACGTATTTTGCCGACATGACATCCGAGATGAAGGCGCTGATCGACAGGGCCGGGATGGTAGCCCGCGCGAACGACGACATGTTCCGGCGGAAGGTGGGCGCAGCCGTGGTGGCGGTGCGCCGTGGCGGGGCCGTGCATGCCTTCGACAGCATGAACCATTTCTTTTTCATCGGCCAAATGATTGTTCCAGGATCCTCCTACTGGAACTTCGGCGTAGGCCGGCAGGTTGGCGAGGTAGAAAAAGACGAAGAAGGCATACGCACCATGAAGGTGCTTGGCCAGAACATGGCATGGCTGATGAAGCAACTTGCCAAGGCGTGAACCTATGGGTACGGAACGTATGTCCTTGCGCTCGCCGCCACGGATCGGATTGTTGGGTGGTTCATTCAACCCCATTCACATGGGACACCTGATCCTGGCCCAGTCGGCGCTGGAGGCGTTTGACCTTGCGCAGGTGTGGTTCATTCCAGCCGCCCAACCGCCTCACAAAGGCACGGGTGCGGTACTGCCTGCCGCCCATCGCCTGGCCATGGTTGAGGCCGCGATCGAGGGGGATTGGCGGTACGAAGTCAACCAGTTGGAGCTCCTTCGGCCTGGTCCGTCGTATGCTATTGATACAGTCCGCGAATTGCGCGAGTGCTATCCCGCGGAGGACCTCTGCTTCATCATCGGGTCCGACACACTGACTGAACTCCATCTCTGGAAAGACATCAACGATCTATTGCCGCTGTGCAGGTTTCTAACATTGGCCCGGCCGGGCTGGGACATCAGCGAGATTACTCCGGAACGCATCAAACTGGCTTCACCTTGGCCTGAGCGCCTCCTTGCGGACACGGCCGAAACCCGGCGGATCGACATTTCCTCTTCAGATATCCGCCACCGCGTTGCCGAAGGATTAAGTATTCGATACCTTGTGCCGCCCGCCGTGGAGATGTATATTGCCGAACACCACCTGTATCGGTCGGAATGAGCAGGGGAGGAGAGACCCATTAAAGCTAAAGAACTTGTTCGGTTGGTTTGCAAGACGCTTGAGGACAACAAGGGCGAAAACGTGGCCGTGTTCGACGTCCATGACAAGTCATCCATCACCGACTTTTACGTCGTAGTTTCCGGAAACAGCCCCCCGCACCTGAAGGCGCTGTCCGAGGAAGTCATGCACAAGCTCAAGGAGAAGGGGGAGAAGTGCTACCGTGATGGCGGCGTTGCGGAAGGTGGATGGTTGGTGCTGGATTACGTGGACGTGATCATCCATATCTTCTCGACGCAAGCCCGAGAGTACTACTCGGTAGAAGAACTGTGGGGCTGACGGTCTCGGTTTCGTCCGCTGACATCGTCTCTTCCACAACGAACCCCTCCATGCGCAGCAACTGCTGCGCCAAACGGCGAAGGTGCTCCTCTCTCGTGACCGGCCGGCCGTCTTCCGAGGATCCGTTCTCGAAGATCCAGCCGGTGAGGTCGGTCGCCAGCGCATGCACGTGATTGAGCGTGACGGCATGGGTGTCAGGCTGGCGAGCGGAGAACCACCAAGCGCCGACAGCGATAAGGAGGGCAGCGGCGCAAGACGCCCAAGCCGTAACGGGCTGCCAGAGGATCCACTTGCCTGCCGAAGTCTGACGGACAGCCTCAGCCCGGATTGCCTGGAGCGTCGCGGCCGATGGGGCCCGGCGGCGAATGGTTTGGTGGACTGCGCGCTGGAGCACGCGGCTACCTTCGGCGAAGGCCCGACAGTCCGTGCACGCGGCAAGGTGCCGGGCCAGTGCATTCTCTTCGGATGCCGGCAGTTCGCCGCTTTCCGACAGCAGGATATTCCGTTGCCAGATTTCGCAGTTCATGTCATTCCCTTCTCGTGGGCCGGCGCTGATCCAGTCGAATCAAGAAGCGCCAGCCTCCGTCCGTATCTCCTCATAGTCCGCCCGCAGGGCTGTACGTAACCTGACAAGGGCGTACTGCATCCGACCCAGCGCGGTATTGATCGACACTCTCTGTGCCGAGGCAATCTCCTTGAATGAAAGACCGGCTTCCGTCCTCATGAGGAACACCGCCTTCTGTTCGGCCGGCAAGGACGCCACCGCCTCGGCGATCCGCCGCCCGAGTTCGTCCGAGATCGCCCGCTCGGCCGGCGTGGGGCCATCGCCTGCAATCGCGCCCGCCGGCGTACACCCTTCGTTGTCCTCGGCGTCCAGACGAACGGCCGGCTTCTGCCTCCGAGCCCTGTCCACCACGACGTTGTGGGCGATGCGCATGAGCCACCCGGGGAAATTGTCGTGCCGGTAAAGCCTCAGTTTGCGGATGACCCGGAACCAGACCTCTTGGAACACGTCATCGGCCTCGGCGGTCTGGCCACCGGTCATTCCGTGTATGAACCCAAAGAGCGACTGCCGGTGGCGCACCACCAGCTTCTGAAGCGCGTCCGCGTCCCCCCGGCGATACCCTTCCACGAGATCGGCATCGCAGACATCCTGTTCGGCTGGCATCATTCTATGCTGGCACCTCGCCGGTTTCGTTGCTTCAACCCAATAACGGATACCACGGACGGTTTATTGTCCAGATGCAAACCTTCCGAGGGCAGAACCGTTCTTCCAGAGCCATCCGGCTATCCATTGCAGGTCTCGGATGAGGAAATCCAGAAGATGCCCGACCGTGGCCGAGGAAACAGCCATCAGCCACAGGGCGATACCGGTCATATTCATCAGGTAGATGAACACATATGAGAAAAGGTAGCCGCATTGCTGGATATCCGACTGCCGCACCAGCAGGGTGTTCAGCGTGAACGTGATATGGAACGACCAAGTCAGGCCCACGAGTCCTACCCAGATGAGGTAGTAGGGTCGCATGTCGGCGAACAGTCCCGCGAAAACATAGGCCACGATCACCAAAACGGTATATAGAGGGAAGAAGTAGGGCGCGAGGGTGATGAAGACATTGGTGTCGGAAACGGAGACATAGCCGCTGTCCTCCTTGACCTTGATCCCGTGGACCTTGGCGCCGGACAACAGTGCCCACAGCGCGTGGGTCAGCTCGTGGGCCAGTATGTAGGTGCGCATCGGGGTGGGGAGCATGGCAAAGACGGCCAGCCATAGGAAGAAGCCAACTGCAAACGCGATGGCTGCCGGCGGCACCAGGATCGTCGAATCAGGCTGCGCGGCCATTAATAGCGAGACAACGGTCCTCGTCACCACCGCGCACAGCGGCAGGAGCGCCAACCCTGTTAGAAACAGGAGAATACGACGACCCATGCGAGAGGGCCCGCCCGCTACTCTACGCTTATGGCGGCTTTCTGGATGGACAGCGGTTCCGAGGTCTGGCCGCCGCGTGAGCCGCATTGCTCCAGCGCCTTGACCGTGTCCATACCGCTGACGACCTCACCGAAGAGAGTGTGCTTGCCGTCAAGCCAGGCCGTGGGGACGAATGTTATGAAGAACTGCGATCCGTCAGTGCCGGGCCCTGCGTTGGCCATCGAGAGCAGTCCAGGCTTGTCGTGCTTGAGGCCGGAGGCGAACTCGCCTTCGAACCGATAGCCCGGGCTGCCGGTGCCGGTACCCACCGGGCATCCGCCCTGGGCCATGAAACCGGTGATTACCCGGTGGAATTTCAGACCGTCGAAGAAGCCCAGTCGCGCCAGATAGACAAAGTTGGCCGCGTGTTTGGGTGCGGCGTCAGGCAGGAGCTTCAAGCGGATGTCGCCCTTGTTCGTCTTGAAATCAAGGAAGTAGGATTTCCCCTTGGTAAAGGTCAGTTCGGGGAACTTCGGGAGTGAAGTCCGCCATCCGGACGCATTGGTTGAGATCCCCTTGGCCACAATGAAGTCATCCACCTGTTTAAGCGCCGGGTCCAGGGCCGTAGCGTCTCCCGCCGCAGCCATGCCCACCAGGGTCATCAGAATTCCAGTAGCCATGATCACCGATCCGATACCTCCAACGTAACTGTCCATTGTGTCCCTCCCTTGTTTTGTCACAAATCTCACCCCGCCATTATGCAAACCTATTTGAACTCTTTCAACTACAGGATTCCGGTCCGCTCCTCAACGCTGGACGCGGGCGGAGCCGCCTTCCGCGAAGGCCTTCACCTGCCCCAAGCTCACCATGGTAGTATCACCCGGTGTTGTGGTCAACAGCGCACCGTGCGCCCAGCCGATGCGAAGCGCCTGTTCGGGTTCCCTGCCGCTCAGCATTCCATAAAACAGGCCGGCCGCGAAGCCGTCGCCGCCGCCGATGCGGCATATCACATCCAGTTCGCATGTCGGGCTGACGAACGTCCCGCCGTCGAGCCACAGGACCGATCCCCAGGTATGGCGATTGGTTGAGTGCACCTCGCGGAGCGTCGTGGCCACGACCTTGATGTTGGGAAATTCCCGGGCTACGTGCTCCATCATCCCGAAGAAGGCGGACGGATCGAGTGTCGATTTAGCCGCGACATTCGGGCCGCGGATCCCGAGTCCAAGTTGGAGGTCTTCTTCGTTGCCGACGAGAACGTCCACAAGGGCGGCGATTTTACGCAGCACCTGCTGAGCGTGGGCCTCGCCGCCCAGGCGATTCCACAATTTGGCGCGGAAATTCAAATCGAAGGAAACCACGGCGCCCTGGGCCTTGGCGGCTTGCATGGCCTCGATGATCAGATCCGCCGTTGTCGGGGAAAGCGAGGCGAAGATGCCGCCGGAATGGAACCAGCGCACCCCGGAGCCGAAGATGGCTTTCCAGTCGAAGTCGCCGGGTTTGAGAAGCGCGGCGGCTTCATTGGATCGGTTGTAGAACACCACGGGCGCGCGCACGCCCTGTCCCCTGTCGCTGTAAACGGTTGCCATGTTCGGCCCGGTCACGCCGTCGTGGTCGAACATTTTGAAGAATGGGGTGACGCCCATGGCGCGGACTTCGTCCGCGATCCGGTCGCCGACGGGGTAGTTGACCATGGCACTGGCGATGCCGGTGCGCAGGCGGAAGCAGTCGGACAGGTTGGCCGCCACGTTATACTCGCCGCCGCTGACCCACACATTGAACAGGGACGCCTTGCGGAAGGGAATCACGCCCGGGTCGAGCCGGTGCACCAATGCGCCAAGCGAGAGCAAATCCAATCCGCCCGGTCTTGCCGCGGGAATCTTCAATCCACTCATGCCATACCTCCTATTGTTGTGTGCTGCTGTTGAACAGCCACACGGGCGCATAGTGTTGCTGTAGTGTGTGCCGCCGTCAAGAGGATAGGCACAGCGGGTTCTTGACAGTTGTGTTGGTGATTTCTAGACTGCGTTGGCGCGTGGTTTCACTGCGTGCGCGGCGGGCAGTCTTTGCGACGCATGGAATAAAACGCGGGGTCCGTGCCGAAGTGCGGTACGCACTTCATGGAGAAATGGCCCATGAGGATACGTCGGCAGCACATCGTACTGATATACAACTCACTTCCTCCGGCCAATCCGGAAACGCCGGACGACAGGGGCGGGACATCGGACCTGAAGGTCATGGTGCGCCGCATGGCGCGAGTCATGAGAGGCCTCGGGCATCGCGTCACGGTTCTTCCGCTGGCACAGGATCTCTGGGCTTTTCAGCGCAAACTCCGACGCCTCAAACCCGATGTGGTCTTCAACCAGTACGATGACACCGTTCACGGCGCACTATACGAAATGCGCGTCGCCGCGCTGGTTCGACTCATGGGCTTTCCTCTCACGGGTTCACCCGCCCTGGCTCTGGGACTGAGCCGCTACAAGTATATGGCGGCTTCGCTCCTTCAGGGTGCCGGCATTCCGATTCCTCCCAACACCAGGATGCTGGAGCGCGTGGGCGATACTAACCGATTCCGATGGCAGTTTCCGATGATTGTGCAGGCAAGTCAGGAACACGCTGGCATCGGCCTGGATCGCGAGTCTGTCGTCCACAGCCGGAAGGCGCTTCGGGCCAAGGTCAAGCATATCCTGGAAACATACCGTCAGCCCGCGCTGGCACAGCGGTTTCTGCCAGGCCGGGAATTTAATGTCGGCATTCTTGGGGGGCGCAGGCCAACCGTTCTTCCGCTTTCGGAGGTCAGCTATGCGGACCTCCCCCCGGATATTCCGCCCATCATGTCCTACGCGGCAAAGTGGCTCGAAAACACGGTAGAATACAAAAACACATCTGTGCTGTGCCCCGCAGCGGTTGATCCAAGACTGGCCCGTCGCATCGGTCAGGTAGCACTGAGGGCTTTCCGGGCGGTGAACGGATGGGGCTACGGGCGCGTAGACATTCGCCTCGATGAGAGAGGGGAGCCGCGGGTCCTCGAGGTCAACTGCAATCCGTCGCTTGATGAAGACGTAGCGCTCGCCCGCTCTGCCCGCACCGCCGGCATCACCTACCCGGAACTACTTCAGTTCATTATCAAGGCCGCGCTTGAAGGCCCGCCTTTTGATGTGGACGTTCCGATGATGTGACCTTGGCCGCCGGCAAGCAGTGTGTCTGACTTGCCGCTATAGTTGCCCCAACCGCACACGCTGCTAGCAGCGTGTCGGACTTACTGATCGAGTTGCCCCAACCGCCCTAGCCGACACGCTGCTAGTTCAGGGAAACCGCCGGCAGATGGGGTTGTGGCGCTGGATGTAGGGAAAGACTGACGGGTGAACAGGCTCTACAGAAGTGTTCTGTCTGCTCAACTGCAATCTGCCGGCGGTTTCCCCAATCTAGGAGCCTGTCGGCCCGGCGTTCGAGGCAAACCGAGCCGTAAGCCCGACAGGCTCCTAGGCCGTAAATCGCCCTGTGTAGGCAAAATCCATCGCCAGCGACGCTGCCAGTGACGTGATATCCAGCAGTTTTTCTGCCTGGTCACGGCGCCTGTACTGAAGAACCAACGATGTCGCACGGGCAACAATCTTGGCCTGAATGCTCCGAACGTCACTCTCGCTGAGGCCAGACCACCGCATCGAACGACGCAGGAGTTCGTCGCCGTTCCGGGTCAGCAGGTCGGCAACGGGCATGGTGTCGCGACCTGTTACCGGCGGGAAGATTTCGCGGAGCTTATCATCTACATATCCTTGCGCAAGAGCACGATAGCGTTCAGCACGCTGTCCGTAATGCTCAGCTAGAAGAGAGGAAATATCTCCGATGGGGTCGCAGAGTTGCCCGCCGGTGCACTTCGGTGGCTTCGTGCGGATTTGCCGCATTACGGAGTCCACATACCGCAACTTCCGGTAGGCAGGCCATTGGCGATAACGTCGCCTCCATGCCGATCTAGGGGTCAACCAGACGCCAAAAGTCTCTGCAAAGTCCTCATCCGGATGCTTTTGGGCATAATGCCGGCCGTGCTGGCTGTGGACCAGATGCCTGACAAATTCACGACTGGCGATATTGGGTTCAAAAGAGTCTCGATATGGCCTTAGAAAGGAACCGAACACGCTCTTCCAGTCCGGGCTTTCCCACAGTCTGTAGGCGTAGTTCATGGCATGCCCCGCCTCGTGGCGAAGGAACATCATGAGCGCCTGGTCGTCTTCGATCTCGCCGGTCTGCTCATCTTCTAGGCGTCGTAACCTCTTGTCGGCCAAATAGAAAGGTATTCCGATCACCGGAACCTGGTTTGGACACCCCCATGAGTCGGTAAGGTAGAACGAGGGCCGGAACCGGATACCCTTTGCTGCCAGTTCTTCGTACAGACGGCTAATGAAAGGTGCCAGCGGCGAACCCTCAATCCGCAGTCCGAGGTCGCAAACTTTGGTATTGAGCAACTCGTAGCGGGTCGTTTCCCAGCTATTAATCAGGGCTGATGTTCGGGCTGCAGACATAGCACTGTGAGACGAAGCATTAAGAATACCAGAACGCGGGATAATACCAGACCCCTCCCCGAGTTGGCCATAGAAAATGGAGGGCCTGATCCTCTGTGTTCAACTCTCTGGTCCTATCCGGAGAGTTTGAACACCAAGGCAGCGAAGAAAGCCAAGGGAGCCCGAACCCGGCAGAGACTGCCGGGGCTCCGCTACCCCATCCTCCCCATCGGCGGTCTGATCCTCTCTATCGGCGTAAACTCTTCCTCCGCCTTCCGGATTCTTACGCTGATGCACGCCGATCGGAACGCCGATAAAGAGGATCGGGTGTCCTTCCTTTGCGGAGACCACTCGTCTTTGCAGCTACGGCAGTCCACTGCCATGCTGGGAAGAGATCAGAAGCGCGGCATCCTCCCTGTAGTAGCCGGCGTGTCGCCGGCGTCTCATCCGACTCGGTGATCCGATCCCGTCCATCCCGCTTCCCGAATCGTCCGCGCCGTCCTCCGTCCTCGATGCTTTTCTTCCGAACACGACAACCAGGACCGCTCCGTAAAACCGCAATCTAACATATGCAAGTACGTCACTGTTCTCCTGCCCACCAGTGCCATCCCGCTGTTGCAGGCCGAATCCTTTTCGCGCCAGCCCG
>CAZWPN010000142.1:0-8807 GCA_964635275.1 uncultured Victivallales bacterium | reverse complement strand
ACCAAGGGTTCCGTTGGCACCACCCAGAACGTTGGGCGAGTGTTCGTCAGGGACAGCAACGCCTCGGCCGGCAACACCTTCAAGGCCTCGGGCGGCTCGAGCCTGGGCAACAACCTCAACTGGATCTTCCCGCCCAAGGGCAGCTTGTTCCTGATGAAATAGGGGACAGTGGGGGGCGGGTGACCGGGGCAGGAGTCAGTGTGTCGTCGTCTTGAGTCTTAATCTCTTGTCTTAATCTCCAGTCTTGATCTTTCCGCGGAAAGACAAAGACCGGAGACGAAGACCGAAGAAGGAAGAGACGTGGGGGCGGGTCGGGCGAGAGCCGGCCCGCCCTGTTTCGTTGACGGGGGCACGATGCCAACCATGACGGTCGCCCACGGAAGAACACGGAAGGGGATGAATTCAGTGGGAGCGGAACTGGTGACAGTTCCGGTGTCGCGAGCCGGGGCGTCACCCCGGTCACCGGGTCGGAGAAGACGCCGGCGACACGCCGGCTACTAGTGGAGGAAACCGCTCTTTTGTGGATGAACTGGCAGGCAGGGACCGAGAACTTTGAACATTAGGCGAACGCCATACGTCCGTGCGGTTCCGGGATGGGAATCCCGCTGGCGCGGGCGGCGGCGAGCCATTCGGGAATCAGACTCTTGATCTGGCGGAGGGCTTCCTCTTCCGTGTCGGCATGCGTGGCGCAACCGGTCAATTCGGGAACCTCGGCGACCCAAACGCCGTCTTCGAAGTACAGTACGATTTCGTAGTTCATAACACTCCCCCGTCTTTCAACGCCTTCCTGACCTGCCGCACCTGATAGGATTTGGCCATGCCTTGCACAGGCTGCAAATTGATAGGAGCGAAACCGGCACGCTGATAGATGTGGTGACTGCCGCGAATGTGCTCCTCGAATCCCATGCGTCTCAGCAGGTTGCACAACTCGTCAAACCGCATGCCGTTATCCTGTTCGGCGCTTAGCACGGACCTCAATGTCGCTTCCCACCTAGCCATTCATCTGGAACTGTACGGTACAAACCCCGGGCAGGTCAACCCGATACTGCTGCGGTAGCCGGAAGAAGTGTTCAGTGTTCAGTGACAGCGCGGTTGCCCACGGAACACACGGAAAGACACGGAAGGAGACCCGGAAGCGGGGAGATCGGCGTGTACTCGTACACGCAAATCTCTTCGGGTTTTGTGGGAAACGCCGGGCAGACACTTTGGCGAACACTTCGTCGCCACCCTTAACCGCCACGCTTAACCGGATACCCTTAACCGAACTGCTTACTCGTTTACAGACAAGCGCTTATCGATGAAGTGAGTCGTTTAAGGGTATCCGAGACAGTAAGGGTTGCGGTTAACAAAAAGACGCGGTTAAGAATCCGCTTCTTCTGAAGGCCGGCCATGTACTCTGGCCGGCGTCTTCTCCCTGCCCGGCACATTCTCGATCATGCACGGCGCGACGCGGACGCCAAATCTAACATATGCAAGATGGCGCTGTTTCCCGATCGGCGGCAGAGGCGGATTCACCAAGGAGACACGGAAACACGGAGAAGATTCCGTGCTCTCTTCTGGAGCACCGTTGCGCGGATTTGGCGCAGGACGCGGCGTGATAACCTTGGAACTGGGCCGGTATGCCGTTCGCTGCGTTCTGCGCCAAATCCGCGCAACACTCGCCTTGGAGACAAACAGGAGCCAGCCCTGCTCCGTGTTCGATTCTCCGCGCCTCCGTGTCTCCAGCCAAGCGGGTGGTGCTCTTCGGATTCGTTGGACCCAATGCCGGAATTCTCACGAATTCCGCTCCGGAGAGATGGAGCGGAACTGGTAACAGTTCCGGTGTCATGGCCCGGGCGTCACCGGGTCACCGAGTCGGATGAGACGCCGGCCAGACGAGGCCGGCCAACAGGAGAGACAGACGCCACCAACCCCGAATCTCACCCAATCTAACATATGCAAGATATGCTTCGTTCCACGCGCCCCACCCACAAAGAGCCTTCCTCTTTGTTGGCCGGCCATGTCTGGCCGGCGTCTTCGCTTCGCACGGCGGCCGGAGCACGGCAGTCTTTCTTAACCGCCACCCTTAACCGGATGCCCTTAAACGGATACCCTTGACCGACTCACTTCATCGATCAGCGCCTGTCTGTTCAAGTTCTTATCCCGACGCTGCGCCGTCTACTCTCCGCGTGGTCGCTCCCTCGACGAGCGGAGTGTTTAGTACCAGCTTTCGCGGCGGCGCGTCGGGGTGGGCGAGGCGCCAGTAGAGCATGCGCGCCGCCTCGGCGCCGAGTTCCTCCAGGGGCATGGCCGCGGTCGTCAGGGGCGGGCCGTCGTAGCCGGGGGGGCGGACGTTGTCGAAGCCGACCACGCTGATGTCCTCGGGCACCCGCACGCCGCGCTCGCGCAGGCGCCGGATCACCACCGTCGCGAAATAGTCGTTGTAAACCATCAGGGCCGTGACTCCGTTCGGGCCGGGGTCGCCGGAGCGCGCCGCTTCGAGGAACCGATCGGCTCTAGCGCAGAATTCGGCGAGACCGCCCTGATGCATAAGGAACGTACAGTCATCCGGCACCGAACCGCCGGCCATATTCAGGCCGGCGCGCAATCCGTACAGTCGCTTGAGCGACATGTTCGTTTTGAATCCGATATAGGCCACACGCCGGTGCCCGAGCGAGGCCAGGTGCGCGCCGAGTTTCATGCTGGCGTCAAAGTCCTCGACCGTGACCACGTCCGCCCCCTCAGGGCCGGTGAAGATGAATACCGAGGGCACCGGCGCGGGAAACAAGGGATGCTGGGCGAACTCGTTGCCCAGCGCCATCACCACCCCGTCCACCTCCCGCCGGTTGACCACCAGCGGCCAGTCATAGGTGTCCGTCATGTACGCTGAGTAGTTGGCTAATTCCGCGCCGCCGCGGGCCGGTTCCGGTCTGGCCGCCGGGGGCTCTCGGTTCGGCACGATGCCGAGTTCGCGGAGGCCTCCCGTCGATGAACTGCTACGTTGACACTTCGGCATTTCTGGCCGTGCTTGGTAAGGACGACGAAAACCATGTGCGGGCCAGGACGGCATGGGGCGATCTAGGTGTTTGCCTTTGACAAGCACTTTGAGGAGCAGGGCTTCGACGTGGTCTCGTGAAGCATGAAGGTGGGAAGCGGTTCGGCCAGACAAGCTGGGAAGGGATTCCGGTCATGAAGGCTGACGGGGCTGTTGGGCTTTCCGGGATGTGGCAGGTTGTCATTCTCCCGCGTCTTCCGCGGAGATCTTCAGGGTCAAAGCCAGGATCATGGCGAGCTGAACGCCGATTCCGCGGACCAGGAGCGGGTTCCAGATGCAGCAGATGGCAAAGCAGCCGATGGCGCCCATGAGCCCCAGTGCAAGGCCCCTTGAACGCGGATCCGCCACCGTGAAGTAATGCCTCGCAGCCAGTGCCGCGAACGTAAGCAGAATGCCAAGGAAACAGGCCAGCCCCGGCAACCCCATGGACGCCGCCAGCACCAGGTAAAGGTTCTCGGAGTCAGGCTCCACCGTACCAGTCGGCCGCGGCAGCACGCCGAAGTAACCGCCAATGTTGTCCTGGTAGTTGCCGATTCCCACACCCAGGAGCGGATGCTCCTCGATCATGACCGTCGCCGCTTGCCATTCGGTATAGCGCAAGGCCACGTCGTTCTTGTCGTCATACAACCGAACGGAATCATTGAGCACACGATCGTTATGTCTGGGAAGGTTCGGTAGAACCAGGATCTGAATGACGATCAAGGCCGCGGCGCAGGCCAGGAAGTAGCCCTTGCCCCGAAGCAGGAAGAGCAGCGAGAGCGCCAACGCCATCGCCAGCATGGCGGCGCCGGACAGGTTGATGAGCAGGGATAGAGCCACGATCGTCAGCAACCATGCCTTTCGCCACCATGCGGTTTCGTAAAGCGCTACACCCGCCATCAATGGAACCGCCAGGGACAGATACCCGCCAAAAACGTTCCGGTTGCCAAAAGTTGCGCAGACCCTGAAGTCAGCGATCCAAGGCGAGAAGTACTGAACAAGCCCGAAAAGCACGATGAGAGACGCGACGATCATGAACACATCCAGGAGTTTTGGGACCTGTTTCACGTCCGGCACGTTCGCGAAAAGCATGAATACCACCACAAAGTATTCCACCATCTGGAATATATCTTTAGCGCTCTTTAGCGGGCGGATGGCCTGGGTTGCGGACAATGCCGCTACAAGGAGGAACAACAGCACAATGGCGGGTGGGGGGCACAGCCGGCGCAGAGCGATCCCTCGTGCCACAGTCACCAACCAAAGGGCGAACACCACCCATATCAGAGGATCTGCAATCGAAACATACGTCCGCTTGGCTATTTCCACGCCGTATTGTGTAGGGGACAGTACGACGATCGCCAGCAAGCCAAGCCAGACGCAGCGACGGAGAATGTCGTTTAATCGGCTCATGGGGTAGGGCGGGCTATGGTGACTTCCTCCGTCCCGACAGGCACATAGCGTCTGTCGTTGACAAACAGCACTTGATCGAGCTTTACGCCGTCCTGCCGGTTCTTGATCGTCAGTGTGTGTTTGCCTTTCGTCAGGGTCATTTGTTTCAACCGCGGCGGCGCCTTGACCCAGTGCCACACGTTGTAGGTGGCGTCCTTGCCGAAGGTGAAGGGCAGTGCATCGTCAACGGCCATCGTGAAAGAGCTGTTGCATTCGCTGAGCCAGTAAACGCGACACCACAACGTGTAGTCACCCGGCTCGTCAATGTCGAAGGCAAGCCGGGCTTCTCCTTCGTTGATCTTAGGGGGATTGCCTGCGCCCTTTGGTATCTCGATGTACCTGTCACCCGAGGCACCGGCCACGGCGGTGCTGACATTCGTGGCGTCCAGTGCATTCACGGCACGCATTGGCGCCGTGATCGGCGAACTCGATTCTGCTTCGAGGCATACGCGGTCCGAGGCAAGCGCGGCGGAACTGACGAGGCACAGGCAGGCCAACGAAAGTCGCAGGCATCCGGCAATGTTTCTCATAACGCACCCTCATACAGTGCCGCAAGGCGGCCCATCATGTTCTCAATTCCGTAACGGCTTACGGCGGTTTCGCGAGCACGGGCTCCCATCTTGGACCGCCTCTCTCCGTCGCCCAGCAAAGTCACAACAGCCTCCGCCAAGGCGACCGGGTTTCCCGGCGGGACCAGCAGGCCGTTCACGCCGTCTTCGACGACTTCAGGCATGCCGCCCACGGCAGTGGCCACCACGCCTCTGGCCGCCGCCATTGCCTCCAGCAGACTATAGGGTAATCCTTCCCATAGGGAAGGCAAAACCACGACATCGAGTGCCGGCAGAAGATCCGTGACGTCTTCCCGCGCCCCGACCATGAGGAACCGCTCCTGCATGCCCGCTGCGAGAATCATCTTTTCGATGTCCGGCCCCAGTTCGCCGTCGCCTACCAGAACAAACCGCGCGGCCGGCAAACGCGAGCCAACCCGCCGCGCTGCCTCAATGAATCCGGCATGACCTTTCTGAAGCGTGAACCGTCCAATCACCGCGGCAACCGGAATCTCCGGTGATATTCCCAACTCGCGCCGCCGCAGCAGCGTTTCCGCCCCATCCTGAGGAGGGGAGGGGACAATCCCGTTCTCGATGACGACCACCCGGGCCGGATCCGTCACCGATCGGGCGACCGCCTCCTGGCTCCGGCAGACACAAACGATTCGACTGCACCATCGGGCGGCCATTCGTTCCAGACGGAAGTAGCACCAACGCGTCAGGCGGCCTACGTGCATCTCGAACGGGAACGTGTGTGGCGTGTGCACGATGCACGGCACGCCTGCCGCTCGGGCGGCCAATCGCCCCAGAAACCCGGCCTTTGCGCAGTGAGTGTGGACCACGTCAAATCCGCCACGACGGATAATCCGCAGCAAACGCACAAACGCTATCGCATCGCCGGACGGACGTATGTTCCGCCACATCGGCAGATCATGCACGCGTATGCCCCAGGCCTTCATGACTTTGATGTCGTCGAGGAAGAGGGGATCTCTTCGGGTGGAACAGGCGACCGAAACCTCAAAACGTGAGGCAGGCAGGTGTCTGACGATATCCATCAGGTGTCGCCGGGTCCCGCCGGTCGTTGCTTCCATCACTTCCAGGACCTTCAGGGGCGGACGATTGACAGCTGGTTCAGCCATGGCACGCGTTCACTTTCCCAGCCTCTGCCGGGCGAAGGCCCAGAGTAAATGCATTTCGCGCACACGCAACGCCAGGGCGATGCCGCCGAAGACAATGAAACCGGCAGCGGACGCCGCCCCGAGCCTGAATGCCAGAAGGCCGGTGGCTGCCAATTTGCCCATTCCTGCCGACGCCGGCAGCAGGTGAAGCGCTTCCCTGTCGACCAGGTAGACGGCCAAAGCCATTCCGCCGGCCGCCGTCAGGGTCTTGAGGCCAAACACCATGTTCTCCCCGAGCCGCAGGTCGCCCAGTTTGGATTTCAGCAGGAAATAGAGAATCACCACTTTCAGCGATTTGCTGACCGCGGCGGCGAGCGCTATGCTGCGGTGCTCCATCGTGTCCTTGAAAGTGACGACCAAACCCACGTGGACCACGACACAGGCGACTCCAACAATAGCCGGAGTCAACGTGTCCTGGGACGCAAAATAGAAGCGCATCAGGATGATTTCGAGCGCCAATGCGGTCAGTGCTGCTGCGAAGAAGAGCAGGGGACCAGCGGTCAACAACACGGAACTCATCTCGAACCTGCCGCGTTGAAACGCCAGTTGCACGACCGGGACCCTCAGGACCATGAGCGCCACGGATATTGGCACGAACAGGAATGCCATCGTGCGCAGGGAACCCATTACAGCGTCGGCTGTTTTGCGGCGGTCTCCGCCGACGGTCAGATCCGAAAAAAACGGATAGATCACGACGCCGACCGCGAAAGGCACGAGCATGATCAGCGTGTCGGTCAGGCTCTTGGCGTAGCCCAGGCTGGACGCATAGCCTTGCCCCATGCCGGAGGCAAACCGGTAGTCAATCATCGTGCGAGCCTGCGCCGTCAGAATCGAGGCAAGCGTTGGCGGCACCAGCCACGCCAGTTTCTTCAGCGACGGGTCTTTCCAGTCCACTGCCAAACGGACCATGCCCAGCTTGGACCGCAGGCCAATTACCAGCACCGCAAGGCAGGCCGCCGCGCCTGCTACGACTCCGAGCGCCAATCCCTTGATACCCAGAAAGGGGCAGAGCGCCAGCATGACGCCAATGACCAGAATCTTGTTGGCGGCGTCGGCAAAAGCCGGCAAGGCAAAACGCTTGTCGGCATTGAAGATCAAGGTGCCAAGAGCAAACAGGGCCGTGAAACCCGCGGCAGGCAGCATTATCCGGACGAGCTTTGTAGCCAGCGCGGCCGTCTCCGCTGAGTGGAAAGTGGATAGTACGCCTACCAACCACGGCGCGAACACAATGCCCAAGACCACCGCGAGCGTCGTCACCACCGTTACCACCGATGCCACCGCGCCGGTGAAGCGCCATGCGGCTGGCTCGCCCTCCTTTTCCCTGCGTTCGGCGAATAGCGGCAGAAAAGGAGCCAGCAGTTTGTGGGGGACGATCATGAACGTGAACACGATACTGCTGAAGGCGAATGTGTACGCGTCGGCGTCGAAGCCGGTTCCGAATTGATGGGCGATCACCAACTTCTGAATGAAGCCGCTCAGCCGGGACAACAGCGTGAAGGCGCTGATGACTACCGCGCCCAGAAATACTTTTCTGCCGAACGACGTCATGTAGCCCTCTCCACCTGCTCGAAAAGTGCCGCCAGCGGTGTCATGTTCTGCCTTATGTCGAATCGCGTTGCGATGGCGGCTCTTCCAGCGGCCCCGATTGTCTGGCACAACGCCTCGTTTTTCAACAACTCTTCTATCCGGGCCGCCAATCCCTCGTCATCGCCAGGCGGTGCCAGCAAGCCCGTGCGACCATCCTCGATCGCCTCTGGAATACCGGCCACTGGCGTGGTTACAACCGGCACGCCCGCCGCCAGCGCCTCCAGAATGGCATTCGGCAGACTGTCTCTATCCCCGTCCGGCGCAATGATGCACGGCAGCGCAAACACGCGCGCCGTCCGCAGCAGCGCCGCCACCTGCTCTTGAGTTTGTTCTCCCGTGAGCAGGATCGCATCCTGAAGGCGATGCCGGGCAATTGCCGCTTCGAGTGTCACCCGTTCCGGCCCTTCCCCGGCGATGACGCATCGGAACGGGACGCCGCGCTCCCGCAGGTGGCGGCATGCCTCAATCAACGTGGTGAACCCTTTTTTTGGCTGCAGGCGGCCGACCCCCAGAATCATCGGTTTCCCGACGGCGGGCGCGTCGGTCGCTCCTGCCGGTTCTGGCGACGCCGGGCTGATGCCATGGTATACGAGGTGAACATTAGCGGGCGGCGTCGCGCCGAAACGCCGGCCAATTTCATCGATTCCGTAGCGGGTGCACACTGCCACGAACCGCGCCGACCGTATCTTGCGCGCCAGCAACTCCGGCGACTGCAAATAGATGTCGCTGGCGTGCGCGCTGAAACTGAATCCCACCCCCAGCAGTTCCGCCATCATCCAGGCTATGTCGGTAGGCATGAATGCGAAGTGCCCGTGCACATGCCGGACGTCGAACCGCGCCGCGCGACGTGCAAAGAAGGCGGCGGCCGGTACATTTCTCAGGCACTTCAGCATCTCGATGGGGGCTTGCGGCGCCAGGGCCAGCGCGCGGCCTAGAATGCGCACCATGCGAACCGGATGTCGCACATCAAAATGCGCTAAGGCGGCCATTACAACGGCACTCATAATCGGAGGGCGATAGCAAGTCGAGGCC
>CAZWPN010000141.1:0-8859 GCA_964635275.1 uncultured Victivallales bacterium | reverse complement strand
TTTCTTGCCTGTCGTGATGTACCTGAGAATCGTGTAAGTGAGTCGGTTAACCCGACCCGCTTAACCTAAATGGAGCACTTGGGTGTCTGGAAACTGGGGGATCGGCGTGTACGAGTACGTGGGGAGCGCGTTTGCGCCTGATTTCTGGCCGTACTCGTACACGCACTCGTACACACGAATCTCTTCGTGCTTCACCCAATTGAGAGAGATTATGAGGGGAATCATCCATCCCAATCATCCATCCCAATCATCCGGCTGACGCCCATTCCGCTCGGCCTCCTCGTCGTCGTCGTCCTCGATTCTCTTCTCCCGATTTCGAGGACGAGGACGAGCGGAGCCATCGTTCATGGGATGAGAACATCTCTTTCCCGGACGCGTGACGGCAAAACTCAGGACTCAGGATGCAGGGTCCTGAGTTCAATGGCGGTCGCGCACCCCCGCAAGCCCTTCGCCTCCGCCTGCAGTTCCAGCATTCCGGCCGCCTTCCCGGCCTGCACAATGATCTGGGCCAGGCCGTTGAACACGCTGCGCTTCCATGGCTGCTTACCGGGCGCGGCGAGGTACTGATCCGGTTCATGACAGGAGGGATCGCCGTTGCCCACTCCGATGATCCTGCCGGGGCCGGTTAGCGCAAAGCGGATCTCATTGCTGGCCACGGGCACCAGCAGCCCTTGTGCATCCAGCACGGCCACTGTGACAACGGATACGTCCTTACCGTCCGCGGCCAGGACGGCATGATCGGCTTGCAGCCGAAGCGCCGCAGGCGTTCCGGTTGTCTCCACCCGCTTCTCTGCAATCAACTTGCCACGCTTGTACCCCTTCCCCAGCAAGACTCCGGCCTCATAAGGCACATTCCAGGAGAGATAGCCATACCGCTCCATGGTTTTCAGCCCCAGGCTCCGGCTGTTAAGAAACAGCTCGACCTCATCGCAGTTGCTGTAGCACCAGACGTCGATCTCCTGCCCTTCCCGGCCCGCCCAGTTCCAGTGCGGGAGAAGGTGGAGCATGGGCTGCGAGGTCCACCAGGCCTGACAGTAGTAGAAGTTGTCCTTGGGGAATCCGCACAAGTCGAGGATGCCGAAGTTCGAGCTGATGCACGGCCATCGATCGCGCGGCGAGGGCTCACCCCGGTAGTCAAAGCCGGTCCAGGCAAACGTGCCGGCCAGGAACGGACGCTTCTCGAAGAACGGCAGCCATGTGCGCGTCGCCTTCCCCCACTGCTCTGGAAAGACCTTGTCATACGCTTCCGCATACCCCTTGGCGTCGTCCTTGAAATAGACACCACGGGTGCTGAGCACGCTCCCCTCCTCCGTGCCGCAGATCGGCTCCTTCGGGTGCTCGGCGTGGAGCTTATCCATGTCACCCAGGTGGATATAGTTGACGCCCAGCACGTCCACGACGCCGAAATATCCCTTGCCGCCCCAGGCGGCGGCCGTCACCGGCCGGGTCGGATCCAGACGCTTGACCAGCCTTGCCATGGGTGCGGCTATGCGGTTGCCTAACTCGTTCCACTGAATCAATTCCTCGTTGAGGATGGACCAGATGATGACGCTCGGGTGGTTCCGATCGCGGCGGACCAGCCGCTCCAACTGGCTCAGGATTTCGCGGCTGACGCCCGCCATGCGATGCTCGTCCATGACCAGCATCCCCATCCGGTCGCAGGCGTCCAGCAGTTCCGGCGTCGGCGGATTATGCGAGGTGCGGATGGCGTTGCACCCCATCTCCTTGAGCCGCTCAATGCGGAAGGCTTGGAGCCGATCAGGCAACGCCGACCCCACGCCGGCGTGATCCTGATGGTTGCACACACCGCGGATCTTGACCGGCTGGTCGTTGAGGAAGAAACCCTTGTCCGGATCGAAGCGGATCGATCGGATGCCGAAGGTGGTATCCACGCAGTCCACCGCGCGGCGCTCCTGGCGGACGGTCGTGCGCCAGGTGTAAAGGTTCGGCTCCTCCAGCGACCAGAGTTTCGGCGCCTTCACCTCAGCCTTGAGCGTCACCAGCCGCTCTTCCCACGGCTTAAGCGCGATCCCGTCCTGCCCACACTTGGCCACAGACTTGCCCTTCGCGTCCAACACGGCGCCATCGAGCGCCACGATCGTTGCCTGATCGCTCTCGTTAACCAGCGTCACGTCCGTCGCGATCACGCCACGCCCCGCCTTAGGCGTCGCCTTGACAAACACCCCCCAGTGCGCCACATGCGCCGGCGCGGTCTTGACCAGCCACACATGGCGGTAGATACCCGCACCTTCGTAGAACCATCCCTCGGAATGGCTGGCATCCACGCGCACAGTCAGCACGTTCTTCTGTCCATAGAGCACGTAGTCCGTGAGGTCGTACTGGAAGCTGCAATAGCCGCTTTCGTGCCGACCGAGGAGGTGCCCGTTCAGCCACATCATGGAGTCGCGAAAGACACCGTCGAACTCGATGGTGATGCGACGCCCGCGCTCGGACTCCGGCACCTCGATATTCTTGCGGTACCAGCCGATCGTGGTCGAGGGGCTCCCCCGCCCCACCGGCTTGTACCCGTGATGAAAGACGGCCATATCATCGAACGGCAGTTCCACGGCCCAATCGTGCGGCAGGTCGACCAGACGCCAGCCGGAGTCGTCGAAATCGGCGCTGCGTACGCCGGTCGAGGTGCCAGTCTTACTGAAGATCCCATGATCGATGCCAAAGTTGAAATCCAGTTTCGGGTCGGTCGCGTGACCAAAGGTGAAGCGCCAGCCGTCGTCGAAACGGAGGCGGGTGCGCGAGGGGGGAGTGGTTGCTGTTTTCATCAGGCTCATTCCTTTCTCAAGAAGTCCGCATTGACTCGCTCCGCTCGCCAATGACAGACACCTGGCATTGGCGAGCGAAGCGAGTCAATGCATCGTGCAAAACCCAAACAGCCGCAGTTTCGCCGCAAGCAGTTCGCCCAATTGCGGCAAGTCGTGCAGATGCACCGAGATCAATCGTTTCCCTTCCTGCTGATAGAGCATCTGTTTCTTGAACATACTCATCTTGTACTGCGGTGTATCAAGACCCCAATACTCGATATACACATCCAGCTCGGGCAGATAAAAGTCCGGCCGGATCTGAAACTCCGCAATGATGCGAAACTTGGCATCGTACCGGTAGGCGATGCCCTGCGCCGTCAGCCACTCGGCGATGCGGCGCTCGCCCACAGACTGCACAATCGTGCCGTCGCGGGCCTCAATGGTCTTGTTGATCTCAACCTGTGTCTCGAAATTCCGCCGCTCCAGGAAGACCTCGTCGAAGCACCGGTCGCAATAGACACGCTGAAAGGCCTGATGCGATCTGGCGTGCTCCTCCGCCGAGGCCTGCGCGTTGCATCGCTGGCAACGGTGCTTCACACAGGCCGACGCATCAGCGGCCGCCTGCTCGATGGCATCGGCGGTGGTGGCTGCCGCCACGCGCACATAGTCGCGCTGGGACGGGTTGCGGGCCAGATCGCGCACGTCCTGCACGTGCGCCCCGGCCGCTCCGGCAAACTTCTTCAGCGCACGAATGGCGTATTGCTGCGTCTGCGGGTGGCGTGCTTTCATGGCCAACGGCACCAGCGCGGCCACGGCTACTCCCGCCTCCGCCCCGAACTCAGCCAACTTGCCAATCGCCGAAACCGCCAGGCGCTGCACCTCATTCGAGGGCGTACGCAGCATGCCAATCAATTCCGGCAATGCCGCCGCATCGCCACTACGCCCCAAGGCCAGCACGCGCCGCATGGCGGCCTGGTGATCGGCTGGCAGCATGGGGCTCTTCATAATGCCGTGTTCTCCGTTGGCGAACGAAGCGAGTCAACACATTATGTCTTTTGGCTCACGCCTTCAGTCCGAACATCTGCTCCTTCAGATCCAGGTAGTAGAGATAGTCCTCTTCCTTCACATCAGGCGGGCAGCGGTGGTCGCAGAACGGAATAAAGCCGCCGCGCTCGACAAGCGGCACGAGCGTCTTCATGTAGGCCTTGATGGCCTCCTTGCCTTTGATCATCTGAATCTTGTCGAAGCCACCCATGATCCTGAGATCCTTGCCGAATTCCTTCAGCAGGGCGGCGGGATGCCCGCCGCCCATGACCTCGAATGGCCACAGACAATTGATGCCGGCCTTTAGAAAGCCCGGAATCAGCGGCCTCACATCGCCGTCACAGTCCGTGAACCAGATGTCAATGCCGGCCTTGCGCAATTTCCGGCCGATACGCTCGTAGCGCGGAACGACCACGTTGTCAAAGAAATCGAGGGAGACAATCGGGCCGTTCTTGAAGCAGATATCCTCCCAGCCGGCGGCGAAATCGAATTCCACCTGCGGCAGAATCTGGTCGAGCATATCCTCAACCAGAACACACGACGTTTCGACCATGTCCTCGACCATCTCCGGGTAGTCATAACAGGCGTACGCCAGCCCCTCAAAGGTGAGCATATTCCGGATCAGGCCAATCATGGAACCGCAGTAGACGCCGCGTGCCCGATCCCGGACAACCGGGTACGACTTCATCCAGGCGACATCCAGCCTGCGCGCCGGATCATCCCGTCGGAGCCGCTCTTCCTTGCATCGTTTCCAGTCGTCGGGCGTGACGATAGAGGACTTGATGTAATGAGGGATCGTGTCATGCCCGTCCTTGGGCACTTCGGCGAGCAGGCCTTCGCTGTTCATCATGATCCGCGTGGTCTCGGTCTCGGAAACCACTTTCGACTCAAAATACGGGTTCAGCCAGGTGTTCAACCATACCCAGTCCAACGCGTCGTCAAAGGCAAAATACCGGTTGGCCTGGTTCTCGTTCTTGATCCCGTTCTTCTTGAAAATGGACCAGGACTGGTAGTTCTCCTCCCAGTAGCCGAACTCTATGTTCACGGTCCGGTCAAACGGCTTGTAGTGCATCTGCGCATTGAATCGGTCGCGGTGGGTCATGGTTCCCTTCCACGGTTTGCGACAGGGGATGATCGTTGCGTCGGGCATGGTGCCGTCTCCTGGAGTAGTGCTCGCTGCGCCTGTCCTGAATCGAAAGTCGAAAGTCTTGCAAAACCCCGCCGCTACGTCAATAGCGGTCCCCTCCCCCCCCCCCCACCGATCTTCCTACCGGGTAACTGCTCAGCGAGACCGGATCGGTTCACGATTACGGGTGATTTCTGCCTGTCGTAGTGTACCTGATTACTTACCCTACCCGCCCCGTAAGGGACAGGTTGTTTGCTCTCTGATCGGCAGTACACGGAGATCGAGGGTGTAGGCCGGAACTCCGGTTCCGGCCAGAACGAGGGACGAAAGAGCTGGTGTCTGGGGATCTCATCCTTGTCGCAATCGTTGTCCGGACTATGGGGAGAGATTATTGGGAGAGATCAGTCGACAACTTGGCGGCTCGCTTCCTTACGTGCTCGGCGCGCCGACCACGAAGACGAGCGTCTGCCTCAGTATGGCGTTACCCGTAGGCCTAGGGTTGGGCTTTCCGATTCAACGCCGGTTTCCCGTCCATGTAGATCATTGCGGACTTTCCTCCGGAAGAGGTAACGTCATGAAAACGCGAATGCGTTACCTGGTGACAGGCGATAGCCGGGCGACAGTCCGGCGCCGCCGTCTCAAAGACGCTATGGCTGACAGCAAGCCCCGCGATGTGCTCCGCATAGATCCCATGGCAGGGAACCGTAGTCTTGAACCGTTCGTATTCGGGCCACCATCCCGCCAGACGATCCGGGTCAAGATCAGGAAGCTTCTTCAAGTTGGGGACGGAGGTCCATCCTCCACCCGTCATCAAACGGATGTGATCCAGGGCAATGTCCTGAACCGGACGATCCGGATGCCCTACAAAGACCAGCGCCGAGTCCTTTCCGCACCTTCCAGAGTCTGCCGTGATGTTGCTGAATGTGAGACCGCGCATAGACCCAGCAGAAGCGAGCGGTGCAGGGGCATCGACGCAGGCGCGCTGCGGGGACAGCGTTAGGAATACAGGCCGCGGGACATTCACCATGATTAGATTGCTGAACATCATGTTGCGCATGCCCGCCCCCTCGCACATCTGGATCTTGAGGCCGGAATCATCGATATCTCTGAAGATGCAATTGTTAACCGTTACATTCTCAAACTCCCCACGAGAAAGCAGGCCGATCCGAATACCCGCCCATTTGCTGGAGAAGATGCAATTGCTGATGGTAACATTGCAGCATGGTGTATCAGGTCTTGATGTTTGGAGGCAGATGGAATCGTCACTCGTGTCAAATGAGCAGTTGCTGACCCTTACGTCCCGGCAGCCGTCGAAGTCTAGCCCATCTCCATTGGCATTGACGCGGCTGCGAATGGTGACCCCGTCTACAACTATATCGGAGCAATACAGCCATGCTGACGTCCAGCTTGCGGGGTTCTGCAGTGTAATGTCGCGCATCCGCAGACGTCTGCACTCAAGAAAGCGAATCAGCATCGGGCGACGTTTTTGCGGATCGTCAGGGTTGGGAAAGATATCCAGGCTGCCCTGGCCGTCGATCACGCCGTTGCCTTCGATTGCAAGACCAGTGGCGTTCCTGGCAAAGAGGAGGCACCGATCCATGTGGGGCTCGTTCTTGTACATGTTCTTGTGCGTATCGTTCGCGTAGTCGTCAATCCTGCCACTGCCCAGAAGCGTTGCTCCACCGGCCACATGCAAGGTCACGTTGTCCTTCAGGTAGAGGGTGCCCGTAACGTATGTGCCTGCCTGGATCAGGACACCGGAGTGTCTGTCCCGGCTGCAGGTGTCGATCGCTGCCTGAATCGCCCGCGTGTTGGTTGTCTTCCCATCTGGGACTGCGCCGAACTGTCTGATATCAAGCATGTTGTTCCTGTTGCTTCCTTATCTTCCCTCTCGCCAACCATTCTTTATGCTGATCCCATGCAGCAAGGACTTCTTTCGGATGAGCGGCATCGTCCGATCCATCCGCTTTAGCGCTGCCGATTATAACGTGGAGCAGGGGGCCGTAAAGAAGTAAGTGATTTCCGGCCCACACCCAGCATGTGGATCGGACGGGATGATGGCGGCTCCGAAGGACAGGTGGGGCTCGTTGTATCGCCGCCTTGTCGTTCATCTTGCCCCTCCACCCCGGTTCGGCTACCATCTCACCCGTGAAAGCGCTCTTTAGCCATGCTTTCGCAGGGCTAACGCTGCTTGAACCGATACCCGACGCCGCGGATCGTTTCGATCAGCATAGGGTTGTCCGGATCACGCTCGATCCGGCGGCGCAGCCGGGAAATATGCTGATCCAACGTCCGCGATTCGGGAAAATAATCGAGCCCCCAGCAGCGATTCAGCAAGGCATCGCGGCTGACAACCTCTCCGGCGTGTTCATGCAGCAACTCCAGAATCGAAACCTCACGGGGCGACAGTTCCATGTTCAGCCCCTTCCGCTCGGCACGCAATTCCAAAGGGTACACTACCAGATCGCCCATCGTGAAGAACTTGGCCGGCCCCGCAGCCGCCTTGGCCGCGGTTCGTCGCAACAGCGCGCCGATCCGCGCCAGCAGCTCGTGCTTGCCGAACGGCTTCCGGATGAAATCGTCCGCCCCCAACTTGAGCCCGACCACCACATCGATCTCTTCGGATTTGGCCGACAGGAAGAGCACCGGAACGGTCTTGTTCTCCGCCCGGATCTGCCGGCAGACCTCATAGCCGTCAACCTTCGGCATCATGATATCGAGGCAGCATAGGTCCGGCTTGCTCGCCTTCCACTTCTTCAGCGCCTCGGCGCCGTCGCGGGCCTGAATGGCTTGATACCCCTCGGACTTCAGGCACGCAGCCAGAGCGTCAAGCGTAACCGGATCGTCATCCGCAACCAGTACGGTGATCATGTCGCAGCCTCCGAATTATGAACGATGGGAATCCACAGCTCAAACACCGCGCCGATGTCCGACGGCCGCAAGCGAAGTTCACCGCCCATTCGCGAGGCCAGTTCGCGGGCGATGGACAAGCCCAGCCCCGTTCCGGTTGCGCCCTCACTGACTTCATGACGCATCCGATAGAAGGGGCGGAATACCTTCTCGGCTTCCGCGGCTGGAATGCCAGCGCCGCGGTCCGTCACCGTGACCGTCAAGCGGCCACCTTCGAGTTTGGATGCGATGCCAAGGTAGGCTCCATCCGCCGCATACTTCTCCACATTGGACACCAGGTTCGTGAGAATTTGTGAGAAGGCGTCAGGATCGAATACGCATGATTCCGCAATCGTGCCGACAAGCTCGACTCGAATGGATCGCCTTTCGAGCGCCGCCGAGAATTGCTCAAGCACAGCGCCGATGACGTCCGCCGGGACACAAGGCCGCGGATGCATCGTCAGCCGCTTCTGCTCATGGCGCGAGAAGGTCAGGACGTTGTCAATAAGCCGGCTGAGCCGGTGTCCCTCCTCCTGCACCAGCGCGAGCCTCCGTAAGGATTCCTCCTGCTCGTTCAGGTCGTCGGCAGCCAGGTCCACGTTCAGGAGAATATTCGTCAGAGGCGCGCGCAGTTCATGCGAAACTCGGTTGATGAACGACACCCGCTGTTCGGCCAACTTCAATGCGCGCCGCTGTTGCACGAAGATGCCGATGCCGAGCAGGCCGACCAGGATCGCCAGGGCCGCCGAACCCGCCAGCGTCCGGAGATCGTTGGTCTGTTTCGTTTCCCAGCCGTCCCATGAGACGAGTTGCCAGGAGGCAAAGCGCGGGTTCATCGGAAGAACAAAGTCGGGGAGCCGATCCGTCTTTCCCGTGCCGACGCCGACGCTCGTCAGAACGGAGTTGCCGGGGCCCACAATCCTGTCCCCACCCGCCCGCGCTTCGAGCGGGACGAAGTGCTGTTTGACCCATCCGCGCATCCACCCGTTCATGCATTCCGCCACCCGCTCCCGGCTCACCGACATGACGATACAGAGGTCG
>CAZWPN010000140.1:0-8951 GCA_964635275.1 uncultured Victivallales bacterium | reverse complement strand
CGATCAAAACCCCTCCACCGGCCAACCACCCTTCGCCAATCGCGTTAAGATGTGCAGGCAACCGGTCATATTCGTCGCGAATATCGCCCACAAGTTCTTCGACGATATCTTCCATTGTGATCAAACCCCGCACGCACGCGCCTTCTGTTGCCAACGCGATATGTACCCGGTCCCGAACCATGTCGGTCAACGCTTGCGCCAGTGTCGTAGTGACAGGAATGTGACGAATCGGCCTTACAATGCCGCGCAATCCCGTTCCGCCGGGATCCACCCTCAACGCGGTGACAATATCCTTGAAGGTCACATACCCCGAAATGCTTTGCGGATTTCCCGGCTCCACGCACACGGGATACCGGGTATGCATGTGCATGTGCGCTTCGATCAATGCCTCCGCCAGGCTCGCTCCCATCGGAATCATCGCCACATCCCGCTCCGACGACATCGCATCTGCGACTGTTCGCTCCGACAACTGAACCGCCGACACTACGATTCGCTCTTCCATCGGTCCGATGATCCGCGTTGCCCGTGCCAGAGCCACCGCCGTCCTCAACTCCAGCAACCCGGTTCGATCCTGGGACGCCTTCTCGTCCGTAACGCGGCCTTGACCAATCCGCATCACGCGCTTGACTATTGCCTCGAACACAAACACCACCGGGCGGAACGCTCCCGAGACAACCTTCATTGTCGGAGACAGCGCCAGGGCCACCGATTCCTTATTGTTGATCCCGACCATCTTCGGAACAAGCTCAGCAAAAACGATAGTTACCGCGCTGAGAGGAATCACGAAAAGCACGAGCGCCAGAACCTCCGAAGCTCCTTCCGAAACACCGAACATCCACACAAGCCAAGGCGCCAGCCTCTCGTCCACCGCCGCCCCGCCCGTTGCCGCCGCTATCGCCCCCGCCAGCGTTATACCCAACTGGATGACGGCCAGACTTCCCTCCAAGCGTTCCTTCATGTAAACGGCGCAACGCGCTCCCCGCCGGCCGGCTTGGAGCAATACCTCCAGCCGAGCGCGCGAAACCGACGCCAACGCCATCTCATAACATGCGAACACCGCGTTCACGGCCAGCATCGCCGCGATCACGATCACCTCTACGAAGTTTTCCATCCCAAGCACTGCTCCCTTCTGACCGTTACGCGGGAAGAACGGATAGTTTCTTCATGGGGCTGGTAAACGTCAAAGTATGGTCGGGGCGGAGGGATTCGAACCCTCGACCTACAGCTCCCAAAGCTGACGCGCTACCAGGCTGCGCTACGCCCCGAATCGGCAAGACCGTCGTCCGATGCTGGGCGGATTCGCAGTGAACCCGGCCAAAAGGGAACGACCGCGCGTATTAAAGGGGTTCCGCCGCGCACGGGCAAGCCCAAAGGATGACATTCTATCGACATCGCGAACCCTCAGTCATCCCGCTGCTCTACCCGAAGACGCGTTCCGCGTTCGCGCTGGTTAATGTGGCCATCTCTTCAACCGTAGTCCCGCGCACCAAAGCCAGCGTCTCGGCAACATGCCGGATGAAGGCTGGCTCATTGCGCTTGCCCCGTTGCGGCACGGGCGCAAGGAACGGCGTATCGGTCTCGATCAGCAACGAAGCGGCGGAAGCCTCCGCCGCGACCGCCCGGAGCGCGTCAGCATTCCGGAAGGTCACAATGCCGCTGAACCCCAGGCAGAAACCCAGGTCCGTTACGACGCGAGCGAGCGCCCCGTCACCCGTAAAACAGTGAATCACGCCGATCCGGTCCGGCTCGCCCTTCCACTGCTCACGGTGTCGAATCAGACATGCGGCCAGTTCCTTATCCGCCTCCCGCCCGTGAACGATCACCGGCAACCCCAGTTCCGCGGCAAGATCCAGTTGTCGCTCGAACAGCGCGCGCTGAAGCGGCGCCGTGTCAGGGCTGTAGTGATAGTCCAGACCGATCTCCCCGATGGCCGCCACTCTCCCGCCCTCCGCATCGCATGCCTCGACCCGGCTCCGCAGTACATTCATCAAGGCGTCAAGGGCATGGACGTCCGGCGCGCGATGGGGGGCCTGGGCGCGGTCGAAACCCAGAGCGGCCAGAACGGCGCCGGGCCGGGCGCGCGCAGCAGCCGCAGCCCATTCGTTCATCCCATCATCGCCGCCCACGGCAATCACCCGCGAGACGCCTGCCAGGCTGGCGCGATCGAGCATGCCAGGCCATGCCTCGTCGAGATGAACATGCGTGTCGAAGAAGCTCATGGAACGGCCGCCGGCATTGCCTCCAGCGTCATTCCGTCAACTGCAAGACGTATGCCGCGCGGCAGCGCAGACTCGGTCAGGGCATGGTCCAGATCGTGGCACATGTGAATCAGGAAGGACTGCTTGGCGCCGATGCGCTCGAGGATCGCCACGCTCTGCTCAACGGTCAGGTGCGTCCGGTGCGGACGGTGCCGCAGCGCGTCGAGCACCATCACGTCGGCTCCCTGCAACCGCTCCACCGTGGCGGGGTCCATCTGAAGGCAATCCGGCACATACCCCACCCGGCAGCCGTGCTCCTCGAAAAGAAAACCCAACGTCGGTTTCTCGTCATGAACCACCGGCAGCGGAACCACATGCAACCCGCCCAGATCGAACGGCCCAGTGATGGTCCGGAACTCTATCTGCGGCCGGTAGTGCCCGTGCACTTTCTCTGTCCCGATATAGTCGAATATGCGGCGCAAGTCGGCGATCGAGCTGCCGTGGGCATAGGCGGGAATGACCTCGTCCTGGATCGTGTTGAAGCGGCGAACGTCGTCGAGACCGAAGATGTGGTCGGCATGGCTGTGGGTGAAGAGGATGACGTCCACGCGCGGGATGCCATAGATCAGCGCCTGTTCGCGAAAATCCGGCGTCGTATCCACGATCACATGGAGTCCGCCAGACTGCAGGTAGAGGCTGGTGCGGCGGCGCCGGTTTCGCGGGTCCGGCGACCGGCACACCGCACAGCCGCATCCGATCATGGGAACACCCACCGACGTGCCTGTGCCGAGAAACTGCAGCTTCATCTGGTTCCACCTGAAAACAAAACGGGGCGTCCGTTGCCGGACGCCCCGCACTATGTCACTTCGCGGTCGCCCGCGCCAGCCCTACTTGCTGGTGGTAATATGAAGGAATGACTGAACGGCCGGGGACCACTTCAGGATGACCGGCGTGAACACGATGCTGACCATGCTCATCAGCTTGACAAGGATGTTCAGCGAAGGCCCGCTGGTGTCCTTGCAGGGATCGCCGACGGTGTCGCCGATGACCGCCGCGCCATGCACCGGATTCTTGGCCTTGGACCGGTCGTCAACCCGGTTGCCGTGAACGTCCACGTATTCGCCCTTGGCATTCTTGAGGTACTTGCCGCCGAGGTTGCCTTTCTCGATGAACTTCTTCGCGTTATCCCAGGCGCCGCCGGCATTATTCAGCATCGTCGCCAGCGTGAAGCCCGCCGCCAGTCCACCCGCCAGCAGACCCATGACGCCGGCAATGCCGAGCACCAGGCCCGTTACCACCGGCACAATGATGGCCAGCAACGAGGGCAGGATCATCTCGCGCTGAGCGCCAAGCGTCGAGATCGACACGCAGCGCGCATAGTCAGGCCGGTCCTTGCCTTCCATAATACCGGGCTTTTCCTTGAACTGCCGGCGCACTTCCTCGACCATCGAACCGGCCGCGCGGCCCACCGCCTTCATCGAGAGTGCGCAGAATAGGAACGCCATCATCGCGCCAATGAACAACCCGCAGAGCAGCATCGGGTTGAGCAACTGCACATCGAAAATCTGCATGAAATCCAGAACGCCTTTCGACTTGACCTCCGCGCCCGTCATCTCGACGCCGCTGACCGTGAAGACTCCGGAGCCGGCGAAGCGGTACGCCCAGATCTTCACTTCCTCCATGTTCGCGGCGAGCAGCGCCATGGCCGTCAACGCGGCTGACCCGATGGCAAATCCCTTGCCGGTGGCAGCAGTGGTGTTACCCAATGAGTCCAGTGCGTCCGTGCGCTCGCGGACGTGAGCCGGCAGATGTGACATCTCGGCGTTACCGCCCGCATTGTCAGCGATCGGACCGTAAGCGTCCGTGGCCAGCGTGACGCCCAGCGTCGCCAGCATGCCTACCGCGGCAAAGCCTACACCATAGAGCCCCAAGCTGAAGTCCGAGAACCCGCCGGCTACGCCGAAGGATGCCATGATACCTATGCTGATGATGAACACGGGGGCCGCGGACGACATCATTCCCGTGGCCAGACCGTCAATGATGACCGTGGCCGGCCCCATCTTCGCCTGCCCCGCAATGCCCATCGTAGGACTGTAGGTATCGGACGTGTAGTACTCAGTAGACTGACCGATCAGGACACCCGCAATCAGACCAGCGATCACAGCGCCGAAAATGCCCCAGGACACCATGCCGGTACCCGCCAGAATGGCCATCGCCGCGATGATTAGAACCGAACTGCCAAGGGTTCCGATCAGAAGCGAGCGCAGCAGGTTACGCTGATCCGCACCTTCCCGGCATCGCACGAGGAAGATACCGACGATGGACAGGAGCGTACCAATGCCCGCCACGATCATTGGCGAGGCAACGAAACCTACCGTGCGCTGCAACGCGTCCGGAGCCCCGGTCTGGACAAGGCGCCCGCCCAGCGCCGCGCCCAGCGCCGCGGTCGCCAGAATCGCGCCGCAGTAGGACTCGTACAGATCAGCGCCCATGCCGGCCACGTCGCCAACGTTGTCGCCCACGTTATCCGCAATCGTCGCCGGGTTGCGCGGATCGTCCTCTGGAATACCGGCTTCCACTTTGCCCACAAGGTCCGCGCCCACGTCCGCCGCCTTGGTATAAATACCGCCGCCCACGCGGGCGAAAAGCGCCTGAGTCGAAGCGCCCATGCCGAAGGTCAACATCGTTGTGGTGATCTCGGACCACTTGTCCACCTGGGTGCAACCGGCCGGGACGAAAGTCAGGCCGAGAAAGTGCAGACCCGTCTGCATGTGCTCCGGCGTGAACACCAGCTTGTCAAGAGCCCAGAACCAGATGCATATGTCCAGCAATCCGAACCCGACAACAACAAGTCCCATCACCGCGCCGGAACGGAAGGCGACCTGCAAGCCCCGGTTCAGACTCTCGCTGGCGCCCTGGGCGGTGCGCGAAGAGGCAGCCGTCGCCGTGCGCATGCCAAGATAGCCGCACAGCCCCGAGAACAAACCGCCCGTCAAGAAAGCGATCGGCACAAATGGGTTCTGAATCTGGAAATACGCCAGTGCCGTCAGGATAACGACAAGGGCGGCAAACACCATACCCACCACCCGGTATTGACGGAAGAGGTACGCCATCGCACCCTCGCGGACATAACCCGCTATCGTCTGCATCCGCTCATTGCCGGGGTTCGCCGACATCATCTTGCGGTAGAAATACCAGGCAAACACCAGCGCCAGCACCGACGAGATCGGAGCCACCCACCAGATCAGCGGCACCTGCGCCGCTACCTCTACTACTGCTGTTTCCATTTACCATCCAACCTTTCTGCTTTTGCTTTAATACCCCTGGCTCCACCCGCGCGGCCCGCAGTCGCACAAGCGAACGTACCAAAATTCCCACTCAGTTTATGTTATACCCAAATTCCGTTCAAGCACAAAGCGTTAATTTTCTAACGTTTGGGTGAGCACGGTTTTGCGGGATTCGCAGGGCGCAATTCCCCGCACCCCGGAAGACTGGAAGGGTGGTAACGTCCGTGCCACACGCATGTTCCCGCCCTGATCCGACTAAGGAAGGCAAAACTTTGTGCGGACTCGTGTGCGTCCTTTGTTTACGGCTCGCTCGGAGAGCTCGCCCTACCCGGGGAACATATACAGACTTATGATCCGTTAGGCAGGGCGAGCTCTCCGAGCGAGCCGCTGCCGCAAGGCTGTCCGCAATGGGTCCCGCCGGTAGCTCAACGCTTAGGCGATGATTTGGGTCCCGCCATCCACTTCGTCCTTATTGGTTGGTTTTGGCACACTACTCGCTTATTCTCGGGGACCGCTTCGTTGCGGAGGGTACTTGTATGTGGTACAGGTCCATCATCTCAGCAGTAGTAGCGCTCCTGGCGTGGTTCCAAACCACAGCAGGCGCGGCGGAACCGCCTCCGGAAAAGGGCGATGCTGCATACTACAGTGCCGCCCTGCTTTTTAACTCACGGCAATATGAACGGGCTCTGTCCGCCTATGAGGAGTTCATCGCTAACCAGCCGTCACATTCCCGTGTGAATCGTGCCCGTCTTACCACGGGACTTTGCCACTACCAGCTAGGACACTTTGATCGGGCGGGTGCCCTGTTTGCAGAAGTAGAAGGCAAACTCGATTCCCCCGCCCGCGAGCAGGCCCGGTTCTACCGTGCGGACTGCCTTCTGCGAACACAGCGTTTCGATGAAGCCGACTTGGCTTTCCATGCGGCGGCCGAAACGACCGTCGTTGAGGTCAAGATCCTTTCACTCGCCGGATTGGTGGAGTCCGCGTTTCTTTCGGAACGCTGGGCGGCGGCTGTATCCCGGGCCAAGGCGCTGGCCACGGTGGAGTCGGCTTCCGCATCGCCACACGCCCAGCGAGCCGAGTACCAGTGCGCCGCCGCCCTGATGAAGCTGTCCCGGCCGCAGGACGCCATTCCAGTGCTCGAACGCCTGCTCCCCCGCGTCAAGGGTCAGGCATTGGAACCGCAGACCGCATTCCTTCTCGGAGAGGCTTTGCGCATGGATCGACAACTTCCGCAGGCCGCCGCCGCCTATACGTTCGCCGCGGGGTTCACCAACACGCCACTGGCCGTTCAGGCTTTGTTCAGAGCGGCCGGCGTCCAGTCAGCCGCAGGCAATTTCGATGCGGCGGAAGTAGGATTCGAGTCGCTCCTGAGCCGGCCTGACATCCCAACGAACCTTTTCGAGGAAGCAACGTTCGGGCTCGTACGCATGGCTTTCGACCGCAAGGACTACGACAAAGCCGTGCGTATTCTCCGCCCTCTCTATCCAAAATATCCAAGAGCGTCGGACATCCTCTTCACCCAGGCCGAAAACGCGCGACTGATGGGCCGGACCAACGAGGCCATCTCCCTGTACGAGGAGTTCCAAGGGATGAGCACCAATGACACGCTCAGGGAGAAGGCCCGGTCCCGGTCAGCAGAAATACTCCTGAACGCGGGAATAGCGCATCTGGCCGACCGAGACTATGCCGCTGCGGAATCCTCCTTGCGTCGGCTGGCGGCCATTCCCCCGCCTCCGGACAAAGATGCCGCCGCGCTCTTCTACCTTGGCGTCGCGCTGGCAAGGCAGGATAAATGGACGAATGCGGTTCCGCTTTTCGAGCGGGCGAGCGAAACCAAGGGCTTTCCGCTGGGCGATCAAGCACTCTACGAGCTGGCCTGGTGCGAACGAAAACTGCGTCATGTCGAGAAAGCCCGGCGTCACTACTCCCATTTGCTGCGGTTCTTCCCCGAGAGCGTGATTACGGACCGAGCCACTCTGGAGCTGGCCGAGATGGAAGAACCGGGAACCGCCGCGGACATGGACCGGCTAGCCGACCTGGCAGCGCGTCTTCCCGAGACCGACAGGGAATTGCGCCCGCAGGCATTATACCGACTCGGTATCGCGTCACTGGGCAGCGGCGACCTCAGCAATGCCGTGCGCCGGTTCGAGGCCGTGATTCACGATTATCCCGGCCTTCCGGTCGCGTTCAAGGCCGCCTATCAGGCGGGAGACGCCTTCCTCCGGATGGGTAACCACGAGCAGGCGGGCGCATGTCTGAGTGCGGCATCGTCCAACGCCCCGGGCAATGATGTGAGGGATGCCGCCATGCTGAGACTTGGCGAATCGCTCTCCGCGGCCGGCCACTGGCCCGAAGCCGAGAAAGCCTACACCGCGTTCATGACGGATTTTCCGAGAAGCCAGTGGACGGTCCGCGCCCGGTTTGGACTCGGCTGGGTGGCCGAGAAGCAGAAGAACTACGAATACGCCATTCGGCATTATCGGATGGCCCTCGAATCCGGGGCCAAAGACGAAACTGCTGCCAGGGCGCAATTCCAGATTGGCCAGTGCCTGGCGGCTCTCAACCGCTACGACGAAGCGCTCACGGAATACCTCAAGGCAGATACGGGGTTTGCCTTCCCGCGCTGGGGTGCACGTGCACTTCTTGAGATGGGGAGCATCTATGAGTTAACAGCTTCGGTAGAACACGCCGCCAGCCAATATGGCGAGGTCGTTCGCAAGTACCCTCAGTCCGAAGAAGCGGTTCTTGCCAAGGAACGCATGGAGTCCCTACGAGCGAAGACAAAGCAACCGGAGTAGGGCCGGCATCAGAGTCGAGAACGACGATGGGCAAGAGTCGCTGCGTTCCCAGCACGACCCGCATCATTACAAACAAAGATAATCGACCTTGCTGATCGCATTGTTGCCCACCGCCAAGCAGAGACACAAGCTCTTGAGACCCAAATTGGGTCCCTTCACAGGAATCTGTGGAACTGGGGCGCACAAAATATCTGGCCACGTTCCTTCACCCGTGAAAAGGGGGTGTGCGTTTTCGGGCCGACATGGGAGATCGCAGGCGGTGCGTTTTCGGCTTCGGCTGTGAGCGCTGGGGAGTAGGCCATGGGAAACCGCTCTCCTTAATGCAAAGGAATCTGCGACGATTGCCGTCGGGATGGAAGGAGAATCGGGGAAACGCCTACCGGAACATGCTTTTCTTCGCAGAGTGCAAGAATGCAGCGTGGTCCTTACCCGTCAGCCGGCTTTGGTCCATCGCTCTTTGGCGCGCTCGAAGATCTCGTCGACCGTCTGCCCTTGGTAGACTCGGTGAGACACCTCGACATAGTCCGTGGGATCACGATGAATCATCCCGAGAAACCTCAGCGCTCCGCTGGGTCCAAGGGCCCGGTTCAGGGCCTCGATACCGCTCACACGCAATTCACTATCCGTCATTGCACAGGACGCGCTCATCTCAGGTTCCCTCTCTC
>CAZWPN010000139.1:0-9056 GCA_964635275.1 uncultured Victivallales bacterium | reverse complement strand
GGGCCCGCATGGGCGCATTGACATCCCGGCGTTCCGGCACTATCCTGACAAGCAGTGAAGACGGTTGCCAACACTTTCCAGATCCGAGGAGCCCGCGGGACCACGCCGGCGTGTGGCGGCACGTTCCTTCGCTACGGCGGGCATACCACGTGCTTCTCTATTCAAACCGACTCCGGATGGATCGTCATAGATGCCGGCAGCGGCATTTCAAGCCTATCGCAAGAGCTGGTGTCCTTGAGGAAGCACCCGCCGATCACCATTCTTTTTACCCACTTGCACATGGATCACCTGATCGGTTTGCCGACATTCGGACCACTCTATCGGCCGGAAACAGATATAACTCTGATGGCCGATACGGCCCGAGGCAACTGGCAGGACGATCTCCGTCGATTTATCGGAAACCCTTTCTGGCCCGTGAAGTTGGCGGACGTTGATGCCAGGTTGCACATGGTAGGCTTGTCGTCTCAGGAGAGGGCCATGGTCATTCACGGCATCCCTGTGGAATGGTTCCCGTTGCCGCACCCCCAGCAATGCCTTGCATTCCGGTTTAACCTGCCCGATTGCCGGATTGTGATTGCCACCGATGCCGAATACACGGCGGACAGGCTAGACCCGGCGTTCATCTCCTTCTGCCATGGCGCGGACTACCTTCTCTTTGATGCCCAGTACCTGCCATCGGAGTACCCGTCACACCGCGACTGGGGACACAGCACGTGGACAACCGCGGTTGCCGTCGCCAGACAAGCCGGCGTGCGGCGACTGATCCTCACCCACCATGCCCCGACACGAACAGATGCGGAGATTGACCGCATACTGGAACAGGCACGCGAGGTGTTTCCGGCGACAGACGCAGCCTGCGAGACGTTCAACCCTGCCGAGACAGCGGGTCAACAGGCACCTCCGCACGGCAAGTCGCCCTGACCATACCGCCCGAACTGCAACTGCTTCTCCGCGTCGATCGCAAGCAAGACAAGGTCTTTACCAGAATCTGCACTCCCGGCAAGTCACAATCCCTGCCCTGCGGCCAACATCCGAACGGCGGCGAAAACGCCGTCCACGACCTTCGCCATACGTACGTAGTCCAGTGTCTCGGGGCGGTCCCCCAGCCTATGGTAATTTGGATTCCGATAGAACGCTGTGTCGGTAACCATCACGGCGGGCCAGCCCTGTTTTCGGTAGTTCCGGTGATCCGAAAGGTCCACGCCGGGAACAAACGAAGGCGCATTGAGCGAGTAAACCGGCAGATCGGTCGCCCCGCGCATCGCCGAACGGATACTCCGAACAACTTGCCGTTGTCCCCAGTAACCAACAACGCTGATGTAGTTGCCTTGCGAAGGGTAATAGAGCCGGAACATCGGCAGAGGATAACGCTGACTGCCGCGCTCGTCACAGAAGAACCCTATCATCTCAAGGGCAATCATGACACGCACATTGACGCCATCACGGCACAGCATCATTGCGTGCTGCGCGCTCCCCATTTCCGCTCCGCCGAAGAACGGGGGTTCTTCCGTACAGTAGGCCACCAATTCCACCGCACCCGACGGCGCCTGTTTCCCCAGAAGTTCGGCAAGCGCAAGCAAACCGGCCACCCCGCTGGCGTTATCGTCCGCCCCCGGGGTATCACCGCATGTGTCATAATGGGCGCCGACAACAACCCTGTCGCCCGAAGGAGGTCCGAAGAACGCAGACACATTGCGGAACATCCGCCCGCCAGCCAGATAGTACTGGTTGGTCGTATGTCCGCCCGCCGCCATAAACCGTTGCTCCATCCAGTCAGCACACCGCTCAAGGTTGTTGGATGCCGCATAGGACCGTGGTGAATACTCGCCACACAAGGCGGCCACATCGCTCCGCAGCATTTCTGCATTGCTCATCGTACAACCGCCCCCGTCGTTGTCACAGCCAGGCAGACCCGCCATCACCCCGATCAGCACCGTAGGCACCAGAAAACACATTGCAGCGATCACCGCCAGCCGAGAAAGCTGCCGGTGCCGTGATGTCACAGGAAAGAAGCGCAACAGCCTCTCCATTATCTCCGCCCTGCCCTTTCCTGCCGGCCCCCGGTCCCCGAAATGACAACGTTACGGGCTTCGCCATAGGCACGCCGGAAACAACTAGTCCAGTCGCGCATGAGTTGCGAGTTGCGTATCTTGCGCTCCAAACCCGGCGCGTTGGCCCAGGTGAGAGGTTCCGGCAACTCCGGCAGCTGCTCGAGCAACGCCATGGCTGCAGGTTGAGCCGTCGGTCCACCATTGCTGATTATGGCATTCCAGGCTGCGCGCAATTCGTCACCGGAGTCCATGCACATGGCGCGGATCAAACTGCGGTGCACATTGAAATGCCCGCCAGTCCAGCGCGGCTGGTACTCGAACTCGCCGGCCAGCATGTATGGATTGACGCTGGGATCGTCGAGCGCGTCGATTGTGTACGGCTTGTGGTTTTCCCAGGCCGCCCTTAATTCAGGCGCGTCCGACGGATAGAAATCGCGGCGGATCGGCAGACGCGACAGAGGGTAGCGAAGCGGGCCGCCCGGCGTGCCAGGCCGGTAATTCCAGAGTTTCTGTCCATCCTCACCCAGAACATACTCGATGAAGCGAATCGCCAGCTCGCGGTGCGGCGCGCCCCTGAGGAGACTGATCGGGTCCGCGCTCACACTGGAACCGCCCTTTGGTGTCACGTAGAGCATCCTCAACCCGTCCGGTCCACGACTCACCTCAGCTTGATAGCGAGCATAGAAATCGATTGCCACCCCAGCCGCCGCATCGCCGATGCTTACGTCAATAGGAACCTTGCTGGCAGAATCCGTGAAGTAGCGTGCATTCGCACCGATTAGCCGCACCAGGTTGATTCCGTTGCGCCAGCCGGACTCAACCGCTTGCTGATAGGACTTCGGCACACCTTCGGGAACTGCGCCGTCCGGGAGCCGCGCCGCGCCAATCTGCTTTTCAAAGCCGACAATCTGAACCTTGGAATATCCGGCGGCCAGAACGCTCTGCCAGCATTGCTCCTGAATGATCATTTCAAATGCCTTGGCAATGCTCCCGCTCTTTGTAGGGTCGGCCACACCCAATTGGCGAAACCAAACTGGATCCGCCAGATCCTCCCATCGCTCAGGAGGCCGCCTCACGCCCAGATCTTTAAGCCGATCAATGTTATAACAGATCCCAAACGTACTCACGGCAGCGCCGTAGAATGTCGGTCCGCGCCATGTTTCTCCACTGAGTTGCTCGGGCAACAGGGCGAGCCCCGATGGCGTGGCGAACAGACCGGCGGGTTCACGGCCGCTGCCCCACGCCGGCACACCTATTCCTTCAGCGCCCAGCTTGTTATGGTCATAGGCGCCACCGCCAAACAGAAGGTCAATTCCCGAAGTAAATGCGCCCGGGTTGTCGTTCGCCCGAAATGCAGCGTGCACGTCGGCCTTCTGGTGCCATCTTGCAAGTTCAGCAGCATTCGTCCGCATCATGTCCGGCACCGGCTCAGGCTTGAACCGGCGGTCGAGAATCATTTCGCCGCCCTCTGGCCAAAGCTTACGCTGCCCGCGCCACCAGCCCCGAAATGCGGCGACGTACTCGGACTCCAGATAGCGGATGATCTCGCTCGTGCCGCCGATGTTCCGCCAGTCCACTTTCACCGGTTTTCCGTAGCGAAGGCGATGCCATTCCGAGAAACCGCGCGCAAATTCCTGCCGGATGGCCTCGTTATGCGGCGAGATCACTACCAGAACAGGGTCACCCTTCCGCCAGGCTGCAACAGTCTCACGTTTACGGAAAATGAAAGGAAGAGCGACCACAGCGGCGGTCAGCATCACGATGATCCAAGGTCTTGCCATTCCCATCCTCAACGCTCAATCTCAGGCTATGAGCACAGAAACATCTGCCGGATCGAACCATACATGCGCGGTCTGGCCATCGTTGCCGGCGATGAAACTCGGATTGAGTTCAAAAGCCTTAAGCTCGATCGCCTGACCATCCACACCCTTGAGCGCAACCTGATGTTGAGCCGTTTCCCCAAGATACACAGTATTATGGACCAGCCCGGCCCATCCGCCATCCACGCCCGCCGACGGATGCCCGAACCGCACGGCCTCGGGACGGATGCACAACGTAACCGCCGCACCCGGCGGCGGAACGCCTCCATCCGGCGCCCTCGCCGATACAATTCCGATAGTGGTCCTCACTTGCACAACACTGCCATCACCACTTTCGACGCGACCGTCAAGGAAGTTGCCCTCACCGATGAATCCGGCGACGAACCGCGTGGCCGGTCGGCTGTACACATCGCGGGGCCGACCGACCTGCTCGATACGTCCGGCGTTCATCACGGCAATCCGATCCGCAACGGCCAGTGCCTCTTTCTGGTCGTGCGTGACGTAGATCGCCGTCACGCCCGCCTCCTTGCAAATACGCCGAATTTCGGTACGCATCTCAGTCCGCAGTTTCGCGTCCAGATTGGACAGCGGTTCGTCAAGCAGGAGACAGGACGGGCGGATCACCATCGCGCGCGCCAGAGCCACACGCTGCTGCTGCCCGCCCGAAAGCTCGTTCGGCCTCGCATCTGCACGCTCGTCCATCCGCACCAGCTGCAACGCCTCGTCTGTCTGCGCGCGAATAGACGCTTTTGCGATCTTCCGCATCTCGAGCCCAAACGCCACGTTCTGCCTGACCGTCATGTGCGGCCAAAGCGCATAGCTCTGAAACACCATTCCAGTGTCGCGCGCGTGCGGCGGAACCGTGGATACTTCGCGGTCGCCGATAACGATCCGGCCCGCGTCCGGTTCACAGAACCCGGCCACACACCTCAAAAGCGTCGTCTTTCCGCACCCGCTGGGACCGAGAAGAAAGAAGAGTTCGCCGGCGCCGATGGCAAGCGTGACATCCCGCACGACTGGCACAGTTGCGAAGGACTTGTTAATGCCCTCCATCCGAACGGGAACCGCGTTCATGTTTTGCCCTCCTGACGGAGCCACAGCATTCACAACGCAGTCAGGATTGTCAACTCTGCGCGTCTCGCCCAGATCCGCCCCGAGGGCGGGCTACGCCCGCAGCCGAAGTGTGTGGGTGTGGGAGTCCGTGAGTATTGAAGTTGGCCTCGATGTTCGCATCCGTCACACTCACATACTCGTGTACGACCTCGCTCCATAAAGCTGCGACACCTTTTTGTTTCATGTCGCTACGAAACGATCCATGCGTGATTCTGCCGGAGAGACACATTGCTGACACCCTTGCGGCAGCGGCTCCGCCCGCTCGCCTAGCGTCGATCAGCCGCCGATCCTTCCCAGCAGTCTCAGCAATCCGTCGAGGATCGTTATCGGGTGCGGGGGACACCCAGGAATGTAGAGGTGAACCGGAAACATGTCGCCAATCCCATCGCATTGCTCGGGGTGGTCCGAGTACGTGCCGCCAGAAATGGCGCAGGCGCCCACGGCAATGACCAGCTTCGGAGCCGGCGTGGCATCATAGGTCTTCTGCAGAGCCAGTCGCATATTCCGGGTCACCGGGCCGGTGACCACTATGCCGTCCGCATGGCGCGGGGATGCCACAAACTGGATACCGAACCGGCCCAGGTCAAAGACAACGGTGGAGAGAACATTAAGGTCCGCCTCACACGCGTTGCAGCCGCCCGCGCTGACTTGCCTCAACTTCAGCGACCGACCGAAGAGCCGCCGCATTTCCGCTTCCAGCATCACCGTTCTCTTCCTGAGCGTTCCGTCATCCACCAGATCCTCACGCCGGCTGGCCGCAAGTTGGTGATCCCTGGTGAAAGTGAGCGCCTTTCCTGGACAGGTTTCGGCGCAATCGCCACAGAACAGGCAGCGGCCCATATCCAAACGTGGTCCGTCTTTGCCGGCAACAATCGCGCCGACCGGGCAGACATCAACGCAAGCGCGGCATCCGCCATTGCACTTCGAGCGATCGATAGCCGGCACACCTCTAAACCGATCGGGCAGTGTCGGCACCCCCTTTGGGTACGACACGGTGCGATGCCCTTGTTTCAGTCGCGCCAGCAAAATGTCAAACATACACTCACCTCAAAGGTCATGTCCGCAATAGGAAAGGTTGAAACTCTTGTTGCAGAGAGGGAAGTCGGATATCTGCTGGTTGCGCATCGCCATAGCCAGACCCATCCAGTTGAAGAAGGATGGATCGGTGATCTTGTACGCGGCGAAGCGCCCACGGTCGTTGGTCATAGCCACATGGCATATACGCCCGCGCCAGCCCTCGGTCAGCGAGACGATGAATGCATCCGGCGCCAGTTCCGGAACGGACGCTCGCGTGGCATCGCCCGCCAGTTGCCGCAGTTGTTCTCTCAAAAACTCTCCGGACCGCTGGATTTCCAACCATCGCACATAGGCCCGAGCAAAGACATCGCCGGCCAGACCTGTCGCTACAGGAATATGCGCAAACCGGTAGATGCCGATCGGAAAATCCTGCCGGACATCGCCCTCCATGCCGCAGGCGCGCGCAACGGGTCCGACCAGACCCAGCGAAACGCAGGTCCCCATGGAGACGGTGCCTGTGTCCTCGAACCGGCTCATCACCGACGGCGATTCCCAGAGAAGGTTGACCGCGTTGGACACATCGCGCAGGGTGTTCTCCAAACGATTCCTAAGGTCCTCCACCCGTGCCGCGTCCAAGTCGAACGCCACACCGCCCGGACGGACCATGCCGCGCCCGAATCGGCTGCCGCACAAAACCGCCGTCATGTTGAGAAAGTCCCCCCGCAGCCGCCCGCAATATGAAGCGGTGGGCAGGAAACCGATGTCTCCGGCCAATGCGCCCAGATCGCCCGTGTGATTGGCGAGTCGTTCCAGTTCCAGCGCCACGCCGCGCAACACCTGTGCCCTTGCCGGCGGCTTCGCGCCGGCCAGCCCCTCGACGGCATGGCAGTAAGCCATCGCATGGCCGATCGTCGTGTCGCCGGCCAGTGTTTCCATGTGGTGGATCGTCCGCTGGTAAGGCCCGCCCTTAATGGCACGTTCCACGCCGCGGTGCTGATACCCCAGCGCAATCTCCAGGTGAAGAACCTGCTCGCCGTGGCACTGAAACCGAAAGTGGCCCGGCTCGATTATGCCTGCATGCACGGGGCCCACGGCCACTTCATGGCTCTCGTCACCCTCCACGCGATAGAAGTCTGCCACACCGGGGACAGGCGGAGACTCCGCAGTGCGGCCCCATGCGTCGTGGCCCTGGCGGTGCGAGGTAACGAAGCGAACGGGCTTGAGCCAAGGGTGCCCCTCCGGGCGCAACCCGAACTGCTCGGCTATTTCACGCTCGAAGAGATGGGCCTGCGGACACTCAGGCGTCATAGAAGCAAACGTTTCGCCGGCGATTCGCGTCCTGGCGGCTTTGATGCTGCCGTCTTGGCGATCGACCAGCACAGCGCTGAGTTCGACGCCGTCGCCTTCCTCCGGCAGATGACCGAACAAAGACGCCAGTTGCGCCCCCTCCCCCACGCGCTGCAAGATGCCGCTTCGGAACACACCCCACGCCAGACTCGGGATATCCCGACGGGCAAGCCGAACGCCATTTCGCAGCGTCGCCCATGTCGATTCCGCGGTCATACGTTATTCTCCAGCAAGGCCGCCGCCTCGCGCAAAAGCGAATTCAGCGGGTTCGGAATGTAGAGGCCCAACAGGATCACCAGTGCCAGGAAGGCCAGAATGGGAATGACAAGCTGCGGGCGATCCTGATAGGTCGTGGACGCACCATGCGCCGACGGAGTGCCCAGCACGACACGCAGCACAGTGGCGCCCATTCCCACAAAGACCATCGCAAGCAGTAGCAGGAACAGCCCGGCCACCACAAAGTGGCCGCCCCTTACGGCACCATTAAGGATTGTGAACTCACTGATGAACGGGCCACCAGGCGGAGAACCGGTGACAGCCAGAAACCCGGCAAGGAATAACGGGCCCGACACCGGCAGCCGGCGGATGGCGCCGCGCACGTCATCGGTGAGCTTGCTGCCATACGCGCGGTGGATATTGCCGGCCGAGAGGAACATGACGCCCTTGGTCAGCCCGTTTGTCAGCAAATGCAACAGCGCGCCGAATGTCGCCATACCGCCGATGCCGATCCCAAGAACCAGTATCCCCATATGCTCCACACTGGAGTAGGCCAGCATGCGCTTGAAATCGCGCTGCCGCACCATGAACACAGCACCAACAGCCATGGACAGGAGGCCAACGAACACCAGAAGTTCGCGAGCGAATGCCCCTTCATTGGCGGCCCCGCATATCTGGTAGAAACGCAGGATCGCCAGGAACGCGCAGCTCGTGACGCCACCGGCCATAAGGGCGCCGGCCAGCCCAGGCGCCTCGCCATAGGCATCCGGCTTCCATGTATGCATGGGTGCCAGGCCCATCTTCGTACCATACCCAACCAGCAGAAGAACGAACGCCGCATGGAGCCAGGGGCGCGAAAGCTGGGGCGCCATTTCCAGCAAATCATCCAGCAGCAGCGTGGAATCCAGCCCGCTGTACAACGCGGAATAGGCCAGGAAGAAGGAACCGAGCAGCGCCAGCGCAATGCCCACAGATCCGATCAGCAGGTATTTCCAGGTTGCCTCCAGCGACCGGGCATTGTGATTGAAAAAAAGGAGCGGCGCTGTGGCCAGCGTGGTCGCCTCGATGCCCACCCACATCAGGCCGAGGTGGTGCGAGAGAGCGACCAGCGACATCATGCCCAGCATCGTCAGCAGGCAGGCGCAGAAAACGCGGTTCGGTTGGTCCGGTCGCAGCGCCAGATAGCCGGGCGCGTACAGTGAGCAAAGAAAAAAGAGCACGCTGATGAACCCGAGCACCAGTTTACCCAACGCATCCAACATCAGCCAGCCGCCCATGGCAGTTACCGGAGCCGCACCGGCCAGTGCCATCCCCGTGATCACGAGATGGGCGCTGCCGCCCAGCGGAACCAGCCACGGACGCCAGCGGTTCGACGGAACCACAGCCGCCACGGCAGCCGTCAACAGCGGAACCAAAATCAGGAGCCAGGCCATACGTTACTCCTTCAGCTCGGAAAGCTTGCGGGTGCTCACAGTCGAGAATTCCCGGCTGA
>CAZWPN010000138.1:0-9058 GCA_964635275.1 uncultured Victivallales bacterium | reverse complement strand
CTTGCTCCCAGAGAATCCCGAGATTTTCCCGGCGCAGATCGCAGAAGCCCACGCCGCAGTGTCCGTTGCGACATCCGCATTGCTCTTGTGGTATTTGAAAGCGAATGCCTTCGTTCAGGCACCTCCGCGAGCAGGGAACTCCACGGCCGAAGCACTCTGCGCGGAATACAAGAAAATGACTTGGCTTCCGCCATTTCCTCGATGGTGCAAAGCAATCGATGATGTTCTGGCGCTCATCAAGTCTGACGATGAACTCATACAGGAATGGAAGCGCGACGTTGAGGGAGGCTTCCGACTTTCCTATCCGAGTCGAATTGCCAACCAGAAGGGCGGGCACGAGCTGACCGAAGCATGGATCAAGTACTACAAACATGCCAACTACCAGCCCTCGATCAACAATGTATACCACCTCATCCAGCAGACCGGAAACCCCGTGGCCGAGATTGCCGCAATCCTCCTGATGGTTTGTTATATGCGCAAGGGTGTTTTCGATTTTCCCCCGCCTCAGCTTGTTGTCCCCTCGAACTGCACACTCAGTGCCGTCTGCGAGGAGATCATGAATCTGGCAATGATGGGAGCAAAGTCAGTAAGTTTCACGCGCCCCGCCCTTACGGAACTTGCCAAAATCCTCCCGGCATTGCCGTTGCGCCAGGAGGATGCGACGATGATCACGGCCGTAAGGAGCAGGAGCGTTGCAGACAATAATAGCCGTGATTCGGATTGGCTGACGTGCTATTATCTTTGCCTTCTCTATGAATCCGGAATGGCGAAGGAAGAACCCATGGCCACGCGCGAAATGGTGAGGATGGTGCCGGCGTCTTCGCCGGTGAAGCCACGAATCATTGAGACACTGGAAAGGCATTTGCATGACTGAGCGATCCGATCTGCTGCAACGACTACAAGACTTGCGGGGTGTGAGCCTTCACAAGAAGTACCAACTGCCAAAGGCGGAACAGGAAGACGCACTCAAGGTTCTTTCGGCCCTGTGCATGATCGACGATGAAGGGTACCGATCCACGATGGCGTCCCTCGCCGATTTCCCGTCGGAAGTGGGTTCAGCTTTCTTGGCCGAAGCCTGGCCTAAGTTGATGGAAGCCAAGCGACCAGTCCCTCTTGATCTACGGGCGGCCAGACTGAACACAGATCTGGGCAAACGGCTTCGCATTGCGCTTGGGCAGCGCCTCTTGACCGTTGACCCGGGAAGCGCACTGCGCGTGCTTCTGGATGTGTGCCGGGAGATGAAGCCTGCGAAAAATCCTCTACCCACCATCAAAGACCTTGGGCTCATTCGGACAGCCTTGATCGAACCGGCAGGCGAAACCATCGGCCGACTCCCTTTGCAGGACGCGATGGCATCCGAACTGTCCTTGCTCGCCTCATCTCTCCTCGCGGCTGCCTTCACGTACAAGACATCGCAGAAACCGCTTCCCACGCAAACGCAACTCACCGTCATACGCTGGGCAAACGCCTTTCCGAAACTTGGCCAGATTGCTCCGGACGTCGCGCGTGCCATCGTGCAGGTTGTGAAGACATGGGACAACGACTTCCGCGCGATCCTCGCCAAGGAGGTTGGCATGTTTCAGGCGCCCCTCCGCGACATGCTGGCGCCTATTGGTTGTACAGGTAGTGACATCGAGAAGGCTCAGATGGCGCAAACAACCGTCGCCTCTTCGCCCGCTGACGCGACTACGGAATTGCGCTCGCCAAGGCAGCATGCGCAGTACGACGCCCTTTATGAGATCGAGCGTATCGGCAAGTACGTGCAAAACTTGGAAGCGCAGATCAAGCAGCACCGCCAAAAGATTCAAAGCGTAGAGCACGACTGGCAGCAGGCACATAGCGAACTTGAGGTAGCCCGCCGTGAGCGGGAGGAAGCCCGACGACAGGCAGCGGTCGAACACGATTCGGCGACCCGTTTGGCGGACGTGAAGAACTGCCTGCAAAAGGAGGTGGCGTCACTGCGGTCAGAAATCGAGAAGATCAGGGAGGACATGAATGTCGCTGAGAGCCGCCACAAACAGGCCGTCGCGTCGTACTCGGAACAATTGGACACGCTCACAGAGCGAATTGCACGCGAAGGGGAGCACCGGGTGAACGCATTTCGCAACAGACTGACGACAAATATTCAAACCTATGCCGATGATTTCATTGGCGCATCTGAACGGGAAATGACGGTAGACCTCGGAGTATCGCTTCGTGGTCAAATGAGGCAACTCTTACGTCTCCTGATGGCAGATGGGATTAAGATTAATGGGAGGCTGTGATGGAGGAGTGTTTCGGCATTGACTTTGGCACTACGAACAGCGCAGTTATCGGACGGTTTCGCCGCAATGTGACGAGGTTTGGCGGCGACGATGATCAACCTTTTCCATCGCTTGTTGCTGTGCTCCTCACTACGGGCGCAGTCCAGGCCGTTGGTAGGGATGCATGGAACAAACGCAAGCAACTAGAGGAATCGTGCCGCATCTTCTCGTCCGCGAAAATGGATCTTGGAGAAGGCAAGAGTTGGAGGATCGGCCCCGAGACATGGACTTCTGAGCGAGTGGTCGCCGAGGTGTTGAAGGGGCTGAAGGAACGCGTCGCAGCGCGCGGACATGGTGCCAGTCTTGAGGAAGCCGTCATTGCTATTCCGGTGGCGTTTTCACCCGCCAAACGAGAGGCCCTGAGGAAGGCGGCCACCGAAGCCGGCATCAAGATACGGGGCTTCGTCTCGGAACCTACCGCCGCCGTTTTTCAGAGTCTCGAAAACCTCAAGCAATGGCCGAACGTCGTTGTTTTTGACTGGGGCGGAGGAACGCTCGATATCGCTGTCGTAAACATCCAGGGCAACGTCGTGCGAGAAATCGCAACTGTCCCGAAACCTTTGGGCGGTGATGGCCTCGACAGGCTCCTCGCGGAATGGGCGCATACGCAAATTCTTGAGCAAAAAGGTGGGGGCGCTCTGCCATTCTCATCGATGGAGGTTTGCTGTCAGGACCGGCTTCTCTCTCGCTGCGAGCATGCGAAGAGGGAGATGGCCGATCACGAAATGGCCGAGATTTCCCTTTCTCCGTACGGCAAGTTTGGCGATGTTAGCATTGTTCTGACCGAAGAGGAGTTCACACGCCTTATGCAGCCGAAGATCGACGAGGCGCTTGCAACGCTGGAAGAAGGCGTCCATCGTGCAAGACTGAGTTTTGAACAGGTGCATATTCTGATGGTAGGCGGTAGCAGCAAACTCAAAGGACTCCGGGAAGCCATGGCTGAGCGAGGGTGGAACTTCAGCCCCACAGATGCATCGGACTGGCATGTAGCCGAAGGAGCTGCGAAACTCGCGTCCAATTTCGGGAACTACATCTCCGCTCAAAACGTTGGCGTCAAGCTCTGCGATGATACGGTCTATCCCATCATAAGCGCCGGCCAGAAAGTCGACCACGGAAAACATAGTGCCACGTTTGGACTGCTTGAGGATACGAACAATGCACGATTTGTTTTCGTTGAGAGTCGCGACGATCCAGATGGTCGGTTGACGTCCATGGATCGCACACTTGGCCATCTTGTCGTTCCCGCCTTTGGGTTCACCAATGAGCCGATCCACCTGGAGAGCCATATTGACGAAGACCTCCTTTTGCACGTGACTGCACGCAGTCAGGTCAAAGCCGAGAAACATGCACGTCATTGGACATACCCGGAACTTCGCTTCAGCTACGCCTTGCCGGAGACAACATGAACACCGAACGATCCAACCTGCATATGACCAGCAACGTCTATCCGGTGAATGCACCGGAAGGAGAGGTCGATTTCTACAGTAATTCTGATTTCATCAAGCAAATCGCGGATCCAGCGATCTTAAAGATCCTGATCAATGAGCGCTATGGCGGTGCAAATGATTACCGGTTGTTAGAGCGGTATGCTCGGGCACTGCACGGGATTCAAGAGTGGCAAATTCGCCGCCTTAAGGGGTGCGACACATGCTCTGATGCCGACACAGGCGATAGGCCGTGGGGTTTTCGTATTCGACGCGATGGCACATATGAAGAGATCTGTCGCTGCCAAAGAAAAGAGTGCATGCGCTACGTGGAATGCCGTCCTGATCTGGAGAAAACAAATGCCATCCAGTAACGAGATCGACATCCTTGCCTTTGAGGAGGATCTGCGGCGCACGTACGAGCGGTATATATACACGGCCAACCTGATATCCGACAAGGAACCCGAACTTCAGAATGCGTTTGCGGAGCGCATTCGTGAAGGCTTCAACATATTCAAAGGGCCGTACGTCCATTGCACCCCCTGCTACTGCCAGTCCTTCTCTCTTCAGGAACTCATCGCAGGCAAGGACGGCATCAAGCTGGCCGGGGGAATGTCCGCCATCCCGCAACAGCAGTTCGACCCGTCACGGCCCCTGTATTCGCACCAAGTGGAGGCACTGCGTATTCTTGGCGCGGAACGCAACTTGGTCGTCGCCACCGGAACCGGCAGTGGGAAGACCGAATGTTTTCTCCTTCCAATCCTCGACCACGTTCTGAAGAACCCGGGGCCCGGCCTGCGCGCCATAATCATCTACCCCATGAACGCCTTGGCTGATGACCAACTTGGCCGCCTGCGGAAGCTGCTAGCCACCATGCCCGAAGTCACCTTCGGGCGGTATACAGGCGACACGGCCGAAGAAGTCGAAGACCCTGAGCGCCTTCCCGAAGTCGTCGCCAACGAGCGATACACGCGCAGGGAGATTCGTGCCAATCCGCCACACATCCTGCTTACCAACTTTGCGATGCTCGAGTATCTCATGCTCCGGCCCCGCGATTCCGACATTTTTGTTTCTAACAAGCTGCAGTTTATCGTCTTGGACGAGGCCCATACATACTCCGGCGCGCAGGGCATTGAGATTGCGCTCCTCATGCGCCGTTTGCGGGAGTACCTGGTCGGCACAGAAAGGAAGCTTCAGTTCGTTCTCACGAGCGCCACACTGGGCGATGAGGTGTCGGCTACGGCAAAAGTCGTTCAGTTTGCCAAAGCCATCTCAGGTGCCGAGTTCGTTGAAGAAGACGTCCTGCGAGGCGAGACGGTTGAGGAATTTTCCGTCAAACTCACCAGCTTTCCCGACAACGCGACACTCATGCGTGTCGGGCGCGACGAAGCGGGGTTTGCCGCATGGGGCAACGCCCTGTCGAATACGACGGATCTCGCCGGGAAGCTGGTGGGCGCCGGTATAGAGTGTCCTGCCACAATGGGCACGGCGCCGGCGCGCCTGCTCTTTGAGCTTCTTGCCGTGAGCGAGCCGCTGAACAAGATTCACAGCCAGTGCCGGCGTCAACCCTCGATGCTACTTGAGCTCTGCGCCCTCTTGGCCCTGCCGCAGGACCCAGTTGGCATGCGTGCCGTCCAGTGGCTTGTCACTATGGGTGCGTTCGCTCGCCGCAGTCCGGATTCCGCCCCGCTCTTGCCCACCCGTTTTCATTTCTTCGCGCGAGGGCTCTCCGGGGCGAGCATCTGCCTCGCGGAAACCTGTGCGGCAAAGGAGAAGCATCCCAATACGCAATGGAGTGCCTTCTACCTAGAAGACCGTAACGTCTGTCAGGACTGTGGAAGCAAGGTGCTCCCCGTGGCGACGTGCGTGCATTGCGGCCTTCCGGCTTGTCGCGTCTACCTCGTAGATGGAAAGTGGCAGTTGTCTACGCCTCCATACCTTGTGCCTGATGCTCGCGTTCTCATCTGGGCCGAGCAATTGGAGGCCGAGCAAGAGCAAGAGGAACTACTCGACCGAATGGCGTGGCTCTGCCTGAAGTGCGGCAACTACGCTGAAGACGTTGACAAGTCCCCATGCCCTGCGGATCACCCGTGTGTCCGCCTAAAGGTCCTTCCTGCCGATCGAGAAGGAAACCTTCCGACTTGCCCTCGCTGTGGCGGTCAGAGCCGCAACTATCCCTCAATCTTGCGCGAGTTCAAATCACAGGAGAATGCCCCCACCGCCGTGCTCGCTGAAACAGTGATCCGGAACCTGCCATTCGACCCGGAAGACGCTGAGAGGGCTGATTTGCCTGCGAATGGCCGAAACCTTCTCGTTTTCTCGGATGCTCGACAGCGCGCGGCTTTCTTCGCCCCATACTTGGCACAGACAACGCTGGAGACGGCGTACATGGGGCCCCTCGTGCAAGCAATCACCAAGGCTGAAGAGCTTGAAGGTAGGCCTGTTACTTTCGAAGAGGCCGCGCGCGCCTATGTGCGGGGTCTTGAGAAGCAGCCCATCGCCGCCATCAAGAAGCGCGACGAAAACGGTGTTGAGTTCTACGACCTCGTCCCGAGAAAGCGCCTGCGTAGCACGGACCTAACGGCAGCCAGACGTGAGGCGGAGATCCTCCTCTTCAGCAACTTCTCGGCCTCATACCGGAGCAAGACCACGCTCCCAGGCACCGGAGTTGCCGCAATCAAATTTGATTTCAACGACGACGAGCGAGAAACCATTCCCGGACGCCTGCCTGAACTGTTCGATGGAGACGAGAAACGCGGATGGGCAGTCCTGCACGCCCTACTGGAAGTATTTCTCCTCCGAAAGGCTATTGCGCTTCCGGACTATATCGCGCTGCGCGACATTCTCGACCCCGGCCCACAGATGGTCACCTTCCACTTTTCTCTCAGCGGAAGTCGTGACGGAAGGCAAGTCGTCCGATGGAACCCGTATTCCGCCGAACCCAAAGCGGTCAAACGGGCCGTTCGAGCAAATAGGCAGCTGGACATCGTTGCCCGTACGCTTCGCCTCGACAAGGAGAAGGACTCCGTCCGGCTAGACGACCTCATGACCCGTATCTGGGACTGCTTCAAGGACAGCATGCTGCTTGAGGCGGATGGTTGCCCCGGGGAGTACCGCATTGCGCCGGCCTTGATCCAAATCTCCAGAACCGTGCAGTGGGGCGCGTGCAGCCGGTGCGGAAGACTCACCGAGTTGACGAATCTCGGATTCTGCCTTACGCCCAATTGCGCGGGCACGGTCCGCACGCTTAGCGCTGCGGAATGCGCCGGGCTGTTTGACAAGAACCATTACCGGCAGCGGTATTTCCTTCCGCCGCTTGCCGTCACCGTCAAGGAGCACACTGCACAACTCACAAACGAATGCGGAAAGGAGTATCAACGGCAGTTCATGAAGGGCGAAATCAACGTCCTCAGCAGTTCGACCACGTTCGAGATGGGCGTTGATGTTGGTGCGCTGAAGGCTGTCCTGATGCGCAACGTCCCTCCCACAACCAGTTCATACATTCAGCGGGCTGGGCGTGCCGGCCGCCGCAAGGACGGCGTTTCCGTTGCACTGACCTTCTGCCGGAATGTGCCGCACGACCAGTACAACTACCAGGTTCCGGAGGCGATTATCCTTGGCAAAGTGCCGGCCCCCTATCTGAATTTGGAGAACGAACCGTTGACGCAGCGACACTGCAATTCACTTTTGCTCGGATATTTCCTCCGCAGCGTTCGGGACATCGAAGCAGGTAAACTCGACCGCCTGACCATCGAGGCCTTCTTCCTGGACTCGTCCACGGGAAGCACGCTCGCGCAACGCTACGTGGCCTGGCTTGCCGATCCTTCGACGCAGAGCGCCATGCGCCGCTCGCTCGTCGGTATCCTTCCTCCTAGATCGCCGATATCCCCCGAGTCTGCGATTGCCGTTTCCCCGACATCGCTTCTCTCAGCCCCGGCCAGCGTCTTCCAAATCTATGTCCGCAGCAATCTGGATCGCCTTCAGGAGCAACTCCAGGAGATCGAGAAGAAGATGCTGGACACGACGGGCACGGAACGCATCGCGCTGGCCAGGAGCTCGAACTCACTGGAACGTCTGATCAAACAGTTCAAGGAAGACCGGCTCATTGACTTCCTGAGTAGCTCTTCGTGGCTCCCCGGCTACGCTTTCCCGCAAGACATCGTCAAACTGCTGGTTCGCCAGACAGAGTATGGTCGCCGAATGCGTCTTCAGCGGGACCGTGAGGTAGGCATATCCGAGTACGCTCCTGGCGCAGAGATTGTCGCGGACGGTTTCCTGTTTACGTCCGGGGGAGTCTGGTTCAACTCCAAAGAACCGGACATCCGTCAGTACGCCCGATGCCCCGAATGCCGCAAGATCGACAGATACCTCGAATCCGAGAGACCCTCACGTGTTTGCTCGCGCTGCCGAACCGCGCTCACCGGAAAGTTCCTTCCCCGGTTCTACATCAGGCCCGACGGTTTCACCACTCTGGTCACAGACCCCGTGCAGCGTCCCGGGCGTAGCCGCCGGCCGGGGCCGCGTGCATCTGAAGTCTTCCTGCTGGAAGGGGCCGCCAACGATGATTTTAGGCCACATTCAGTCAAGGGTGTCACGTTCGCCGAGAAGCAGGGCGGTCGCCTGTTCCTCGCCAACAGTGGTTACCAATTCCGCGGGTATCACATCTGCCGGAAGTGCGGTCGGGGCTTCCCCAAGGCACCGACGGGACGTACACACAAGACGCCCTGGGGTACGGATTGCTCCGGACGGACCAAAGTCCTTGATCTCGCCCATGAGATTCGTACGGACATCCTGCAGTTGAGGTTCCAAGCCTGCACCCCGGCAGCGCCTTTTATCGTAAATCGCGCTTTCTGGCTCTCGTTCGTATCCGCCTTTCTCAATGGCGCTTCGGATGCCCTGAATATCGACGCAGGCGATTTGGGTGGCACGTACCACGGGTGGAGCGAAGAGAGCTATGTTGGAGAGCTCGTGGTGTACGACCGGATTCCCGGCGGCGCCGGCCATATCGCACGCATTCTCGCCAAGCTAGACGAGGTCTTGGACGCAGCTCTCGTGCGCGTCCGCGACTGCAAATGCCCGGACCTGGAGGCGGGCTGCTACGCGTGTCTGCGCAGCTACGCAAACCAGTTCTACTGGGAGGACCTGAAACGCCGGCCGGTCATAGAATGGCTGGGTAGCATCCTTGGAAGGGCATGACCCATGGCCGTAAAATGATCCCATGGCAACTCCCTCCCGGTGTACGCAGCCGCCAAGGGGTCGCCAAAGAGGCCGCCAGGGCCCGACGTCTCGGGGTCAGTGAGTCTGTTTCTAAGCTATTGCAGCGCAAGCAAG
>CAZWPN010000137.1:0-9094 GCA_964635275.1 uncultured Victivallales bacterium | reverse complement strand
GCCACATTGTCCGTATGAACGTTCACATCCGGCGTGGCCCCGACGTCGGTCCTAAGATTGGTGAATGGGACCGACAGGTTCGTTGCCGCCTGTACCGTGTAGGTTTTACCGGAGACGCTTTGCCAACGCACGACGACGCTCTGATCCACGGCGATATTGTTGGTCGGTGCGTAGAGCACCAGACAGGAGGACTCGTTTGTCGGGTTCGTCCCGGCCCGATATTCCTGTTCATTGTTCAATCCGTCGTAATCGGGATCGGCCGCGGCGATGCTGATCGCCGCATTGGTGAGTTGCTCGGCGGTGAATACCGTGCGCCGCCAGACCTCAAACGCATCCAACACCGAGAGGGATACGTTCGCCACACCCGAGAACACCTTGCCGTCATGCGCCCGGAAGGTAAAAGAGTCGGCGCCCATGTAGTTCGTGGCCGGCGTGCAGACCACGTTCGGCGGCGTGCCCGTGACAGCGCCGTGCGAGGGTGTATCCACGATGCTGTAGGTCAACGCGTCGCCGTCCAGATCGGTCGCGCTCAACCGGATCGCCTGGTCGCATCCTCCACCCCCCTCACTTCCTGATTCACGGCCACCGGTGCCAGGTTGCCGCCAGGCGGCAGGACCGTGAGGGTCACCGCGACCGTCTGCGGCGAGTTGGTCACTCCCGCGGCCGAAATCGTGACCGCCCCCGTGTATGTTCCAGCCGCCAATCCGGCCGAGTCATATGACACCTGAACCGTGTCGCGCTCTTCCAGGCTCACGCCATTGCTCGGACTGACTGTCATCCACGCCGCATCCGGTGCAACAGCATAGGCGATATTGCTTCCGCCCCCCGTTCCATATCTCAAGCTTCTGGATGTAGGCGTTCTCCCCATGCCGGCAGGTATTCGACAACGAGGAGGCGCTGCAGGCCAGCGCGGGAGAGGCGTTGTTGAAGTAGACGCCGACACTATTCCCCACCTTACGCGTCGTGCCGATGAAGACACCGGCGCTCTCACCATTCCAGGTTGCCATCTCCGACGAACCGCCGCCGTCCAACTGAACGGCATTATAGGCGCCAAAGTACTTCAGCGCCCCCCCGTTCTCCCCGCTCGACGCGGTCTTGATCACCTGGAAATAGACATAGCGGCCGTCTTGGGAAACCCCGGCCCCTGTACGGTAGTTCTTGTTGGCGTCGGTCGGATACGACGTACCGGCTGTTACAACCCATTGCTGCCCGGCCACAGCGACCTTCATGCCTGTGACATCCGTCGCCGCGTCTAGATTCGTGATCGTCGGGACACCGGCCATCCCGACCGCAAAGGCGGCCCCCCCATTGTAGGAAATCGGCTGGCCATCCCAAGCCGCGGACTCCACCAGGTCGCAGAACCGGTCGGTCCCGTCTTCAGGATACACGCGATCGTACTCGAATTCAGTGGCATTGATGGCCACCAACACCTTGCGCGCCGTGTTCTGGGAGTTGGTCACAAACGTGGCGGTGGTCTCGGCCTTGGTCTCCCGCCGGCCTTCCACATAGTTCGTGTGGCGCTCCGTGGTATAGAACCGCACGGAGCCCTGCCATGTGTCGATCTGCACGCACTGGACGTTCAGGTTGCTCCACGTCGTCGTCACCTGCTTGACGCCCGGGTTCCCATTCAGATTGCCCACGCCGCCCCAGTCAAACGTCTGTCCCCAGGCGGACACCGCACAGAATGCGCCAGCCAGAACCCCGGCAACGCGGCGCTCAACCGCCCCGGGACCGGAGAAACTGCTCCCGCCTGTGCCCCGACCTTGTGCCCGCATGTTCATTAGCACCTCATCCATACTCACTTCAAAATCACCACGTCCACCGGCTCCAGGCGGGGCCCCTTGATTTCGATGCGATCCCCCACCCTCTTCCACTCCAAAGCACCACGCCGGGCACTCGTCACCTCCCGGATCGGCCGATCAGTCTGAACCGACAGCCGCACGTCGAACGGGGAAGCCCAGACGTACCCCTTACCGCTGTAGAGGCCAAAGTGGGCCAGGGCGACCGCCAACCCGCTGTCGTGCTCGAACAGGGTGGCTTCAGCCGGGCCGTAGTCGAATTCCAACCGCTGCCGACCCAGACGCTTCAGAAGCGGCGCGGCCAGCCACTCGCGAACACCGGGGCTATACGACTGGCCGTTATGCGCGAACACCCACCCAGGCCGGAAACCCAACAGTATCGCATGCCCTTTCCCCACGGCATTGATCGCCGCCGCACACTCCCCGCCACCATACGTGCCCAACGGTTTGGCCGTCGTCGGCTCAAGGATGAAAGCCAGGTCGCCTGACGACTGGAAGTCGCCGGCCGGGAACCAGTCCGATGCAGGCGTCCTCACGCGCGCGACCGATGCCTTCTTGTCCGCCACCGCCTCCACCTGGCGCGCGCCGAACAGTTCCACGGACAGAGGCAGCGGGTCGCCGTAGACGTCCTGCTGACCCGCTCCACCCGTGCCGATCAGGAGCCCACCGGCTTCGACCCACCGCTTCAATTCGGCAACATGCCGCCGCTCCAGGTTGAGCCCCCCGGCAAAGACAACGTCATATCGCTTCAAGTCTTCAGGGTTCAGGTCCTCCTCGATGATGACCTCCACCGGAATCCGCGCGTGTTTGAGGGCGATGAAGGTCCACATCCAATCGTGGTTCAACCGGCCCTTGCCGCCGTTGAGGATTTCGTGGCTGCGATTGTAGAGGATCGCGGTCCGGCGTGGCTCGCGCCGGCCTCTGCCGATGATCTCGTCCGCCGCCCCCAGCGTGGCAGTGGCGCAGAGAATCGAAAAATATTCCATCGGGTTTCCGTCGCTCCAGGCATTGCTGCCTTCCGCCCAGGCGTCGAGCGGCCCCCAATCGTACAGATGCAGCCAGGTCACGCCCTGCGCCAGGCACGCAAAGATCTTCTGGGCGCTGCCGCCGCAGTTGGAACCGACATAGAACCCCGCCGGATAGCCGTGCTTGCGGGCCGCGCACTCCACCAGCGCGGCGTAGAAACTCGTACACTCCCAGGCCGTGTCCAGCGACCACGCCCCTATGAAGGCCCAATCCTCCGCCCACGCGAGCGTCTGCGCCTGGTTGCGGCACAATACGAACCAATCGCTTTCGTTCATCGTCAAACCGTTCAGGAAGACGGGATGCGGTGAATAGTTGTTGTAGACACGAACATTCGGGAAGTTCCGCTCGAACGCGCGGACCACCTCCCGATAATCGTCACAGGTGGTCAGATGACAGAAGCGCTGGGAATGATAGTACAGCCGCCGGTCGAACAGGCTGGGCTTTTCAGGCAACCGGCCGATGCAGGTCAGGGCCTTTGGATCACGCGCGCCGAAAAAGGCCTCGAGGTCCATGTCGTTCAAGGCGGCCTGCGCTGCCAGGTAGGCGCGAAACGCCTGAAGCTTCGCGGCATTGCCATTCACGACGGAGGGAGCCGTATACGTCGAAATCTCGTCCCCGATCTTCACCCGGGTCAGTTTCGCGCGCGCGGCTTCGCTCATGCCATGGGCCAGGCCGTCTGCATCCCGCGTGTTGTAGGCGACGTTCTCATTGCAGAGCCCGTACTTGCGGGCGATCTCCGGCGACGCACCGTCAATCCAGTTGATGCCCAGGCGCGCCAGCATCTCTGTAGCCCGATCCCGGTTCGCGGGCAGCACGCCGTTGCCTGTGTACAACCGGATGGCCTTGGTCCGGGGGTGGTCCGGCTTGAGACCCAACCGGTCCTCTGCCGCCTTCGTCCACGTCATATAGCGCTCGATCACCGCCTCTTGCGTCAGGATCTCCCGGGCGGGTTTCTCGCCCCACATGCCCCAGGTCGGGACCCCCGCCTGAACGGCGGCCGTCCATTCCCGATGCGGTACGCGCAGCAGGGCGCGCCCGTCGCCAAGCCCGGTCTTCACGGTCACGGATTCCGCGTGACCACCGGGATGCCAGGAGAACTGGACCTCGATTTCGCCATTCGTCACGCCAGTAACGTCCAGGTTGCAGGTGGACCATCCGCCCGGGCCCGACACAATCGCATCCGTGCCTTCTATAAACGGGGTCCATTCGCCTTCCGGGGTGGCCGGCGCCCAGCCAACGTCCCACCGCCAGGCGCCACCGCGCGCGCCGGCGTGATAGGTCAAGCCGGCCTTCACCGTGACCGGCGTCCCATGGGTTCCGCCCTGGCCCCTGACGCGGAACCGCATGTAGATCCGGCCCAGCGTAGGGTTCGACTTGAGCGCGCCGAAACTGGGCCGGAAATCCTTGCTCCGGGACAGGAACAGGGAGTGTGCGCGCACCCCGTTCGTCTGCGTCGCCAGCGTCGCGCGATACACGCCCTGGTTCAGTTCCACATCCCAGTATTCCCAAACCATAGTGCTCTTGGAGGGCTCCGTGACAAGTTCGGTTTCACTCTCGAACCGGATCGGCAGTTTCGCCTCGATCTCGCGTCCGGTCTGGCCGCCCGGCAAAGGCATCTTTCCATACGCGTGCTCCAGGGCGGCACCCGTGTCGGCATAGGCAGTCCGGTTGGTCCCCGCGCCCGCTTGCTCGTCGGCTTTCAGAGCCTTCTGCGGACGCAGAGTCAGGGTAACGGGAGTCGCCGCCTGAACACCCATCTGATGCCGCAGCGAAATCCGGTACAACCCTGACTCCGGCACATCGAGCAGGGTGTCGATGCTGCCGGCGGCCAGTGACGACACGATTCCGCCCCCCTCCAACTTCCACTGGCAGGGCACCGCCGGACCCCAAGCCATCTGCACCCAGGCGTCCCAGGTACGCTCGCAATACTCAATGCAAATGTCGTAGGTCTTCCCGCCTTTGAGCGTCAGCACTGGGTCCTTGCGCCGCGCGGAATGCTTCGCCCAATAATCGACCAGCAGTTTCCCGTCAACGTAGAGACGGCTACCATCGTCCGAGCTCAAGTAGAAGACGTAGTCGCCATCTTGTTTCGGCTTGATCTTGCCCGTCCAGCGCACCGAGAAGTTATCGGAAGGAAACCCCTCGCGCGGCGAGCCGCCTCCCCACGAGAAATTCGCCTCCTTGTCGACCCGCGTGAAAACAGGAACTCCCTCGAAGTTAGTGTTGGCAAAATAGGCGCCTGCCAGTCCGTCCTTTTCCCCATCCGGCTGAAGAAAGTGCGGCTCATTGAGCAGGCTCCGGAAATGCTCACTCCTGCGATATTCTTCTTGCACCCACTCAGGCAACCGGGATAGATGACTGACCCGAATCATGGCCAGGTCGTTGTTCTTGGCCGGAAACGACCCCGGCAACGCCTTCAGCGCCGGATCGTTCATTTCGTCCGATCCCGCCACTTCCGTCACCTCCGCGGCCGCCGCCATGCGACTGATGATCACGAGTACCGTGACCAGACGCACCGTTGCTCTCACTCCCATCAGCAACCGTCCGGTCAGGCCCGTCTGCATTTCCGTGTCTCCTGCCATTGAACCCCTGCGGTCGCTCACTTCTCCCGATACAATACAACCGGCCCCATCAGGCCGCCGGTGCCGAGTTCGTTGAGGGCGTGCCGATCACAGAGGATGGTGAACTGGTTGTCGCCCGTCTTGAGGGCGGCCGTGACATCGAAGCCGGTTCCGCTCGGCTGGCAGTAGCCGTCGAACGCGTCCGTGACATCGCCCTTGCCGGGCGTGCCAAACTTGATCGGCGTGCCGTTCACAAAGACCTTGGCACTGCCGTCCGTTGCCCCGATCCAAAGGAAGACCTTCTTGCCCGCAGGAACGGCCGGAATTTTCTGACTGGTGCGGTAGGCCATCCGGCCGGAGCGGCCCGAGGCTGCGTCCGTCATGGAGAAATGATGCCCCAGCGACGACCAGGTATCGCGGACGACGTGCGTCACCGGCCAGTTCGTGTCGCTGAAGCCGGGCGCTGTCCAGGGCAGCGCGTCGGCCTCGGGGCCGGGGTTGTATTGCCACTTCCACTCGAGCATCGGCTTGCCGAGCCGGAGATAGTCTTTCTCCATGAGCGAGCCGCCATTGTAGATCGCGCCACACGCGCTGTCGCTCCAGGCCGGATTTCCATGGCGTCCCTGCACGTGGCACATGCCCCAGCTCGTGTAGCCCTCTCGCTCAAAGCGGCCGATCACGCCATACTTGCGCTGCATGGCGCGAATGCCGTGGCGCCATGTTGCGTAGTCGTCCGCCAGATCGGCCACTTTGCCTTGCGCCCAGTCGTTGCGCATCTTCATGTACCACTCGAACAGGCCGAAGGATTCGTCAATGAGCAGCACCCGCCGGTATTCCATGGGCGTACGGCACAGCGCCAGCGCCTCATCGAGGTTGGCACGGGCCGCTTTCATCACCTCGGGCGTGAAGATCTTCAGGTAGCCAAAGGGGCTCCCGGCATACTCCCGCGTCTCGATATACGACCGGTCAATTCCGGTCCAGTAGCGGGCCATCGGTTCGGCGGCCGCGCCGTAGAAGTTCGTCCACAGGTCCTGCAGGATGGCCTCGGGCTTTTCCTGCGGGTAGAAGGCGATCCGCGAGGCGAGCACATAGCCGGGCAGCATCGAATCCCAGCCGTTCATCGTTTCCGGCCACCATTCCTGCAGGTTGCTTTCAACCAGAATCGCCACGTCGGTGCCCCACTTGGCGATGAAAGGACAGGGCGCACTGATCTCGGCCAGATTGATGCCGTACCAATAGGCGTTGATCCTCGCCCCCGTCTTCCCCCACCCCTGCACCATGTCCCTCAGGCTGAACTCGTTCGGATGGTTCGTCCAGGTCATCGGGTGATGCCGGTTGAAATCGATCGGACAGATCACGATCCGGAAATCCTTAGGCACGGGCTGCTTGGCCGGCGGGTAGCTCTTGTTCACATAGGCCTGATCGCCGAAGGCCACGTCCGGGTATTTCGCCCGCACCTTCTCGGCAATCCGGTTGTGCAGCAGCATGCAACGGTCGGTCACCGACCAGCGGCCGGCGGCCGCCTCCCACACACGCGGCTCGGGGTCATACTTCCGCGCCATCGGATCCTCGGTCGGCACCTGGCCATCACTGGGCACAATCGAGTACCCCGGCCGCAAACCCGCCTTCCGCATCGGATCGTAGGCCTTGTCGAGTTCGGCAAGAATCTTGTTCGCGATATGTTCCGCCACTTCGGGATGCACCAGGCGCAGGTACCCCTCGTGCGACCAGTCCGGGTGAGCCTTGATGTCTTCCGGGCTGAAAAAGCCCTGAAACGACCCGTCTCCCTCGGCCAGCCACACGGTATTCCCATGGAACCCCAGCCGGTTGCGCCGAAGGAAGTCGGCCCCGCCGTGCCACATGCCACGGGCTTCCGTTGCCGGGGCGAGCTTCTCGTCCATCTCCGCCACCGTCAGCGTCGGCCGATCCGGCACCACCTCACCCAATTCCGTGGGCATGAACCACCGGCAGCCCAACCGATGCAGCAGCTCGTAGATCGCGTAGCTCGTCCCAACCTCCGATTCGCCATAGAGCCCCACGCCCTTCTTACCCGCCACGACGCGGAAGCCGAACAGGCCGGCCTTCGAAACGCCGACGGCCCCGAATACCTTCTGCGCCTCGGCGCCGACGTAGATCGGCGTCCTTTTCTCCCCCGCCGACAGCCCTTCCGCAATCTCGATCGTTGCCCCGGACATCTTGCCCAGATAGAGCGCCAGATCCTTGACCGAGTCGCGATACAGGACGCGCCGTTCTTTCAGCTGGGCGACCGCCTGATGCGGCAAGCCCGCTGGCAACGCGGCATCGTTCGTCCAACCCGCCGGCACGACGATCACGCATTGCGCCTGCCCCTTCTCCGCCAACCGGACTTCACCCGCCAAGGCGCCGCCAGCCCATGCAAGCCCCGCCGCTACACCGACAACGATCACGCTCGCTCCGCATGTCCTGCGCATGATTTCCGCCTCCGTTGACACATCCCCGATTCTGTCCTACGCAAACCCCGGTTGCCTCACCGCCTCGTCAATGAACGCCAGCATGTTCTCAAGAGGCACATCTCCCTCGACCACATGGGCAGGCGACAATATATAGCCGCCCTCCTGGCCAAGAGCAAGCAACGTCCGGGTTTCTCTTTTTACATCTTCAGGCGTTCCGTAAGGAAGTGTTCGCTGCGTGGATAGGCCGCCGTGGAACGTCAGTTGGCCGCGGTACCGCTAACTTCGCGTTTTGTCATATCGGTCTCCGTGCCGATCGGTATAGGACCGTGCCTTGCGGGGCGGCCATCCATCACCACCTTACGTAGCTACGGATGCTCTCCTTCACTCGGTCCCCCGCGCGCTTGCTCCTGACATAGATCCGTTGCACTGTTAGATTACTTCCGAGAGGACTCGTCTTTCGGTTGCTCTGGTGCCAGCACGAATCGCGGGTACAGTTCCGTTCGCCAGGGATATTCGATCCCGGGCGCCGGCCGGCGCCAAAAACGACAACGGGGACGTTATAGCTATATAACTGCCTGTTAATGTTTTATGATGTAATTCGCGCACTCACCGATGGCCGTCCACGCTTCACGCGATACCGACCACGCTCCATCTTCAACGTCGCCGCGAATTCCTTTGAGCCGATCGCCCGTTTGCCTTCCATCTGCCGCACTACGGCCTCATCCGCTCCCGACATCAGGGCCTCGCCGTACACCACCCGCTCCGGATCGCCGAATCTGCCCATATGCGGATTCTCGTCCGTCACTCCATCCGCCACCTTCTTCACGTACATCGCCGCGCTCGACCACGGGTACTCCCAGGCGATCGCCGCCAAGCCGGCCCGCACGGGATTCCGTTCGATGTAGCGGCCGCAGTTCACCAGATAGGGGCCCACTTCAACAGGCCTGCTCTTGAATCGGCCCTGCCAGAACACTCCGCTTCCGTTGTAGCGTGCGTGATGATACTGGGCATACGCCTGCTGAACACCGCCCGCAAATCCCCGCAGGTTCTCATACACCACTTCCACCAGCATGTGATAGTGGTTGCCCATCCACACCCAATGATACACCTTCGCTCCGCACAGCGCCTTGTACTCCGCCACCGTCTTGCTGAAATAAGCGCAGTCCTCTTATTCCCGCTCTCTTCTCTCCTTATTTCGGTGTCATTTATTGTGAGTCAATGCGCCGCCATCCGAACCGAAATGCGCGGCTTGACTTCGCGGCGCGAAGAGTCAGAA
>CAZWPN010000136.1:0-9115 GCA_964635275.1 uncultured Victivallales bacterium | reverse complement strand
AGTCGGGCGGCGCCAGGGGGTCGCGCACACCGTTGCCGGCCTTGTTTGCCTCCAGTTGGGACATCGGGCGCAGACCGGCCCACACGGCAAATGCGTAGGCGTCACTGCCTGTCGTCCCGCGGAGCCTCCGGAATGGCAAGCGCGCCCGATAGACCGGCCGTGTCGCATCGGCCGCCGCGACCTGGCTCTTCTTTGCTATCCCTGTCCCTTTTCCTTTTCCTTTTTGCCCGATGTCGTTCACCAACTGATCCACCAGGACATCCGCCTCTTTCTTTTCTTCCTCTTCCTCCTGCCCGCCGGACATTGGCACATCCACGGTCTGCGGGATTTCGGCCGACGAGTAAATGGTGCAGCCGCCTTTCTCAACAACGTGGAATGTCGCCTGCCCCTCCCCCCTCGGCAGCGCCACTTCTTCAGTATGTAATCCGGCGTCCGAGCCGACTTCGCTGCCGACAAACGCCCTCTCCGCCGCCACGTCCGGCGGCAGCGAGTTAAGGAAGTCACAGTACTGCCCCTGGGTGACTTCATATTTCATGCAGTAGAAGGGATCGTAACCGGTGGGATACTCGTCAGTCAGGGGGCCGGCGACACCAACCCATCTAAGGTTCACCTCAGAGTAGTCGTGCGTCGCCCACAGCTCACCCGGAGCAAGCCCGAGCCGGCGGGCGCGGGTTCCCTCCTTGGCCGGGGCATTCCACTCCGCGTCGAGCAGGAAGGGGATCGAATTGCCGCCGCGCCAGGAACCATCCGTCAGCGCCCCGTCCTCCTGATCTTTGGAGCGGCCGTTATGCATGGTATTCACAACCGGGAAGTCCGGGCCATCGGCGAATTTCGCATAGATGCCGGACGGCGCGCCGCTGCCCACCTTGAATGGTCCCGCCGGCACGTACACCATAGGGATGGCATGCACCTTGACGTCGGCCTTGGCGGGGTCGACCTTATTTGCGCCATGATTCCAGCGCAGCTTGATGCCCTTCCAGTCGTTGACGCCGTGGCCGACGGCATCGCGGTAGATGAAAAGCCCCATGCCGCATGCGCCGTCGTCAGAGAACTTCACGTTGTTCGTGGCGCCGGCCGGCATCACATGGTTGGCCGGATCCTTGTCGAGCGTCGCGTGCTGCCAGTGATTACGTGCCCTGGCTTCCAGGGACTCCTTCTCCGGCAGGAACTTCACGAACACCCACGCCGCATCCCAGTTCTCGACCTCCACATCCTTGCCCGTCGCGCTCGTCTTGGCCGGCTCCGTCCACTTCGCCCGCCAGGAGTACGACCAATACAGATCGAAAGTCACGTAACTGTATTCCGGCGTAGCGGCCTCCCAGCTGACATTGGTCATGCCGAAGTCATACGTCGGTGGCCCGCGGAAGCGTGCCGCGGGATCGTTCTCATCCGCGGCTATGGCTCCGGCTACGCCAGCCAGCCAAAAGGCGGTCATGGCCACCACGTTCAGCACTCCCCTGGTAATTGAGGTCATACCTGCATGCATTGCATTGCTCCTGTTGGAATCTCCACAAAACCCATCGCTGCTGTCGGCCGCACACTCACACATGCACTCCACGCGCCCTCACGGCAAGGGTAACGCCACACGGAAACCAAAGGCGGGGTTTTTCCGCTCAGGAGAACCGCCAGTGCCCCGGTTCGCGGCACGGCAAGCCTTGGCGCGTTCATCCCAACCGCCTCCACGCAGGACACGGACAAGTCCCGCTGCCGGCCCCTTCGGGTCCGTAACCGCCCCGGCGGATAGCGGCCCATACCAATCCAGGCACCACTCCCACACGTTGCCGTGCATGTCGTGCAGTCCCCAGTTGTTCGGAGCGTACGATCCGACCACAGTCGAATTCAACCGCACCCACCCTTTGGTCCAGAACCACTCCGACGGATCATGGTTCGCCATGTAGCGCCCCAACTCAGTCAGGTTTGGGCACTCCGTCCACCGGGTCAGGTTCTTGCCCGAGTTCAGCGTCGTCGTCGTGCCCGCCCGGCAAGCATATTCCCACTGGGCCTCTGTGGGCAGGTCGAGTCCCTGCAGTTGCGTCCTGACCCGCAGATTCCCGAAGAACGAGTTGGGATTCACCACGTTGTTGGCAGGCCAGTCAACATTCGGATCGTCGCTCGGCACCTCCGTCGCCTCTTGCTTCGCATCCCCGGCATCGGTGGTTGGGTTCTCGCGGATTTCATAGAACGTGATCATCTCGACGGGTCGGCGATCCAATTCGCCTTTGTGCGAGGCGGCCTCGTCGCCGGACTTCTGGAGGTTAGCGTAGTAGTGGTCACGCACCGACTTGCTCATGACGAGTTCCCACTGCTTCCTCGTCACCTCAAACACGCCGATGTAGAAGTCCTTGGTGAGCGTAACCGCGTGCTGGGACTCGTCGGCATCCCTGCCCAACTCATCAGCCGGGCTGCCCATCGTGAACGTCCCGGCCGGAATCCGGCGCAGGACGAGTTTGGTCGTCTTGTACTCGTCGGACCAGCCACCCGCCGGCGCGGCAGCAAGATTACTGACGGCGAAACGCCCCCCCGACTTGCGGGGGTTGAGGTCAATCACCAGGTAGGGGCCGGTTGGCGAGCCGGAGTCCATTTCTACCTGCGGCTTCTGGATATCTTGCGCCGCCGCCACGGCGGCCAGGCCCACCAGCACACCAAGCATCAGGATCGCTTGTTTCTTGATCATATCGTCATCTTCTCTACTTTCCGTCCATATCCATTACCAAATCCGTCAAGGGCTGTCCCGTCTTCGCGTCGCGGAAGACCAAACCGATGCCCGGGGCACCGGTTGGTTTTGCGCCGGAGCGCCAGCTTGCCGCGACCGTATTCATGCCGGCGCGGAGCCGGAACGCCTTGGCACCCGGTGCCTCGCCCGACCTCGAGTTGAAAAGAACCTCTGCATAGTGCGAACTCCCCTTATTGTTTCTCCTGCCGATCACCCATGTCGAAGATCAGATCCTTCACATCCTTGCCATCCTTCGCATCGTTGAACCGCAACGAGAGCGTGCCGGGATCTGCGGCTTCGCCGCTCTCCAGAGAACGGCATTCCACCAGCACCGTATTGCGCCCCTTGCAGATGAGAACGGACCCGCCCTGGGCGGTGTCGGAGGGCTTCCCGATCCCCTTGCCCGCATTCCTGCCGTCAGACAGCGAGTCGTACACGGTCAGGCCGTTGATCCAGATCCGCACGCTGAAGCGGGGCAGCCGCTTCGGACCCTCCATCATAGCCAGCTTGTGCTGCACCCCAATGACCGCCTCCCGGCCAGCCGGAGAGATCATCCGTGTCGCCGCCAACACAGGAGCGCTCATCGGCTCCACTGCGCCGCGACGGCCGAAGGGTATATCCGCTCCCAAGGTCACGGCTTCCCACCCCTTGGGCGGGTGGTCGGCCTGGAAGACTGCCTGCGGATCAGAGACCACAATTGACTGGAGAGACCTGCTAAGATTGGCATCGCTGCCATCGGACCCGACCTCCTCTGTTTCGGCCTTCCGCTTTAACCCGATCCCCTGGCATACCCACCAGCGCGTCTGGGTGCGCCGCTCGACGACCTTCTCCCCGCGTAGCGGAACGCCGGACGCAACGGTAACGCGATACGGCAGCCGGACGATACCCTCGACAGGGAAGCCCTGGCGGGGCACGGCATAAGCCACCCGGGTCTCCTGGCCGGCAGCGGCCTCGACCCGGCGCGGCCCTGTCTCGATCTTGAGTCCGACCGGAGCCGACATCTCGATCGTCACGGGAACCGGGCGCTCGGTTGTATTCAGAAGGCGTAGCGTCACCGCGCCGCCATCGACCGATTCAATCACCGGCAGCTTGGAGTCCTTGGGATCTGGCACTTGAACCTGGAGAGCCAGTTCCGCCAGCACATTGCCACCGGCGGCCACGATTCGAACAGGCAGCGTCCGGTCGGCGCGGACGGCCGCCACTACGGTGTCCCGGGGCAGCGCCGTAAGGATCTTGAACGGCGTGGCGCTCTTCGGCGCGGCGGTAAAACCGCGCGACGACGGACCTTCCGGGAAACACGCCTCGAGCAGCGACGAAGCCAGCTCCACTTTCAGCGACTTGTCCCCTTCATTCCTGAAGCTCCCCGAGATATTGAAGATGTAGACATCGTAGTCGGTCATGGGAGGCAGCGGCGCCACCTGCAGCGGCGCATTGTCATCCTGCCCTATCGGCGCCGTCCGCGCGGCATGCACCCCATACCGCCCCGTCCGATCCCAGAAGGGCCCGGAAATGTGTCCTTGCGGGATCCGCCCCACGTCTGAAGGATCGATCCATACCGCACGCTGAGTCCCCCATCCCAGCCTGTCCTCGTAGTCCTCGCCACTGTCGCCCACCTCCATCCAGTCTTGCGGTGCCTCCGTGGTTCCGTTTCCATGGGTTCCCTTGAAAACCAAACCCAATTCGTTGTGGAATGTCAGCGGCCACTCGAACTGGATGCCGCTCAGGCTCAGTTCCCGAACGCCCCAGTAGGAAGCGGCGGGCGAACCGGCGGCGAGGTTGACCTTCTCCAGACCGTCCGCGCGCGCGCAGGCAGCCGCATCCCAGGCGTCCTCGGCGCGTGCCACCGAGCGCGGACCGCGGCAGGCCTTCTCATATTCCATGTCGGTCAAAGGCCGAAGCCCAGCCCAAGCCTTGTACGCGAAGATGTCGCCCCAGGATATCTGGTTACACAAGCGATCAGGCACATCCGCCACGTAACGCTTCTGGTCTTCCAGGAAATGGATCGTGAACCGGTTGAACGTGTATTGGGACGGGTCCTTGAGTACTCGGCGCGGCGCGTACGCTTCCTGAACTTTCGGCGCCAGCGAATTGAGGAAGTCGGCATATTGCCCCTGGGTGATCGAATACTTCGTGCAGTAGAACGCCCGGTAGCCGTTGGGCCAGGAGTCGGATTTCGGCACTGAACCCAGCTGGCGCCGTTTTTCTGTCTGCTTGGCATCCGTTTCCGCATCCCAGCACATGCTGATCAAAGGCGCCGGTTCGGGACGATGTCCACCCGGCTTGGTGGCGTCGCCGCTACTGATCAACGACAAGGCATGCCCCCACGGCCCCTTGGTTTGAAAGGGGCCGCCCGGCACGTAGACCATCGGAATGGCATGCACCACCAACTCCGCCTTGGCCGGATCGAACTTGCCTGCCCGGAGCCCCGTCGAGGGGGCGCCGCCGGCCGAGGCGCCCCCTGCTGAATGCATCCACCGCAGTTTGATGCCCTTGAACGAGTTGGCGCCGACTCCGACTGCGGCGCGATAGACAAACACGCCTAGGCCCCAGCTTCCGTCTTTGCTCACCCCGACGTTCAACGTCGCCCCCGCGGGGCTCTTGTAATCGCTGTCGACGGACGAAAGTATCGCGTGCGAGAAAGCCTGGTCGCCGGGATTCCGGAACTTCACGAACACCCAGGCCGCGTCCCAGCTTTCCGCCGACAGCGGTTTTCCCGTGACGTTCTTCTCCGCGGGCTCCGTCCACTTCGCGCGCCAGGAATTCTCCCATTCGATATCGCACGTCACCGTGCTGTACTGCGCAGAACCAACCTCGCACTTGACATTGCCGACCTTGATGGTGTCGTGCGCGACATCCCAATCGACGGTGTTGGTCCGGGTTCCCGTCGGCACGCCAGCCATGCCCGGCTGAGCAGTCGCCGACGCGACCGTCGACCGCTTCCCGACCGACGCGGAACGAACCCCGCGCCAACTCGAGCGGTTCGAACGGCCGCCGCCAGCCGAGGGGTAGGTGGGCGGACGATCGGATGGAATGTTGGCGGTGTAGCGCCCAGAAAGGCCAGTGCCCATCCGGCTGCCGGGCGGACACCAGTCTGGCGGCCAGGGCCCGCTCAGGCGGGGGCCGGCGGGAGCGCTTCCATCGCCGTGCGATCCGCAAAAGGCGCGTCCGTTGGTCGTGGCTGCCGACATCGCGAACGTAAACAACTCCATGTCCAAAATGCCCCAGTAAGTCGCACCGGCCTGGAAGCGATCGCTGTCCGGTGTGGCAAAGATCCCCGCCCGGGTTGCCCTTTCGTTCCAAATACGATCGGACTCCCAGCCGTGATAGTTGCCTTTCATGGAGCGTTCGGTCGGCAAATCGGCGTCGTGCCAATTGGTACACGCGACCCCGTCTGTCGAACCCCAGGCATGTTCGCCGGGCACGGGGTTGAGCGGCCCACGGCAGACCTTCTCGAATTCCAGTTCCGTCATCGGCCGCAGGCCGGCCCATGCCGCATAGGCAAACCCGTCGGCCCACATCAGGTAGTTGCAGGTCCGATTCGGCAGTCTGGCTGTGTAGACGGGGCGACTCTCGACCACCGCCTTCCCAGGTCTTTCGAGCAGCATGTCGGCCGCGTCGCCAGCCACAGACGATTCATCGCCGAGTTCCAGCGCCTTGTTCTTCGTCGGGTTGCCGATCTTGATCTTGCCCGGATCGATAATGGTTAGCCCCATGCCCTCCCAGGGATACGGAGAGGCGGACTTCGGGAAGAACTCCCCGGCGGGCACCGTGGCCAGCGCCGCCGCCGTTTCCCGCGGCAACGAGTTCAGAAACTCCACATACTGTCCCTGCGTCACCTGGTACTTCATGCAATAGAAGGCTTCATAGCCGGTCGGATAATCGTCGTTCAGTGTGCCGGCCAGGCCGATCGAACAGGCGTAAGGAACAAGGAATGACTGCGTGCAGTGCAGCACATAGCCGCCGATCCCCCATAGCTGCCCGGCCACGGCGCCGAGGCGCCGGGCACGGGAACCGGCTGCCGCCGGGCCATTCCATTCTGCGTCCACGAGAAAAGGAACCAGCGAGCCGCCGCGCCAGGAGCCGTCTGTGAAACTGCCCAGTTCCGGACCGCCCTGCATCGAGGGCAGATTGGGACCATCCGGAAACGGCGGAATCCGACTGCCAACGCCGGAGCCCAGCTTGAAAGCCCCTGCCGACACATACACCATCGGAATCGCCAGCACCTTCACCGCGGCCTTGGCCGGATCAACCCTGCCTACCCCGAGCCCCGTCGAGGGGTCGGCACCGGTCATCCATCGCAGCTTGATTCCCTTGAAGTCGTTAACGCCGTGTCCGACGGCATCGCGATAGATGAAGACCCCCATGCCGCGACTTCCATCGTCCGACGCGCCGACCATATTGGTGGCACCGGCGGGCATGACGTGCCGTGCGGAGTCCGTGTCAAGTGTTGCGTGCCGCCAGAGGTTGCTTTCGATGCTGCCCTTCGAGTCCTTCTCCAGCAGGAACTTAACAAACACCCAAGCCGCATCCCAGTTCTCAACGTCCAGCGGCTTGCCGGTGACGTTCTTCTCGGCCGGCTCCGTCCATTTCGCACGCCAGGAGTAGGACCAGTACAGGTCGAAGGTCACATAGCTGTAGTCAGGTGTGGCGGCCTCCCACTTGACGTTTGTGACGCCGAAGTCGTAAACCAGCGGCCCGCGGAACCGCGCCGCGGGATCGTTTTCCGCCACGCCGACGTTAGCCGCAGCCTGCCCACCCGTAGCGGCCGTCAGCCAGATGGCCATGCTCACCGCCGTGCCCAGCGTTCGCCAAGCACCTTCCTTGATGGTCTGCTTCATCGGTTGCGCATCTCACCGGTTGTCCATGTCGAGAAGCACGTCGGGCACGGGCTTGCCGGTCGTGGGGGTGTTGAATTGTACCCTGACGCCTTCCGCCACGGTCTCTGCGGCCCTATTCGACCGCCATTCCACGACCACGGTATTGGCGCCCTTGCGGAGCCGCGTAGGCTTGGCACGTGCCTCCTTCTGCTGACGCGAGTCGAACACCAGCTTGTCGTTGACCCACACGCTGAGAAAGAAAGGCACCACGCCTTCCTTCGATGGGTTCATAGACATTTCCCCGCCCTCAGCAGTGACCGGGCGTACGTCGGCAATTGCGTCCGCGTCGGCGAACGCGATTGCGCGCGTCACCCCGATGACTTTGGAGTCTTGCGTCTGCAACGAGCCCGCCTTGTCGAGCGTGACCGCCGAACCGCACATTACCGATTTCCACCCCTTGGAAGGAGATGCCAGGGTGAAGACGTCGCCGGCCTCGGATAAGACGCCTCCACTCATGCTCTCCAAACGATTCATCGAGTCATCGCCTTCTCCCGCCATCCGTGGTTCCGCTTGGATCGGCCGTCTGATCCACCAGCGTGTTTGCGTCCGCAGTTCAACGGATGTCGCGAAGGGCAGCACCACCGTGCCGCTGCCGATGGTTACGCGATACGGAATGAGGCAGAGGCCCTCCCGCGGAAAAGACTGCCGCGGGACGGGGAATGCCACCACGCCTTCGCCTCCGGCCGCGACGGTGAGGGTCCGCTTCGTCTCGCCGATCCTGACGGTCGGCAAAGAAGCCATCTCAAGAGCCAGCGTCAGCGGATTCTCCGTAGCGTTCTTCACCTTCAGCCCGATTGTCCCGCCGTCAAGCGACTGCACGGCTCCTGGCTGGCGCGTAAGGACATCCGACGGCAACCGGATATTGTCCTCGCCCAGCGTCTCGCCGCCAGGCCCCTTGATCTGCAGGGGCAGGATGAGAGTCCGTCCCCAGCTTTCCATCGCATTGGTAGACGCACGGGTGAGCACCAATGGAACCTTGAAAGGAGTCACAGCCTTGGCCGCCGCCGTGAAGCTGCGCGAGGCGGCCCCTCCCAGGAAATAGGAGGCCGGCAATGCCGAGGCCAACTCGACCTTCAGCGGCTTGTCGGCGGCGTTCCGGAATCGGCCCGACACGTTCACGACGGCAAGGTCGTACCCGACCATGTTCGGCAGCGCGTCCACCTGCAACGGCAAGTCCTTGTCGGCTCTGCCGACAGCCGTGCGCACCGCCCGTGCGCCATATCGCCCGGACCGGGTACTGATATACTCGCCGATATCGCCCGGCATGCGGTTGTAATCCTCTGTAAGGAGCCAGACGCCGACCTCGCTAAGCGGGAAACCCTGCCAGGATCCGAGGGCATACCATTCCCCGCGGCTGGTGAACACCCAGCCCCCCGGCGCGTCTGGCGAACCCGTACCGTGTCTCCCCGAGAAGCCGCGGCCATCTTCTATCATGACCGCCGGCCATTCGATGACAGCACCGCTCTGGCTCCGGTCCCGAATTCCCCAGTAGGATGGCCCAGGCCAGGCCAGCCTCCCAGTTGCC
>CAZWPN010000135.1:0-9167 GCA_964635275.1 uncultured Victivallales bacterium | reverse complement strand
CAAGCTTTTGCTGGGCTTTTACGAAATCGGGGAGGAACTTAGGTTAGAGCATACATGAACCAGGGCACTTGGTACTCCGGCCCGGCCGTGGAGTACTCGCTCTGCCGAATCCCGGCTCAAGCATGGGGCTAACCACCACTCCCGATCCACGTTGTTACCGCTTGGTAGACTGCAATGGACTGGGCCTTCACTACGATAAATGTATCCAGCCCGATCCCGGCCATAAACCCGGCCACCACGGCGCGCAGCATGAAGAAGTCCGATGTGATAAACAGGTAGTAGTAGGCGTACGGCGGCAGAAGCACACACAGGGCTCCATTGAGTATTGAGTCTTCAAAGGCCCGTACCGTGATCAGCACATGCAGCACCAGGGCCACGTATGGCCCATAACTTTTCATCATCTCAAGGTAGTCCGGTGGCAGGCAGTTTCCGTACCGCATCCACCCAGTCAGTCCGCCCAGAAGCATGAACACGACCCAGCTTGCCGCGGGATGATTTCTCCAGTCTCGGCTACCGGTATCGCCTTTTTCAGTCCGCTGGCGAATGTTCTCGGCTGTCTCTTTGAGGTTGGGTCCTAACTTCGCATCCGGCGCCTGAGACGAAGCGCGTTCGATGGACCTGAACTTCAGTTCCGGAGCCGCCTTGCTTTTCTCGGAAGACGATCCGCCAAGCGTGACGCTCGCATTACAAGCCCTGCAGACCACGCTCCGGGCAAACTCCGATACAACCATTTCCTTGCCGCACGTCGGACAGTGAGCGCGAATATCAGCCATGGCGGAGAACCTCCTGCAATCCCGTCACGCCGGCACTTTACACGCCGGAATAATGATCCGGAACGTCGAGCCGCGCTTCGGGGCACTTGTAAACGCTATCCATCCAGCATGTTCGCGCACCGCCCGGTACGCGATACTCAAGCCCAGCCCTGCCCCACGCTTGGCATCGCCGCGCTTGGTGGTGAAGAACGGATCGAATATGCGAGCCTGGAAGTTCGATGCAATACCCTCTCCCGTATCTCTGACGCGAAGTTCCGCTACTTCCTTGACACCCTCAGGAATCATTCCTGGCGGAAGCGCCTTCTCGGCGGCAGTAGTAGACGCGGTGATTTCCAGCGTGCCGCCGCGCGGCATGGCTTCAATTCCATTCCGGCACAGACTCTCGATCGCTCGAGTCATGCGCATCTTCACCCCCGACACCGCAGCCTGTCCACCTCTGGACATGAGATGAACCATGACCGTCGGAGGAATATCATCCTCCCGCAACGCGCGCACAACATCCTCTGCCAAGTCCAACAGTCGAAAGGATTCCTCGACGCCGTTGGGGTCGGGCAGCAGCTGCATCACCCCCTGATTTACCCGCTGCATCGCCTGCGCAGCCCTCTCCATGGTATCCAGCATCTCGTCCGCCGCCGGAATTTGCCGGCGCAGCACTGGAGGATAGGCAATAATCGGAAGAAGCAGGTTGTTGAAATCGTGTGCAAAACGCTCGCTGAAGACGCAGATGCCCCCAAACACCTCTCCTTCGAGAAGGGGGCAAAAGGCAAAGGTCTCTTCCATGAAATTGGTGTCCGCCGTGGGCGTTCCTCCGAAACTCAACTCGGCTACTTCTGCAATCTACTGTTCCACAATCGTTATGTTCCCTGCCGAAACAATGGGTATGCGCGTATCATGCATGCCGAGGGGAATGCCGGAAACTCTAACACTCTTGCCCTGCAACCGCCTCAGTTGCTCTGACTCCCCGGAAACAAAACAAACGGTCGTCTGACGGTCTTTCGTACCCTGTCGGATGATCCGATAGTCGGCAGGTCGACGGATCAGCCACTCGCAGCGGTCCACAATGCCGATGTAGACCGGAAGACACTGCGCTGAATCTGAAGGAATGACAACCGCCGTTTCCGACACCACGGTAACAGGGCTAATAGCTTCGCTCACATTTTCCGGTCCGCTTGAGACTTCCCTGCTAGAAAGGGTCGGTGAAATGTCCGCCTTGTTCCCTTTTCCACTAACGGCCGCGAGTGGCGGATTCGCAACTTCTGCACCCACCTTCGCAGGCTCCCCACCACACCGATTGTCGTAGGGTTGGCCCTTCGAGTCGGGTGATGACGGTATTCCCGCCACGACCAAAGGCTGGGGCGGCACAGTGTCGCGCTGCGACACGTACCGCCGGTTGACCCACAACATGACTCCTGGCGGCGGCGCCACTCGCAGCCAAGCGCCATCATTTCCGCGGACCCCAACCCGGTCGCCCTTTTGAACATATCCGAGAGGAGGATAATTCTGACCTGGGCCACAACGCACGTATACGTCATTGCCCGTAACAACCCCGTTGGAAACCCAGGCGGCGGAAACGAACATCACCGCCGAAACAGGTGGAACAACCGGAACCCACTCAGCGCTGAGATCATACGCTTCCAGTGTATCGTTGGTGGATACCTGACAAACCACTTCAGCGCGATCAAGCGGCTCCGCTCGCAGACACACACGGTCGCCCGTCACTGCCACACGAATCGGAGGCGGCTCCGCCGCGGATCCAAGAGAAACCAGCACCCCACTAAGAATGGCAAACATCAACCGGTGCATGGCGCCCCTTTCATTCCGCAACCGTAGGCGGAGATCCGAAAAGGCAAAGAACGCTCGATCATTTGGTCTTGGGCAAACCAAGACCGCGATCGCCTTCTTTCCACTTGCCGCGGGCACGCATCACGTTGACGCGCTCAAAACGTTTGAGGACGTTTCGCTTTGTGGTAATCCGGCTCGCCGACTTCAGACTCGAATGCTGTGACATCGCTTTCCTTCCCCTTCACGGCCGGAAATCGGGAGAGCCGACGTCCGACCTCCCTATCCGCTCCAACGGGCGTGATTGTGCACAACCATCGTGGCAGAAGTCAATGCCGAAGCCACCCGGCAGATATTTTCTCACTTTCCCGCCCTGCTTTCCTTGACTTGCAAAAGGAACTTGCTAGAGTGCGACCTTCGTTTTTTGGGATTCACCCGGGAAGCAACACCATCACGAGAGGGAGTTCAGTCATGTCAGAGAAGCATGTGTTTTCGTACGGCAAGGGCAAGGCGGAAGCCAAGGGCGCAAACCTCACCAAGAGCGTACTCGGCGGCAAGGGCATCGGCCTCATGGAAATGACGAGCATCGGGCTCCCGGTTCCCGCCGGCTTCACCATTTCCATCCAGACCTGCGAGGAATACTACAAATCTGGCCGCAAGTTCCCCAAAAGCCTTGAAGCCGAAGTCCGGCAGGCCGTGACTAAACTCGAGAAGTGTACCGGAAAGAAGCTCGGCGACCCGAAGAACCCGCTGCTCGTATCGGTCCGCTCCGGGGCGGCCCGCTCCATGCCGGGCATGCTGGAAACAATTCTCAACCTCGGCCTCAACGATGACTCTGTTGAGGGACTGGCAGCAGCAACCGGGAATCCCCGCTTCGCCTACGACAGCTACCGCCGCTTCATTCAGATGTACTCAACCACTGCCATGGGCCTGTCCAAGGAACCAATGGAGCACATGCTCCACACGATGAAGCACCAGCTCGGAGTCAAGACCGATCCGGAAATCCCCGCCGATAAGCTCAAGGAGCTGTGCGGCCAGTTCAAGGCATTCTACAAGCAGAACAAGGGGGAAGCCTTCCCCCATGACCCCATCGAGCAGCTCTGGGGCGCCATCAGGGCCGTGTTCGGCTCCTGGGAGGCTGAGAAATCGGTCACCTACCGCCGCGTTGAGAAGATCACCGATCTCAAGGGTACGGCCGTAAACATCGTGCAAATGGTCTTCGGAAACAAGGGCAACAACTCCGGCACGGGTGTCTGCTTCACCCGCGACCCCAACAGCGGCGCCAACGAGTTCTACGGTGACTACCTCATCAACGCACAGGGCGAGGACGTCGTGGCCGGCATTCGCACACCCCTCAAGCTCAAGACGCTTCACGAGCAGATGCCGAAGGTCTACGACCAGCTCTGCGCCGTACGCGCCATTCTCGAGTCCTACTACAAAGAAATGCAGGATCTCGAGTTCACCGTGGAAGACGAAAAGCTCTATATGCTCCAATGCCGCACCGGCAAACGCTCGCCAGCCGCCGCCTTCCAGATCGCCGTAGATCAGGCGACAAAACCCCTGCTGACCAAGGCCGAGGCGAAGGATCTGGCCAAGAAGGGCTACCTGCCAGGGAAATACGCGGAACAGGCCGTCAAACCCGTCCTGCCAAAGGAGTCGGCCGTCGCGCGCCTCACCTCCGACGACATCGAGCGTCTTTTCTACCCCGTCATTGATTCCGCCAAGATTGGCGTCGTCGAGTTGAAGGCCGCCCGTCTGGCAGGCGGCATCAATGCCGTGCCCGGCGCTGCGTCCGGCAAGGTGGTATTTACCGCCGCCGAGGCCGAGGAAATGGCCAAGGCCGGCGAGAAGGTTCTTCTCGTCCGCAAGGAGACAAGCCCCGAGGACGTTGGCGGAATGCACGCCGCCCAAGGCATCCTGACCGCCACCGGCGGCAAGACCAGCCATGCGGCCGTCGTGGCGCGTGGCTGGGGCAAGTGCTGCATCGTCGGCTGCGAAGCCCTCAACATCGACTATGCCACCAAGAGCATGGTCATCTCCGGTAAAACCATCCGGCAGGGCGATTTCCTGACCCTCGATGGCTCGCTCGGCGAGGTCTATATCGGCGAAATGCCCCTCCGCAAGCCCGAGCTCCCCGACGCCTACTACACACTCATGGGCTGGGCTGACAAAATACGCACACTCAAGGTCCGCACCAACGCTGACACGCCGTACGATGCCGAGAACGCCATCAAGATGGGTGCCGAAGGCATCGGCCTGTGCCGCACCGAGCACATGTTCTTCGACACCGAGGAGCGCCGCCTGGCCATCCAGGAGATGATCGTTGCCGACACGGTCGATGCCCGTAAGAAGGCGCTTGCGCGCCTCCTGCCCTTCCAGCGCGATGACTTCGCCGGCATCTTCAAGGCGATGAATGGGAAACCAGTCACCATCCGCCTCATCGATCCGCCGCTGCACGAGTTCACGCCCAAGGACGAAGCGGGCATTAGCAAGCTCAGCAAGATCACAGGGCTCTCGCCGGAGAAGATTCGCCACCGCTGCGAACAGCTCCATGAGTCGAATCCGATGCTCGGTCACCGCGGGTGCCGCCTGTGCATCACATACCCTGAAATCCTGGACATGCAGGTTACGGCCATCATCGAAGCTGCAATCTTGTGTGCCAAGCAGGGAATCAAGGTCAGCCCCGAGATCATGCACCCCCTTGTCATTGACAAGAAGGAGTTCCAGATCCTCGATACGCAGACCCGCCAAGTAGCTGACGAGCTCATTGCCAAGGCCGGCATGAAGAAGAAAGTCTCATACATGGTCGGAACCATGATCGAGATCCCCCGCGCCGCGCTCATGGCCAACGAAATCGCCGAGGTCGCCGAGTTCTTCAGCTTCGGCACCAACGACCTCACCCAGATGACACTTGGACTCTCTCGCGACGACGCCGGCCGGTTCCTGCCGATCTACGTCATGGGCGAGAATGAAGGCGGCAAGGCAATCTTCAAGGATGACCCATTCCAGAGCCTCGATCAGAGCGGCGTCGGCCAACTGGTAAAGATGGGTATCGAACGCGGCCGCAGCACCAACCCGACCCTGAAGGTCGGCATCTGCGGAGAGCACGGCGGCGAGGCCAAGTCCGTCAAGTTCTGCCACACCGTCGGCATGAACTACGTGTCCTGCTCGCCCTATCGCGTGCCCATCGCGCGCTTGGCCGCCGCCCAGGCCGTGCTGGAGGCCCGCAAGGCAAAGAAGTAGAACTTAGGTCCGCCCAAATGTGAACCCAGACCCGGCGCGGGGACTCCCCGCGCCGGGTTTCCTTTTCGCCGGAGTTCGCAACACTACACCCCGAGCGGAAAGCGCCTGCCGCACCACCAGAGAGAGCCTGAACAAGGCCGCGCCGTCCGTGCAGGCGTCCGTGCAGGCGAGAATCTGAAATGGGACATGCCGAGTTGACCCACTGCTCCGCCCTTGATAGGCTCACGGGGCATGGCGGGAGGCAGAATAAAGCCATGCCGGCACACAACGTCATGCCGTTATCCCGCGCAGACGGAAGGCAATCGATCAGGCATGACCACTCTTGTAGAAACACTGCCCAAGGCGATGGCAGAGATCCTGAAGGGCGAAGTTACCGACTTGATTGTGGCCGTGGCCGCAGACCTCACGCTCGACGGAAGGTTCGGCGAGGAATGGCTCCTGATCAGCGACAAGACCCTCCTTGTCTACACGCTTAGCTCCGGCGTTCCGGACAAGCGCCTCGAGATTCCACTCGAAAAGATAAAAGCGCCCTCGACTGACCCCTTGATCGGCGGCGGGGCGCTCATGGTGACGGCGGACGGGATCACCTTGGAAGTCATCCGCTTCACAAACGCCTGCCAACGCAAAATGGGAAGGATCACAAAGTACCTGGCTGACCTCGCTCAATACCGCGAAAAACTCGAGAAGAAGGAAGCCGTCAACCCAGCGCCGGCGCTTGAGCCCGACACCGACGACCGCAAGCGTTGCTCCACCTGCCACCTGCTGCTCCCAGAAGGCACCAGGGTGTGCCCCGCATGCCTGAACAAGGGCAAGGTACTCCTCCGGTTAATGAACTACCTGAGGCCGTATTGGCAGACCGTGAGCCTGGTCTGGGTGCTGATGATCGCCGGCATCGGCGTAAGCCTCGTATCGCCGTACTTGACCCGCCCACTGATGGACCGTGTCCTGGTACCGGTCGACAAGGCCGCCACCATGGACAATCGGCTCCACCTGCTGGGCTGGTTGGTCCTTGGGCTACTGGCGGCCCAGATCGCCTCCCAAGCAATCAATATTCTCCGGGCACGGTTGCTGGTAAAACTTGGCACACGCCTCTCGCACGACCTGCGCGTCCAACTCTACGCCCAACTCCAGTTCCTCTCGCTCCGGTTCTTCGAGAAACATCCCGTGGGCGCCATGATCGCGCGCGTCACACAGGACACGCAATCGCTGGAGGCCGTTCTGGTGGACGGCATGCAGCATTTCGTGGTGAATATCCTGATGCTGTTCGGTATCGGCACCGTTCTGCTGGTCATGAACTGGCGGCTCACACTCCTGGCGCTCATCCCCGTACCCCTCGTCCTCGTCCTCTCCAACCTGTTCTGGAAGCACGTGCTCAGTTTGTGGCACCGCCACTGGCACTACCGGTCCCGCCTGACGGCCTCGGTAAGCGACACCCTCTCCGGCAAACGCGTCGTGAAAGCGTTCGCCAAGGAAGACGAAGAGATCGATCGATTCCGGCTCCACAGCCACAATATGCTGACGTCCGACATGGCGGCGGAACAAACATGGACCACTCTCTTCCCCCTGTTGTGGTTCATCACCAGCATGGGTTCGCTGCTCGTGTGGTACGTCGGCGGACGACAGGTCCTGGGGGCAACAATCACGCTGGGCACACTCATGACGTTCCTGGCATACCTCGGCATGTTCTACGGACCGCTCCAGTTCCTGAGCCGAATCGCCGACTACCTCGCGCGATCGCTCACCTCGTCCGAACGCGTGTTCGAGATCCTCGACGCGGATCCTGACGTTCAGGACGAACCAGACGCCGTGGCAATGCCGGACTTCAAGGGCCACATCGAATTCCGGAATATCACATTCGGCTACGAGGCCCACAAACCCGTGCTGAAGAACATCAACCTGGACGTCACACCTGGCGAAATGATCGGCCTGGTGGGCCGCAGCGGCGCCGGCAAGAGCACGACCGTGAATCTCCTCTGCCGCCTCTTCGACGCCCAACAAGGCGACATCCTGGTCGATGGCGTGAGCATCAAGAAGGTGCGGCAGAAAGATCTGCGCTCGCAGATCGGCATAGTTCTACAGGACACGTTCCTGTTCAACGGAACCATCGCGGAGAATATCGGATACGCCAGGCCCGGCGCCTCGTCGGAGGAAATCATGGCCGCAGCCAAGGCCGCCAACGCGCACGACTTCATCGTGAACAAGACGGAAGGCTACGACACACGCGTGGGCGAGCGCGGCCAGTTGCTGTCCGGAGGCGAGCGCCAGCGGGTCTCCATCGCCCGCGCCATCCTTCACAACCCGAAGGTCCTGATCCTCGACGAGGCAACGGCCTCCGTGGACACCGACACGGAGAAGCAGATTCAGGAAGCCATCGCACGAATGGTGAAAGGCCGGACCACATTCGCCATCGCGCACCGTCTGAGCACTCTCCGCAATGCGAACCGGATCGCGATGCTCAAAGATGGCGAAATCGCGGAAATCGGCACCCATGCCGAACTGATTGAGAAGAACGGCGAGTTCAACCGATTGGTGAATATGCAGAAAGACCTGTCCGCGGTCATGGCCGTTGGGAATTGACCCTATGGATGCGGCACCTGAAAAAGCCATGGATCTGGTGGAGGCGGCGCAGTTGCGCATCCTGGACCCGAGGACGTTCCACCTCTTCAAGGTCGGCGCAACGCTGCGTATGACGATCGACGGAGAAGCTTCCTGGCTCAAGGTGACCGTCCTGCGCGCCTTCCCGCTGACCCAACCGACGCGTTACTTCAGCATAAGGGATGGCGGTGGCAAGGAAATCGCCGTGCTGGCAAGCCTCGACGGGCTGGACACCGACAACCGCAGCCTGATAGAAGCCGAGATCGAGCGCCGCTACATGGTCTCGGTCATCCACCGCATCCTGTCGGTCAAGGAGCGGTTCGGGACGGTGGACTGGGAGGTGGAAACGCACCGTGGCAGATGCCGCTTTACCACGCGCGACCTGCGCGAGAATTGCCTGCGACCCAGCCCGGGCCACTACCTCATCACCGACGTTGAGAACAATCGATTTGAAGTCCTCGACATCGAGGCCCTCGACACGGTAAGCCAGGCCTCGCTGTTGCGCCACCTGTGAATGTCTAGCCGCGTGTCGGACTTACCGCTCGAGTTGCCCCAACCGCACTGACCGACACGCTGCTAGTGCAGGGAAACCGCTGGCAGATGGGGTTGTGGCGCTGCATCTGGGGAAAGACTGACGGGTGAACAGGCTCTACAGAAGTGTTCTGTCTGCTCAACTGCAGTCTGCCGGCGGTTTCCCCAATCTAGGAGCCTGTCGGCCCGGCGTTAGAGACCAACCGAGCCGTAAGTCCGACAGGCTCCTAGCCCATTTCGTTCTTG
>CAZWPN010000134.1:0-9226 GCA_964635275.1 uncultured Victivallales bacterium | reverse complement strand
TGTTACTGGCGCGATAAGGCGGGACACGAAATGGACTTTGTCCTCGCCCACTGCCGGGATGCAGTCGACGCCATTGAGTGCAAGTGGGACCCGGGCGCGTTTGACCCTGCGGCCCTGAAACTCTTCCGCAGTTACTATCCGAAAGGGCGCAACTATCTGGTCACGCCCTCCGGCGAGCCCGCCTACGACCGTCGTTACGGCAATCTGGCCGTGCGGATCTGCTCTCCAACGGAATTGCATCCATGAACTCCGAGGTTGAGAGATGCTCGCTGACTACCACACGCACACGCCGTTTTGCCGTCATGCCCACGGCGCGCCCGAGGAATACGCCGCGGAGGCGTTGCCGCTGGCGATGGGTCAACGAACAATTTAAGGGTGAGCGTGTAAGGGTGAGCGAGACATCGACAGCAATCGGCAGCTATCGATTGCTTTCGACGGGAGTCGACGGAACTCGATGGGAATCGAAGAGGAGTACCCCAGTGGAGCAGAGAAGCACGACCGCAGCAACAAGACGACTCCTGACCGCAGCAACCATGGCTGCCATATGGCTGGCAACGGCCATGGGCGGCCTCGCCGCCGATGCGCCGGCGGCTGGCGCGACTGCGACAACGCAGACCGTCGGCAAGTTGACGCTGAACGGCGCCAAGTACGAGGGCGAGATCCGGGACGGCAGGGCCAACGGCAAAGGGACCTTGTCGTTTCCCGACGGCCGGAAGTATGTGGGCGAGTTCAAGGACGACAAGCGGCACGGGCAAGGGGTTTGGACTATCGGCGGCGGTAATACCCTCTTCAAATATGAGGGCGGGTGGCAGGACGATTGTTACCACGGGCAAGGTACCGAGACGTACCCCAAGGGACCGACGTATACGGGTGAATTCAAGGACGGGTACCGGCATGGCCAGGGAACCATGACGTTCCCCGATGGCCGGAAGTTCGAGGGTTGGTGGATGGGCAATCTGTTCCGTGGTCCGGCCGCGACAAACTCGGTTGGCGTCGGCAACGACCTGCCGTCCGCCGTGCAGAAACTGGGCGCGGACGCCCCCGAAGAGGCGCGCGCCGCGCGAAAAGCGCTGCTTGCGGCGGGCGAGGCCGGTAAGACCCATCTGCGGAAGGCGGTCCAGGAGGCCAAGGGCGACGCCGCAGTGGAGGCGGCCGAGGCCCTGGCGGAGATCAAGGACGCTTCCGGCCTGGCCCTGGCCGTCGAACGGCTCTTACGCGAGGGTACGCCGGCGGTCCGCGGGCGTATACTGCGGGCGATCAGCCGCGCGGCGGGAAGCCTTGACCTGGCGTCGTTGGGCCAGTTACTCATCTTCAGCACGACGCCGGCGGGGGCAGAACACCGCGAGGCGATCACGGCGATCACGACGACGCGCGCCGGCGGCGCTCTGGATCCGGTGGTGCTTGCGGCGCTCTGCGATCTCGTGCAGAAGGACAAATCATTCGCTGCACGCGGGATTGTCGAGTTCTTCGCCGAAATCTACGCCGGGCGGTGCCAGCGACAGGCCGATGCGTTCAACGCGCTCTTCCCGAAGGGGGCAGACCGGCTCGCGGCCCTGCGCGCCTATGTCGAGGGGGCACTAGCGGAAGGTGCCTTGGACGAGTCCAGCAGGGCGAGAGCGGTGATCACGGACTCCGGTATGGAGCCCGTGGTCTGGTACAAGTTCGACGACGGCGTCCGGGATTCCTCGCCCAACGGGTTCAACGGTTCCCTGGACGGCCCCGTGTCATGGGAAGAGGGATTCATTGGCTCCGGCGCGGTCGTATGCCGGTTGGGCACCGTTCGTCTGCCCGACATCAGCGACAAGTTTACCACCGAGGCGACGCTGTCGGTGTGGATCAAGATGGATAGCGGCGAAGCGAAGGGCCAGGGGATCTTTCGTCTCGGCGCGAACGCTAACGAGCACTATCCATGGACCGACGGATCGATCTGGATCACCGCGCTCCGGAACAACCAGGTTTCGTTCAAGGCGCCGGCTGCGGTGGATCGGACGAAATGGCACCACCTGGCCGTGACGCACAAGCCCGGGCCTGACAACTGGAAATTCTATATCAATGGTGATCTCATCTATGCCACTGCGGGCCAGGACGCGATCACGGTGCCGGCGGGAAGGACTATCGGGCACGGTGGGCATTCCTATGCCGAGGCCGCGTTTGACGATTTCCGCCTCTACAACAGGGCGCTCTCCTCGAACGAGGTCCGTGACATCTACGTCCAGAAGGGTGCGCCGGCCGCACAGAATTCCGCGGCACCGGAGGCGGGTGGCGGCGTGGCGGTACTCGTGAACGAGAGGACGGTGTGGCGGCATTGTCATCTGGAAGGGCCGTCGTACTTTCTGTTCGACGATCCGGCGCCGGCCGTCAATCTGGGGCAAACACCGATCGTCAAGACGCCTCTGGGCCCCATGGCCAAGGTGGGGATGCGGCATGGCGGCAACTCGGCGGCGCCGTACGCATGGCCGCTGGAGGCGACCTCTCCGGCGCCGCCGCCCGATTGGGCCGAGGTGGCGTTTGACGACCGTGCGTGGGCGCGCGGTTGCTGGCCGCAGCCGAGGCAGGATCCGGTGGCGACGGGATTTGAGGAGGGACACTTGCCGGAGAAGAGGGCCAGTCCCTTCGACACGGTCGCGGTGCTGGCGCGCAGTCGCTTCGAGATCAAGGATCCGGCGCGCGTGAAAGCCTGCCGGCTCTCGCTGGACTACTGGGGCGGGGTGGTGGTGTATGTGAATGGCAAGGAAGCCCTTCGCGGTTGCCTGCGCGGCGAGGAAACCAACCTGCTCGCGCGACTGGCTGAGCCCTATCCGGAGCAGGCTTTGCCTTATCGGAGCGCTGACGCCGCGGCCGGGGGGGTGCGGCAATTGCGCGAAGTGGAGATTCCCGCCGCCATGCTGCGCCCCGGGGTGAACGTCCTGGCCGTGGAAGCCCATCCCGCACCGATTCCGTACTCCGTCTGGAAGCGCTATGACGAGTTCTACGCATGGCCGGCCATCGGGGTGGCGCGGGCGCGTCTGACCGTCGCGCCGGCGGACGCCGCGGTCACGAGCGGGCTGCGTTTGCAGGGGCTCCGGGTCTGGCATTGCGCGGTCAACGATACGGTGACTGCCGGGGACGACCTGCGTGAAGCCAGTGCGCCTGTTGAGCCGGTGGTGATTCACGCGGCGCGCAACAGCGTCTTTTCCGGCCGCCTGGTGGCGGGCTCCGATCAGCCGATTACCGGGTTGACGGTGAAGGTGAGCGATTTGTCTTTTGTAGGGCCTTCGCTTGCCGAAGGCCGCGGTCAACGGCCGCCGACGAGCGGCGGCCCTACGGGGAGCGGCGCGAAGATCCTCGCCGCCGCCGTCCGCGTACGGTACGCCGTTCCCGCCATGCCCGGCAAAACCTGGATTGCACCGCAGACCAAGCGTGGGGGAGAGCAGGGCCGTTTTGACGGCTTGCTGGACCAGATTCCGACAGTGATTTCGAATGCCAGCATGGGCACGACGAAGTTTCTGGCGCCCTTGTGGTTCACGGTGCGGGTGCCCGGCAACGCGCCCGCGGGCCGGTACGAAGGCCGGATCGCGATCGCGGCGCAGGGGGGGGCGCCGCAAACCGTGCCGCTGCAGGTGCGGGTGTCTGACTATGTCCTGCCCGATCCGAAAGACTGGCGCATCCAGAACTTTATCTACCACGCGGAGGAGGTGGAGGCCAAGTACTACGGGGTGACGAACTACTCCGGTCGTCATTTCGAGTTGGTGGGCAAGTCACTCGCCTTGCTGGCCGAGGTGAACTCAAGGCAGGTACAGGCCAATCTGGTGTGCGATTTCTTCGCCAACGGCTATATGGGCAGTTTCAATTCCAACCCGGAATCGCTGGTGCGCTGGGTCAAGCAGCCGGACGGTTCGTTCAAGCACGACTTCACGAACTTCGATCGCTATCTGGAGATGGTCGCCAAGACCATCGGCAAGCCGCGGACCCTGCGGCTGAATTGCTGGGGTGAGCCCAATCCCCAAAGCGCCGGCGGGTGGATCTCCCGGGATTTCGACAATACAGGGGCGCGGCCGGTAACGGTATTCGATCCGGCAACCGGCCAGCTCAGCCGCATGAAGCAGCCGCCGCTGGGCACGGAGGAGAACTACCAATTCTGGAAGCCGGTCTTCGACGAGGTGCTCAAGAAGATCAAGGCGCGCGGCTGGCTGGACGAGACCACCCTGGGGTATAACGCCTGGTTTGCGTCGTCCTTCCCGACCTTGGTGGATGTGGCGCACCGGCTGTGGCCCGGCGGCGAGTGGAGCTTTACAGGGCATAATGGAGCGCAGGACATGGTGTTCAAGGGCACCGCTACCAACATGATCGTGCGTCACGCTGATACGGTTTATGTGGGGGCGGGCGGCCGTCAGCCGCTGTGGGCGCTGGAGCAGCCGCGGCGCAACGTCTTCATCAACAACTGCCGGAACTACCAACGGGAGGAATATCCGCTGCATCGCATGCGGACCCTGATCGAGAACTACGGTGTCAACAACGGCTATGACGGCGTGGGCGATTTCGGGGCGAATCTGTTCCCGCTGAAACGTCCGGTGGGCGGCTACTATATTCCGGCGGCTGGCGCCGGCACAGGATGGGCCTCGGACCACCGCAGCACCCTGGCGCTCCTTTATCCGGACGACAGCGGTCCGGTGGCGACCGAGCGGTTCGAGCTGTTGCGCGAGGGCGCGGAAGTGTGCGAGACGTTTCTCTTTGTCCGGCATGCGTTGGCCAAGAAGAAGGAACTCCTTTCGCCCGGGCTGCAGCAGCGGATTGAGCGCTACGCCGTGGAGCGCGACGCCGCCTTCAACCGCGCGGCCTTTCGCGTGCGGTACATGCCGTCCGAGGAGGACGCGAAGCTGCTCGATCTGGCCGGCGAAGTGGCACGGGAGCTGGAGGGAAGGAAGTGAGTTCCAACAGCAGCCCCAACGAACGCCCCATGTGGAGCGACGTGACGGAACTGGAGCGGAATTGGTGACAATTCCGGGGGCGAGGCCGAAAGGAAGCCGGAATTCTGATGAATTTCGCTCCGCGTCTGGCTACCGCTCGCGCATAATCGCTGGCCACGTTCCTTCACCCGCAGCAAGGGTGTGTGCGTTTTCGTGTCGACATGGGAGCACGCCGGCGCTGCGTCTTCTGGCGCGGTTGTGAGAGAATAGCCCATGAGGAGTCGCCTTCCTTTGGATGTCCGTATTCATCGGATTTGCTCCTCCAGCCATCGCAACGGGTTGGCCACCCGCACACTCAACTCACCCGCTCGCCGCTGAGCAGTTCTGAGCAAACGGTCAGTAGATGCGGTGCACGCGTCTCAGGTACGTCGCACGCATATCGCCACTCATGATCGGTTGCAACCCTCCTTTTCCCTGGGATGGCACCTCCGGTGCTCCTTCTTGAGGTCGAGGATCGTGAGCTTGGCGTAGTGTTGGGGCAAACGGAAAGTGCCAACAAGCATCATCCTTTGCCGCATCGCAAAGGGAAGACAGGATTGCTGAGCCAACGCTTGAATCCGAACCATTTCAAGCAGGTTCAGTTCGGGAATGGCGGGCGGCGGCAGTTCAGTCGGTAACGACTATTCCGTGGAATGTGAAGACGTGACACTGACGCCTCTTCTTTCAGGATCATTCGCCTCTCCCCTCCAGGTTAGTCAGGATACCTTCGACATCTCTGACGAACACAGGCAGATACGCCTCTGCGAAATAACCCTTATCGTCCTCGATGGCGAAGTGAACCCCACTGCCCTGCAGATCGTCCTTGGCCACCTGCATGGCCTTCCGCATCTTTGACGAAAACACGTAGGCGTCAGCGCGGGTGTCGTCCAACGCCCAAACCTCTCGCCAGATGGCTGTAAGCCCACGCGTCAGAGACCGCCAGTTCACCCACTTGAGAACACCCGGCTGCTCAGACAGGAGGACGTTCTGCCACTGCTGACGGTCCGCCCTGTAATGCTTGGTCCGGCCGGCTGAATGCACACTAACCATACCGGCCTCTGCCATGCCAGCCAGGACTTCCGTTACACGCATGTGGTTGTAGCCCAGGATCTCGGCAATGCGACGGGCATGCCCGCCATCTGTGGCGACGAGATACGCCATCACGTCCGCTCGGATCCCAATACCGAATGCCGCGCGGCTCTTGAACATGACGTTCAGCGGATCCTTCATGTTCACCGCTTTGGTCATTCCCCGTGTGCGTATCGCCCCCCGCAGTAGCCCGTATTGCTCGAAGTTGGTTTCGGGCTGTTCAAACACGGCCACGGTACCTTCATGCCGTGCTGTGAACAGTGCCTCATTGCGCTTTTGTTGGGTGGCGACCATACGGCGCGTCATACCACGCCATTTCATGGACTTATCCTTCTCGGACATCCATGAGGCGATTGCGCCGATGACAGCCATGTCGCCGACCTTGTCCTGTTTCACAATTGTGGAGAGCCGCTGGGTGTTGATCCATCGCCCGTTCGTGACGAGCCAGTCAAGGACTTCATCGAACATGCGGGCATCGCGACGAGCCACTTCGGTCGTAAACGCGAGAAGGGGTTCAGGGTCGATCATCCACCGGCCTTTCTGGGTCACGGAACCTGCCACTCCGATTTGACACCACTGGCCCCAGACAAAGCTCAGCACTCGCTCCGAGAACTCATTCCGGAATGTCGTGACTGATGTTGTCATATCCCAAAGTCTCCACTGCACGCCTCACGTTGCCTCGAAACCAGGCTGAGCTCTTGCGGTCAAGCAACCACGCCACGGCTGCTCGCACTTCCTCCGTCGTCGGCTTAATTCGGTTTACCAGGTCTTCCAGATGTCTGGGCTCGGCCTTCGGGTCAGCTGCGGCCAAGAGCTTGAGATGCACCTGATCCAGTCGGCTCACAAAGTAGACCGTCAGGGATGGCCCATACTCCCGACGCTCCCATCGTTCCGTCATCCCACGGGGCGTGCCGTAGACCCCGAGCACATCCTTGGGACCCATGTTGAGCCAGTCCTCTTCCAATCCGAGATCCCGTCCGACCTCTGCGATAACCTTGCGGAACTCTTTCGGCAGCGGCTGATCGTGCCGAAGCCTGATGCCGTCTGCCGTCTCCTCAACAGTCGCCAGCACGTCGACGTCTCTCGTGGTTCTGCTGGCGATATTGAGTACGTTCAATGCACTTCCGCCGCAAACGACCAAGGAGATCGGTTCGGCGTAGTCGTACAGAAGCCGCTTCCCCAGCCGTTGCAGAGCGCCTTGAATATCGGTTGCATTTCTAAAGGTCACGATCGCAATGTAGCATACAGTTCGTATGCTACAAAGCAATTCTTTCCCCGTTTCCAGGGTCAGACCGGAATGGCGCTTTATGTTGCGCGCAACATAAAGCGCCATTCGGACCGAGAACCGAGAACTCACGCTCTTCCGAGCGTCCTTGTCAGGGCAGTCATCTTCTGCTGCAGGCCGCTATCAGCACCAAGAAGTTCCTTGAGTTTCTGCCGCTGTTTCAGCACCGATCCGTTCCCCTTGTAACCGTAATATTCCCCTACCTTCCGCTGACTCTGCCCGCTGTATCTGCACGACAACTCCAACGCAACTTTCCGCGCCAACCGCCCGTCGACCGTTCGCGTGTGCAGAATATCAGGCTCAATTCTGAACTTCTTCGCCACGGCTGCCGCTATTTCCGCAAGCTCAAGCTTCGCTGAAAAAAAACAACAAAGGATTGACGCCCCAGCCCAGGTGTGAAATAGTTATACGTATAACTTGGGTGCAAATGTTTGAAAGTGACACAGAAAACGTCGAAGCCAGTCACGCAGCGCGAGATCGCCGCGATGGTCGGCGTTTCGCAGGCCACGGTCTCGATGGCCTTGCGCCGGACCGGCAGGATTGACCCGAAGCTGGAGGCGGCGATTCTGGACGCCGCCCGTCGAAAAGGCTATTCCACGGAAGCCCACTTCAACGCACGCGACATGCGCCTGCGCCGGGACGGGAAACGCGCGGAGACGAACGTCATCTTCGCGCTTATGGCGGTCGGAACCGACGCCCTGAACGCGAGCCCCTTTCACGTCCGCTTCTTGACCGGCATCGGGCGCGCCGCGAAATCAGCCGGCGACGAAGTGATTTTCGCTACGGACTGGGTTCCGGAACAAGGCTTCCCGCGGGTCGTCGTCCGCGGGCAGGTGGACGGCTTAGTCTGGATGCCGTCGGAACAGGATGTGGATAATGTCAGTGCATCCTGCCCTGTGCCGGCCGTCACCCTGTTCTTCAGGGTGCCGGGGGCGGATGTCGTGGCGACGGACGATCATGGGGCCATGCGCGCGATGGGCGAATACCTGGCGCGAAAGGGGCACCGCCGCGTGGCGTTCATCGGCCCAGAGTCGGAACTGGCGCGGGCGCGGTTGGGCGGCTTGCGCGCCGGGCTCGCCGGCGCCGGCGGCAGTGTCAGCGACGAGGACACGCACATGGAACGGTATGTGATGCTGCCCGCCAACATTCTGCCGCTGGTGCGCTGGGCGATGGAACGCTGGCGGTCGCTGCCGGAGCCGGAACGCTTCACGGCCATCGCCGCCTACAACGACTACATCGCCTGGACCGTGATGCGCTGCCTGCGGGACGAGTACCGCCTGCGCGTGCCCCAGGATATGAGCGTGACGGGGTTCGACGCCCTCGACTCGGGCGATGGCACCTTGCCGCGGCTGACCACCGCGGCGATGCCGCTGGAAGAACTCGGCGCCGAGGCGGTGCGCCTGATCGATTGGCGCATGCGGAATCCGCGGGAAGAGCACCGGCGCGTGGTGTTGCCTGCGCCGCTGGAGGAGGGGGATAGCGTGGCTTCAGTCAGTATTCAGTCGGGCCGCCAGACATGAGAAACACCCAACATCCAACATCCAACACGCAACATCCAACGTTCAAGTCCGGAAGTATCCGGATTTCTGGCGTTGAATGTTGTGTGTTGCATGTTGGGTGTTCAATGACAACGGGTTACGGGCTGTCTTGATGAAACATTCAGGCGTGAATGCAGGCCGGTACATCGATGTCGGCCATGACGGGGCGAATGCGGACGGATATGGAAATCCGGCCCACGGCGAGAGGCCTACGTGGGGGTAAGCTTGGTAGGCCGAAACTCCGATTCCGGCCATGGGGATTTGCCGAGGATTGAATGAAAACGGATGAAACGGGATCGCCCGTAATCGTCAACCGAAATGGATGGACAAGTGGGAGCGAGCGTAGAGGCGACTAACGCCGTGCAGAAGAGGGGCAACGCATGAACGAG
>CAZWPN010000133.1:5746-9269 GCA_964635275.1 uncultured Victivallales bacterium | reverse complement strand
GAGAGTCGTAAGCCTGCTGAGTAACATCGTTAAGGTTCCCTTCTGACCTGCGAACCAATAGCGTTTTATCGGTCGTGCTGCGAGCATACACCGATGGTCTTGTGGAGCAAGCATGAACGAGCAGCATGGCCGATAAAATGTGTTGAACGGAGCCGCGGTGGCTATGGGGTAAAACGATGACTTTGGGTCAGGCGTTGGGATGGGCCGGGTGTTGGTTGGCAGACCGCTTTTGGGACCGAAATTCGCCGGGTGAGCGTTTTGCAGGGTATGGACCGCGGCTGGTTGGCATCGCGATGGTGGCGTTGGGCGTCTATTTTCCGTATCCGGACAGATCCCGGTCGGGCCGCGCGGCGCGGCCTTGCGCACGCCGCTGCGCTTCATGGCCTGGTAGTAAATCGCCTGTGCCGTGCCGACCGCCATCGGGGCGGACCCGTCCCGCCCGAAGAAGAAGTAGGAGGTTGGCCGGTTCTCGCGCCAGTGCTCCTCAAGCAAACGCAGACTGTGATGCGCCAGGATCGTGTAGCGCTGCTTGTGCCCCTTGCCGGTGACCTTGAGCAGCATCCGGCCCCGGTCCACGTCCACGGGCTGCACCAGCACCACTTCGGACACCCGCAAGCCCGAACCATACACCAGGCTCAACAACGCACGGTGCTTGACGTTGCGGGGCGCTTCGATCAACCGCATCGTCTCTTCAGGCGAGAAAACACCCGGGCGGGTGCGGCTGCGTCCGCGCGGCGGAATGGAGAACTCGTGAGGCTTGCGCTTGAGAACCTGCTCGTAGAGAAAACGGTACGCGCTGAAGTAAACGTTCACGGTCGCCCAGGCCAGCTTGCGCACTGTGATGATCTCGTCGAGAAACCGCTGCACCTCCGCGCACGTCACCCGCGCCAAGTTGCGCCGATAGAACGCCCACAACTGCTCCAGAGCGTACAAATAGCTCTCGTGCGTCCGCGGCGAGAAACCCCTCAGCCGCATCTCCAAACCCACCGCTTCGCGTAACGCCGACATGACTGACTCCCTTCGTTACCCTCATCGGCTTCATGCCGACAAGGTGTGGAGTCAGTCTACCCCACCAGAAATACAAAAACCGCCTCGCATCGGCTTGTCTGCCTCCGCGAAGCGGTTCCGTTCAACGCCATCGGAACCGACGGCGGGTGGTGATCTTGATCTTCCAGGCGAGCGAAATGTGTAGGCAATTGCGAGACAGCACACTGTAAATAGGTGGACGCGGGCAGGCCCCTGGTTACCGGGGTCAGCATCGAGTGGCGTTAAGTCAGGCGCTACTCTTGATCCTGACGAGAAGCGAGCGCGCTGAAATCAAGGTCGCCCAGCCCCTGCATCATAGCCTGTTCCAGCAGCGCGCGGATGTGGCCGGTATGCGGCAGTGGAACGCCCAGTTCCGCCGCACGTTTCAGAGCCAGCCCTATATCCTTGTTCATATGCTTGACGCTGAAGTGCGGCGAGAAATCGCCGTTCATGAGTTTCGGCAGCTTCATCGCGGATAAGCCGCACCAGCTCGCGTGCATCCGGTAGGCCTCTTCAAAAATACCCATGTCCACGCCGGCCGCTTTGACGAATGCAACCGCCTCCACCATGGTTTGCATGATGTTGGCGACCATCACGTTCATCGCCAGTTTCACGTCGGATGCGCAACCCACCGACCCGAAATGGAACACCCGCGCACCAACCTGGAGGAGCAGCGGTTCGGCACGTTTTACGACTTCGTTGTCCCCACCGACGTAGAACACCAGTTTTGCCGACTCCGCGCCATCTTTGCTGCCGGTGAAAGGAGACTCGACAAACACGCCGCCGGCGGCTTGCACAGCGGCGCAGGTGCGCCGGTTAGCCGCCGCATCCACGGTTGATGCATTCATCACCAGTTTGCCGGCCAAAGACGTCGTTGCTATCCCGTCAGGACCGCTGATCACGGATTCCAGTGCAGCCGGATCAGAGACAACGACCATCACAACATCGCAAATCCGAGCCAGCCCGGATGGCGTTTCGCACAAGGGCAACCCGAGCTTCGCCGCATGCGCAGGCGTGCGGTTCCACCCGCTCACTTCATGCCCGGCTCGTCTCCAGTTGGCCGCCATCCTCGATCCGATAATCCCAAGCCCGACGACACCGATCTTCATCTTGTTTTGCATGGCGCGGTCCGGAGAGGAATATAGACACCACTGAACCGATCAATCCACGATCTGCTGAGGGTCGGCATCCTTGCCGGCATTCGGGTAGACAATAGTGGCCTTGGAGCGCAGTGTCTTGAGATACTCGACAAAGCGCTTCTCGCGCGACTGCGAAACCAGAAACTCACGGATCTTGTCGGAGACTTCCGCCAACGGCGTCACGCCGCCAGGCAGTTTCTTAGTCACCTGAACCACGTGGTACCCGAACTCAGTCTCCACAACAGGACCAATGGCGCCGACATCCTGACTGAAGGCCGCCTGCTCGAAGGCAGGGACCATCTGCCCGCGGCGAATCTGCCCGAGACTGCCTCCCTTGGCCTTGCTGGGACAAGAGGAAGTGGCTGCCGCCAACTGGGCGAAGTCCGCGCCGGCCACGAGTTGGGTGCGGACCAACTCAATGCTGGCCTTGACGTCCGCACGCGCTTCGGCGGTCGCTTCGCCAGGACAGGCAAGGAGGATGTGACGCGCCTCGACCGACTCCTCGGACGCAAACCGCTTCTCGTTCTCATTGTAGAACGCAGCCACGTCCGCGTCGGAGACCGCATTCGATACGGCGGGTGCCTCGGCATCGAACAGTTTCCGGGTCCGCTCGTTCATCACAATCTGCTCGCGCAACATGTCCATGGTCATGCCCTGGGATGCAAGCGCGTTCGTCAGCGTCATGTCAGGGGGCAGATTGCTGGAGAGGCGTTCGATGACGGCCTGAATATCGGCATCAGTGATGGTCTCAGCCCGGCGATCGACCTCCGCCCGCACCAGCGTCTGGTTGACGAACTGGTCCACGGACTGGCGCAACATGGCGTCACCGCCCTGCGCAATGTACTGCTCGGCGTATTGGGGCGGAATGCCCTGCCGCATCGCCTGCTCCCTCGTCATGTCCAGCGCCATTCGGCGGGTGAACTGCTTGCCGTTCACCGTTACCAGCACGGGATCCGTCATGGCTCCAGAGCCCGCCTTTGGCACGGCATCCACGACCGGGCTGGGCGGACGTGTGTCCGGAGTAGCCGTAACCCGCGGGGCATCCCTCTTGTCGCAGCCACAAATCAACACCACACCGCACGCAGCGGCGCACAAACCACGCAATTGAACCATCACAGCGTTACCTCAATCCTTCACTCTCCACATCCTGAGAGTATGCCGTTGCCGTGTGAGGACATAACCATGCAGTCGCGAAGACCGCAAAGGTCAAACTGATGCCACCACCTGAATCTTGTTTCCCCGTTTCCCGGCCATTCAGTCCAAACGCCGGGTTCGGGAACAGCGGCGGCGATGTTACGCCGCCACGACCCGGAAGGAAAGCCAAAAACTCCAACTTACAGCGGATTGGCGAAGCGGGA
>CAZWPN010000133.1:0-5646 GCA_964635275.1 uncultured Victivallales bacterium | reverse complement strand
CCCCCGGGCTTCAGGACCCGATAGGCTTCCCGATACACCTGCTCCTTGTCCGGAGACAGGTTGATGACGCAGTTGGAGAGAATCACGTCCACGCTACGGTCCGCCAGGGGCAAGTGCTCGATCTCCCCGAGGCGGAACTCGACATTCTTGATCCGCCCCTTCCTGGCGTTCTCCCGCGCCTTGGCGACCATCTCCGCCGTCATGTCCACCCCGATGACTCTCCCGCGGGGACCGACCTGCCGCGCGGCGAGGAAACAGTCGAACCCGCCGCCGGCACCCAGGTCCAGTACGATCTCGCCCTTCTTGAGCATGGCAATGGCCTGCGGGTTCCCGCAACCCAGCCCCATGTTCGCATCCTCCGGCACAGCCCCCAGCTCCTTCTTCGAGTACCCCAGCTTGGCGGACTGCGCTTTGGCCGACGGCGCTTTCGTCGAACAGCAGGACGGCGTCGAGCAGCCACAGCCGCTCTTCCCGCTCGTGGCAATCCCAGCGTATCGCGCCCGAACCTTCTCCCGAATGTGGTCACTGTTGCGTTTTGTCATGTGACTCCTCTCGCCCGTTGTGGTCTCTCCTGCACATCGCGGATAGACGGCGAAAGAATGAACCGCCCTCCCGCGTGCGCATTACTTGCTGCCTGCTGAAATCGATGCGCTCGAATCCTGCGACTACCATCGGCTTACCCTCTTCCATCCGCTCCACGGCCAGTCGGTTGAACATCGCCGGCTCGTAGCGCGGGTCAACCTCGATCGCGCGGTCTAATTCCTTTAGCGCCTCGGCTTTGCGGCCCAGCCTAGCCAGGCACAGCCCCATGTTGCCGTGTGTCGGCGCGTTCCAGTCGTTCTTAGCCGCCGTCGCGCGGAAGCCGGCCAGAGCCCCCTCCCAATCGCCCCGCTCCATCAACGCAAAAGCGCGGTTGAACACATCCTGGGACTCCATGTACGTGTCCAAGTCGACTCCGTCGTTCTTTAGGATAGCGGCGGCGATATCCTTCAGAAACTCCTTCGCCTTTGCCACCTCCGGTTCCTTCGGATCGCCCACCTCCACAACCTTGCGGTACGCCCGTACGGCATTGGCGATGTCGAGTTCCTTCTGATATGCCAGCGCCTTGTTGAAATGGGCCTCGACGAAGTACGGGAAGATCGCCGTTGCCTTGTCGAACCACGGGATGGATTGCCGACACTCCCCGCGAATCGCGTGCAAAACCCCCATGCCGAAGTAAACGGTATGGTTCGCGGGATGTTCGCGGAGCAGACGCTCCATCGTTGCCCGCGCCTGGTCCATCTTGCCCCGCTGGGCAAGTTCCGCCGCCTCATTGACGGCCCGTTCGACCTCGGGGTTGATCTCGGCGATGAAATGGCCGTCGGGCAGAGACCCCGGCGAGGAGCGTGCCGCCCGATAGGCTTGCGCAGCCGTGTAGTACACGCAACCGCCGCACTCGTTATCTCGCGCGCCGGCACAGCAGAGCGGACATATTTCGGCCGTCTCTCGCCGCCCGCACCGACGCTTGGCCTTCCGGGTTCCGCAGATCGGACAGACGGTCTTCATCGGCAGGACTCCTGCTTTAACGCGGTTGCCGCCTGCCGGGCCTTGAGATCGGCGATCCGGGGTTCGATGTCCCATGCCTCAGCGTCTCCCACCGGAAACGCCCAGGCGGTTTCCAGCAATCGAACGGCGCGCTCAACTCCCGAGGCAGGACTCTCCGGCCGGCTCAACAGGTCGGCAAGCGCAACGTAGCCGTGCGGCAAACGAGGACACTCGCGGATGACGGCCTCCAACGATGCTTCACCCTCCTCCGTTTGTCCGACATCGAAAAGCAGGCGCCCCAAGTCACAACGGAAACCGACGATGGTATTTGTGTCCTCATCCGTGAACTGGCTAAGCACTTCGCGCAGCACACGAACTCCCATCTCCGCAGATGGGCGGTTCTTGATGGCAGCGTTCTGGACAGCCATGACGAAATCCTGGATCCAGTTGTTGAAGCACTGGGTGCACTTGAACACGGCGTCGGCCGCTTCAAAGGTGGTCATCGAAGGGCGCAGACGAGAACGTACAACGTCCCAGACGCGCAGCCAGACGCCGATGGCCTTGGCGTTTTGACGCGACTCCACAAGTTCGTAACCTTCCGCGACCCAGTCATCGAGCATCTCGAGCGACGGGACGTCCGGGCAATAGCGTTTCCACAACTCGCAGGCGGCGAGGCAGATGAAGTCCTCGTCGTGCATAGCGGGCCGCGCCTCCAGCCTGTCCACCCACTCGCTGCCAATGCTCCAGGCCGAAGTCCGCCCCCCGGCATGCTTGAGGAAGGCGGCCCGTGGCTCGTCAATTCCCAGGGCCGCCAGTCGGGACTGGATGTCGTCGGTGGTCAGATGCGCCATCTTGGCGATGGACCACTTCTCGCTGAGAGCCGCGATCTCTCGCTTTGACAACCGAGACAGGAGTTGGGGCGACGGTTCGGTCACCATCCTGACGATCGCGTAAGGGTGGATGTCCAAACCGGCGAGCCCGGCCGCAGGGAAACGTTCGTCGTCCGCGCGCGACGCTCCATCGGCGTCGCAATCCGCTCGACCCCAGCAGCACTTCTTGTACTTGATCCCGCTGCCGCACGGGCAGGGATCGTTTCTCCCAACTACTCCCATGTTGAGTCCGCTCCTCTCTCTCCCTGTTGATGCCTGGAGGGTCAAGGCGTCAATATCTCAGACGGCGCACCTTCAGAATTCGTCGAACGGGCCGAGGCACACTAAGCCGCGGAGTTCATTTTTTGCTGAATCACTTTGCCAGTATTCCTTGTCGGCCATCGACTGCTTCTCGGTTGAGCATGGGGATCGGAAACCTGCGGAGATATATCACGACCGAACCGTGATCTGCCAGTGCTAAACGCTCAGCGCCAAACGCTCGTGCATTGGCTCAACGCGCAGCCTCATGCCTCCCGAACCAGTGCTGCGTCCTCAGGCAGATCCGCACCAGCCACAGCATCACAGGCACCTCGATCAGCACGCCTACTACGGTTGCGAGGGCCGCGCCGGAAGAAAGCCCGAATAGCATCGTCGCCGTGGCTATCGCCACCTCGAAGTGGTTCGACGCGCCGATCATGGCGGCGGGAGCCGCGTCCCGGTAGGGTAACTTAAACAACTTCGCAGCACCATACCCCAGCCAGAATATCAGCATTGTCTGGAGAAACAGCGGAATGGCAATCCAAAGGATGGTCAATGGATTGGCAATGATTGTCTCACCCTTGAAACTGAACAGCAGCACCAACGTGGTCAGCAGTGCGATGATTGTTATTGGGGTCAGGACATGAAGAAACTTCTCTGTAAACCACCGCTCGCCCTTGACCGCGATGATCCACTTGCGGGACAGGTAGCCGGCCACTAACGGCAGCGCAACATAGATGACGATGGACAGTAGCAACGCCTGCCACGGAACGGGAAGCCTGCCCACGCCCAGCAGGAACCCGCCGAGCACGCCATAGAGCAGGAGCATGGACAGGGAGTTGATGGCCACCATGATCAAGGTCAATCCGTCATTGCCCCTTGCCAGATAGCCCCAGACGAGCACCATGGCTGTGCAAGGCGCGATGCCCAGAAGGATGCAGCCGGCGAAGTAACTGCGCCAAAGCGGGACTTGCAGCATCTTCACGCCATCGGCAAGGACCACGGTTCCCGCACCATGCGTAGCGCCCACGTCAAGATCAAGCCCGAACGGCATCTTCACCAGGTCAGTCGCATCGGCCCCGATCAGCCCCCTGAACAGGAACCCAAGGAACAACAGCCCTATGGCGTACATGGTGAACGGCTTGATGGCCCAGTTCACAAATAGCGTCAGCCAGACTGGCTTGCCGCTCTTGCCGGCCTTGACCACGGATGCGAAATCGATCTTCACCATTATCGGGTACATCATAAAGAAGAGGCAGATCGCGATGGGAATAGACACCACCGGCGCACCGCCAACGAAGACGGCCAGGCCGTCCAGTTTCCTGGCCAATCCCGGGGCCAGTTTTCCAAGCACAATTCCGCCCACAATGCACAGAGCCACCCAGACAGTCAGGTAACGCTCGAACACGTTTGTCAGTTTCCGCTCACCGGTATCAGCATTGGAACCGCTCATCATCTTTCTCCTTCTTATGCCCTTGGACGAGCCGCTATCTTTCCAGCCCGTCCGACCATCTCTCAACGAAAGCGCGAATCTCATCTCGCACGCGACGGTAAGGCGCCAAAGCCTCTTCTTCTGTCTTTGCCCCTCGCGCCAGCCGCGGCGGATCATCAAAGCCTGCATGCACCACTTTGGTCTTGCCCGGAAACAATGGGCAGGACTCGTGTGCGTTGTCACAAACGGTAACCACGTAGTCGAACGCGATGCCCTTCAACTCATCCACGTGCTTCGATCGTTGCCGCGAAATATCCACACCCGCCTCGGCCATGACTTTGACGGCGTTCGGGTTCAACCCGTGGGTTTCGATTCCGGCGGAATACACCTCAATCAAATCGCACTTCAGATGCCGGGTCCAACCCTCCGCCATCTGGCTCCGGCAGGAGTTGCCGGTGCAGAGAAACAATACAGTCAACTTCTTCTCCATTGTGTCCTCCACCTGTTCATTATCATCACCGCAACAGCACGCCTGATCCTCGCCGCAGCAGGCCGTTTTACGCCCCATGGCCGAATTCAGGAGACCGACCACGCAACCAACGCCGTTCCTCACCCACAAGGCGGCGACCGGACAATTGCTAACGCACGCCCCGCATTCCATGCAGCCGTCGCGATCCGCGATTCGAAGCTTGCCGTCGTCGAGAACGAAAACCCAGTGCGGGCAAACCTCCACGCAATGGCCGCAGCCGATGCACTTCTCCTACTCGCGTTCCCTTTGTCGCCGGCAAAGGATTCCGGGATCGCAAGCCACAACGGTTCGGAGCTTTTTCGTATCACGTTTGATTGTTTCGTCGTTCCCCAGCGTCGCGCCCAACCATTTCAGTACGGGTCGAGTGAAGGCCCCGGCCGATCCCTCCGGCAGTCGAAAATACATCCACCGCCCCTCCTTGCGGGAGTCCACGAGGCCGGCGGTACTCAGTATTGACAAGTGTTTCGAGACCGTCGAAGGCGCCAGCCCCAGCACTTCCATGATCTGGCACACGCACAATTCGCCCGGCTGCAGCATCATCAGGATGCGCACCCGCTGCAAGTCTGCCAGCGCCTTCGTAACGCGCAACGTTGATTGCATGGCTTCGCCGTTCATTATCATTCCTTTCTCACTTCGTTACATGGCGAACTATAGCAACCCTCGCAACATGTGTCCATTACATTTCATGAGTGCTCCCGGTAAAACTTCCCGCCTGATCGTGTCGATTAAGCGAGTCGGTTAAGGGTATCCGACTAAGAGTGTCGGTTAAGAGTGCGTTCAAGAGCGCGCGTAAGTGCGCCGCTTTGCTGCACTTAACCGCCTTCTTAGCCGCTACGCTTTCTCGGATACATCGCTTGGTCGTGCGAGCCTGGCGTATGATGTTTTGGAGTGCGGCGGCTTCCCAAATCTTCGCCGAAACGAGGTGCTCCCTGCGGGAGCCATTGCGGACAGCCTTGCGGCAGCGGCTCCGCCGGAGGCGTCGCCCTACCCAGCGATACATACAGTCTGTATATGTTCCCCAGGTGGGGCGAGCT
>CAZWPN010000132.1:0-9296 GCA_964635275.1 uncultured Victivallales bacterium | reverse complement strand
GGATCCCGCCCCTTGTGAGGGTCCTGGAAGGTACAACGAAGGTTGTGCAGGGCGTACTGACCGGACCGCCGCGGGACCCGCTCGATCTCTTCATCGTCAAGTCGAGCGGCACCTTCACGCTTCCTTCTTCGCCGATGGTTGTGCGGCGCGACGCCACCAACTGGTGGCAACCCTTCGACATTGCCATCACCGTGCCCAACAACGCGAACGTTGGCATTAATATGGTCGGGTTCACCGTATATGGCAACGGACTGGAAAATGTGCAAGTGACCGTATACGAAATAGACAACGACACCTCGAGCTTGTTGCCCTTGGAGGATTGGCCGCTCTACGTGCCGGAGGGCGGATCGGCGCCGCTGCATCTCAAACTTACCATGCAGCCGGCGCAAACGGTCACGGCGCAGGTTTACATCGCCAGCGGATCCCTCCTCGATCCCGACATTACCGTGGACGCTGTTTCGAATCTCGTATTCAATACTGGGAACTGGGATACATGGCAGGAGGTCCTCATCCACGCCGCCGAGGATAGCGACTGTATCAACGGCACGAGCAAATTCAGTGTGAAGTATGCCGACAAAGTAGGGCGCGAATTTGACGGCACAGTCTGCGAAATCGACAACGATACGACACTCACAATCAATGCAGGTGCCGGCGGCGCGGTATCGCCCAGCGGCGCGATGGTGGTGACGATGGGCGCGGCCACCGCGATCGCCGCCACGACCAACGCCGAGTATGCCTTCACGAGCTGGAGCGTGGTCATCGGCACGGCGACGTTTGCCGACAGTAACGCGGCCAACACGACCGTGACGATCGGCGCTCCGGCCACGATCCAGGCGAACTTTGTCTCGACGCGGGTGGCGCTGGTGACGAGCGCGTCGTCGCTCAGCGTGCCGGAAGGCGGCGCCAGCACCTTCCAGTTGCGCCTTTCGTATCCGCCAGAGGGTACGTTGACGGTCCATGTGACTCGGACGGACGGCGACAGCGACGTCGGCGTGAGCGGCGGCGCGAGCCTGACGTTCAATAGCGGCAACTGGAACACGTTCCAGACCGTCACCCTGACAGCGGTCGAGGATGATGACAGGGTCAATGGCGCGGCCACGATCACCTGTTCGGCCAGCGGCGCAGATGACGTCACGGTCACGGCAACCGAGATGGATAACGACTATTTCGCCACGGGTGGGACGGTGACGAACTATACCGACGCCGGTGGGACGAACTGGACCGCGCACATCTTCACGGTGGGAACATCCAACCTCATCACTTACGGCGACATCAGTGTTGAAATACTCGTCGTGGGCGGCGGTGGTGGCGGCGGTGTGGGCTATGGTTCCGGCGGCGGTGCGGGCGGGTACCGCTATGTGTATACGAACCTGACGGCAGCAACCAACACGGTTGTTGTTGGTGGTGGCGGTGCGGCGGGACCTTCGTCAAACACGCAGGGCTCTTCGGGTACCAATTCCAGCTTTGGCGTTATCCAGGCGGCAGGTGGTGGCGGCGGCGGTGGGGCTGGAGGTGGCAGCATCCAAAACGGCTTGACCGGTGGCTCCGGCGGTGGCTCCTGCCAGGGTGGCACTGCTGGCACTGGCAATAATCCGTCAACCAGCCCATCGCAGGGGAACAATGGGGCAACTGGGTCGTCAGGTAATTATGGTGGCGGTGGCGGCGGTGCGGGGTCGGCTGGAAGCGCTCAGAATGGTGGAAGGGGCGTTTCCAATGCAATCACTGGAACACTCGTCGGATACTGCGGTGGAGGCGCGGGCAACGCAACGCCCGGTGCGGGTGGAATGGGAACTGCCTCGGCAGGCGGCGGTGGCATGTACGGCGGCATTACGACCTATGCGGCAGCCAATACGGGCGGAGGCGGGATGGGCGATGCCGGAAGACCTAACGGCAACGGCGGCTCCGGCATCGTGATCGTGCGGTACGTGACGGAATCGGGCGGCACCGGCGTGCCCGCCGCACCCACAGGGTTGACGGCCACGGCGGTGGCAACCAACCAGATCAACCTGGCGTGGACCGATCAGGCGACCAACGAGACCGGCTATGTGGTGGACCGTTCGCTCGACAGCAACGCCTGGGTGTTTGTCACGCTGACCAGCGCGAATGCGACGAACTACAGCGACACCGGACTGCTGACCAACACGCTCTACTACTATCGCGTGGCCGCCTCTAATGCGGCGGGGCTTTCGGCGTACTGTTTCGCCTCGGCCACCACGTGGACGGACTACGAGGCGTGGCGGCGGCGGCACTTCGGCAGCGCGGACTTGATCAACCTGTCGATCAGCGGCCCCACCGCAGACCAGGATCATGACGGCTTGAACAACGAGCAGGAGTATTTTGCCGGGACGGATCCGACGAATGCGACGTCGTGCCTGGCCATGGTTGCGCCTGCGGAGGTTCCGGGCGGCGCCGGGTTTGTGGTGAGTTGGCAGAGCGCAACCGGCAAGACGTACAGCGTGCTGGCCGCGACCAATCTGCTGACCGGCTTCAGCAATCTGGTCACCGGCTTGCCGGGTACGCCACCACTCAATGTGCACACGGACACTACGGCCAACGCGGAACAGAGGTTCTATCGGGTTGGGGTGGAGTGATTAGATTGTCCGCCGTTGGCGGATCCGCCTCCGCGGCTGACGGGGCTGACGCAGAGGGAGATTGGGTGAGGCTGGCGCGGAAGCGCGCGAAGGCGCCCGTGTTGGCGGATCGTCTGCCCCGGCTGGCGGGAGCGCTGCAGGCGAAGAAGGTGATGGCCTAAACTGGTAAGTTACAGTGCCCCCGTTAGGGGCTAGGGTTAAGTTAGAGGATGCGCAGACAAGATGCACAAGAAACGGCAATCTAGCGATTATGGGATTTTGGCCATAATCGTTGTTTTGGCGGGTGGCGCAATCCAGGCTCCAGCTTCGGATCAATCGACCGATGCGCAAGGCAAGTGGAGAATGCCTGCTGGTCTGACACGGGCCGTGGCGAGCGAATCGGTCAAGGTCCGGTCCGTGAACGTTTCCAGCGAGAGAGTGACATTGCAGTATACCCTGCCGTGCCCACGCATTCGGTTGGCTTCGACGAACTCCGGCGTTGAGTCGGTTGAGGTGCTGGCGGGCAATGCTCCCGTGGATGTCCAACCGGGGTTGCCGGTGTTGCCGCTCATACCGGTTACCATCGCGATCCCGGCCGGGTGCAAGGTTAAGGATGTGACGGTGGTCGGCGGAAACGCGATTACGTTGCCCGGTCGGCATGTTGTGCGGCATGGCGGACGGCAGCGGCCCTTGAGCGAGGTGGGCATCGAACGGGACGCCACCCTCCGCGACGAGACTGTCTATGGCTCGGATGAACCCTGGCCTGGAACTTTATATAGAACCGTCGGCGTACAGAAGTCCAGGGGCACGTCGCTGCTTCTATTGAATCTCCTGCCGGTACAGTACCGCGCCCTAAGCGGCATCATCACTTACCAGGACACCCTTACCGTGGAGGTGGCCACTGAACCGGATACAACGCCGCAGTCCGTGATGCGACGTCCGGATCCGGTCAACCCGCTGGATCAACGCGTGGACAATCCGGAATCCCTCGATGGCGCGGCCGTGTCTTCCAAGGGAATAGGTCCCACCGGCGCGATCGAGCGCTCAACTACTTCTTCCTCCGGGCCTTTTCAGTACGTTGTCATCACCAGTGCGGCGATGCTCAACGCCACGAACGATTACGCGATCCATGACCTTATTGCGCATCGTTTGGCACAAGGGGTCACGGCCACCAATGTGAGCGTCGAGGCCATTTATGCCGCTTATCCCGGGGTGGATAAACCGGAGAAGATCCGCAACTTTATCATTGCCGCCTACACGAACTGGATGACAGATTTCGTGCTCCTCGCCGGCGACACAAACATCGTTCCTGCGCGGTACATGACAATGCATTCCTACTTTAGGGCCAGCATACCCAGCGACATGTACTATCAGTGCCTGGACGGCAACTTTAACTACGATGGCGACGCCAATTGGGGCGAAGGGTACGATGGCGTGGGCGGCGCGTTGCCCGATCTTTACGCCGAAGTGTACATCGGCAGAGCCTCCGCCGAAAACCCAGTAGAGCTGGCAAACTGGATATTCAAGGTCATTTCCTACGAAAACGATTCGGATCGTGCCGCGTATAAAACAAAGGCGCTGATGGTTGGCCAACACATGGGATGGGGCGGCATCGCCGAATATGCGGCACCATTCTTGGAGGAGATCAGGCTCGGATCTTCGTCGAACGGCTACACCACGGCGGGGTTTGCTGCGTCCAGTTACTACACCACGGAAACGCTCTACGAGGAAGAGGGCGTTGCGTTCAGCAGGGCCGATATTCTCCAAAGAATCAATGCCGATGATTTTGGCATCATCAACCATTTGGGTCACGGGTGGTGGAGCGGAACCATGTGGTTGACCACCGGATGGTTGGACGATACGGCTTTTGCCAATACGGAGTTCCCTTTCCTCTTCTCACAGTCCTGTCTTACCGGGGCTTTCGACGAGGATTGCTTTGCCGAGCATCTGACCACCTCGACCCGGCACGGCATGGTGGCGGTCGTGATGAATTCGAGGGAAAGCTGGGGGAGTGCCAATTCCACCGACGGGGCCAGCCAGACGCTGAACCGCGAGTTCTGGGATGCCTACTTCGACAGGGGCATCGCTTACCTTGGGGCGCTGAACGCGGCAAGTCACGAAGGTAGTGTTTGGAATATCTCTCCGGTTTGGAGGGACGGTGAGATGTTAATGAATATCTATGAAAGCAATCTATTGGGCGATCCCATGACCGCCCTGTCGCGCCAGGTGGCGCAAGACATAGTCTTCGACCGGAGCGAGTATTCTCCGGGATCGTGGGCCACCGTGACGCTGAAGATCCCGGCCTTTGCGGGCACAACGAATCAGGCGGTTCTCCTGGCCTCGAGCCTCGGAGATCAGGAGGATCTGACGCTTCACGAAACAACGCCGGGCGGCGACACCTTCACGAATTCCATATGGATTCAATATGCGGGCGTGGCCACCAACCATAATTCCAAGCTTGAAGGCGTGCATGGCACGGAACTGCAGGTCCGGTACGAGGATCCGGTAACGCATGTGATAATCACGAACACTTCGCGGGTCAGTCTGGCGTTGAAGATCGTAATTACGACGCCGCCCCTCACGCTGCCCATGCAGTCCAACACGATCGCCATTGCCGGATTCAATAACGGCAGTGTTGCCGTGTCTATGAGTGCGGTCAATGAGGCCACCGGTGAAAGGCGCAGTTTCATGGCCACCAACACATGGTATTCGCCCACGCTCACCTTGACGAATAATGCCAACCTGATCCGGGTGGAGGGCACCAATGCGTACGGGTTCTCGGACAGCCGTTTCGTCTTGATCACGCGGGTGGGGCCGTCCGGCGCGACGAATTTCATCTCGCCGACGGGCCTGCACATATGGCCGTACCTGACGGAGGGTGGGGGCGCAACCAATATTCAGGCGGCGCTGGATGCGGCCCCCGCCGGCAATACCCTTATGGTGTCTTCCGGCATTTATAGTGAGGTGGACCTGGAGATTCGGATCCCCGTTAATATGGTGAGTCGCGACGGACCGACCGTCACGGTCATTGACGGCGGAAAGGCCCATCGTTGCCTTAGCGTCATGGCCGACGCCCATATCACGGGGTTCACGTTCACCAATGGGGTGGCCGACAGGGGTGGCGGCGTCTACCTGAGCGCCGGTCTGCTGAAGAACTGTGTCTTGGCGGACAATCGGGCGACGGACTACGGGGGAGGGGCTTACATTGATACCTTTGGCATCATTGAGAACTGCGTGATCGGCGGTAACAGTGCCGACAATGAAGGCGGAGGTGTCTATATGCGTAATGGCGGGTTCATCGTGAACTCCGTGCTGACGAATAACACCGCTGGGCAGGGTGGGGGGGCGTCACTGGAGTCCGGCGGGATAGTCAGCAATTGCCTGGTGGTCGCCAACACCGCCATAATCGGCGGCGGTCTTCACGGAAATGGCAGCGGGGTCGAGTGGAGTGGCGCCGCGCGCTTCTGGAACTGTGTGGTGGAGGCAAATCATGCCGATATCGAGGGCGGTGGCATCAACCTGACTGAAGAGGCGATGCTGTGCAATAGTTTCATCTTGAGGAATTCAGCCAAATGGGGCGGCGGCGTGTATCTGGTCGGACCCTACGCGCGCATTCAAAACTGCACCATCATACGCAACACAGCCGAAAATCAAGGCGGCGGCATAGATGCCCAAGTTCAAGGGAAGGGCCTATACAATTCCGTAGTGTGCTTCAATGCCGCGCTCCAGTACAACGATTGGAGCCCAACGTATTACCCGTTTCCCGCGGGGCAGGGGAATACGACCAATGACCCATATCTCGTGGGGATCTACAACCCGCATCTTCTCAGCAACTCGCCTTGCATCAATAGCGGGACCAACAACGGCGTAGCCGGATGCGATATTGACGGCGAATCGCGAGTGTCCGGCGCCAAAGTCGATATCGGCTGTGACGAATATGTGACCGGCTCTATTACCGGGGGCTTGCAGGTGGGCATCTCCATGGTGGCCTCGAACGGCACGATTGGTTTTCCGGTGCAACTGTCTTCCTGCACGATCGGGAAGGCCAGCCGTATTCAATGGAACTTCGGGGACGGCCAGACGGCTACGAATCGGACAGTCGTATCGCATGTCTGGTTCGTGACCGGGAGTTATGAAGTGACCCTGACAGCCTGGAATCTGGATCACCCGTCCGGGGTGTCTGCAACGGCCGTCGTCCACGTGGCGGCTGTCACCAATTATGTCAGCTTGAGCGGCGGTCACGTTGCCCCGTTTATCACATGGCTAGAGGCCGCCACCAATATCCAGGCGGCCATCGACGCCAGCTTCGATGGCGGGACCGTGTACGTGGCCGACGGCGTCTACCGGACCGGCTCCACGGTCACCAACGGGGCGAACCGGGTCGTGCTAAACAAGGCGGTCCGGGTCATATCCGTCGGGGGACCGACCAAGGCGTTCATCGTGGGGAAGAAGCATCTGGGGGCCGATGCGGTGCGGTGCGCCTACGTGAAGAGCGGTGCCGAACTCAGCGGCTTCACACTTCAGGACGGAGGCTCGCGAGGTGATTCGGGGAGCACGTTGGAGAAGAGCGGCGCCGGAGTTCTTCTGGATTCTGGAGGAGTAGTCTCCAATTGTATCCTTCGCGGCAACGATGCCATGTGGGGCGGCGGCGTGTTCTGCTACTACGGGGGGCGGGTGGTCAATTGCGTTATCGCGAAGAATGGCGCCTACTACGAAGGCGGCGGCGCTCAGCTCTACTACGGGGGGGAGTTGGCCAATTGCCTGATCTACGGCAACATCAGAGGCAGTCCATGGACCGTAAGTTGCGCTGTGTATATGCAGGGCGGATCCATGAGGAATTGCACCGTGGTCAACAATGCGGATGGCCTCAAATGCTACTCCGATTTAACCCACATTCCCTCAGTCATTAACTCGATTTCCTATTTCAACGGTATCAAGGACTTCTATCCCGCCGTCTCCAATGTGATCGCCTATCTTTGCTCGTCCAACAACACGGTCGGCGTCGGCAGCATCACCAATAACCCGCTCGTAACCGGGACGGGCCGTTTGCGGAGCGGTTCGCCCTGCATAGATTCGGGAACTACGAACGGCACGCCTGCAACGGACATAGACGGCGAACCGCGCTGGGACGACCCGAGAAAGGCCAATACCCCATCCCTGATCGATATCGGCGCCGACGAGTTCGTGGACTGCGACACGAACACCCTGCCGGATCGATGGGAAATCGCCTATTTTGGAATCACTAATCAGTCCCCCTCCGTGGACTCGGACGGAGACGATTTGAACAATATGCAGGAATACCTGCTTGATACGATCCCTAAGAGGGGCGATAGCGACGGGGATGGCATGAAAGACGGCGCCGAAGTCGCGGCGGGAACCGATCCGAACGACTCGGCGTCGTTCCTTGGCATTATCGCGGCTGTGTACGATCCGAAGGTTTCAAACCGATTCGTCGTAAGCTGGCAGAGCATCACCAACCGGCGGTATGCCGTGCAGGCGGCAACGAACCTGAAGGCCGGGTTCACCGTCAATCTGCGCACTAACATCCTCGCCACCCCGCCGGTCAATGTGCACACCGACAACGTCGAAAATGCGGATCATAACTTTTACTGGATCAAGCTGGAATAGGTGCGGGTACGATGGGCGCGAAGAAGGCCGATGCTCAATCTTGCCTCTTCGACAAAGCTCAAGACAAAGCTCGCGACAAAGACATGCTTGGTGGGGTGTCGGCCCATGCCAGTTTCTGAAAACAGGGGCTTTTTCGACGGAATCAATATCTACACATTGGCGGTCCAGTTTTGTCAGGTGGCGGCTGAGTGTTTGGTCGGCTTGACGAAGGCGCTCGATCCGTAGCACGGCATGCCCAAAGGCCGGATAAGTTCGCAGTCTTCTTTGTCGCGCACAGGATCGTGCATGTCCATAAACTCAGACATCAATGGGAACGTCATTCCATCCAGTCTTCCAACTCCCGCAGTTTTTGTTGCGTGATGAATAGTTGACACCTGGGCCTGCGGGTGGTAGAAAACCAGCCGTTTTGAGCGCAGTTCTTGCTACGTGGGGGTATAGCTCAGTTGGTAGAGCGTCTGAATGGCATTCAGAAGGCCAGGGGTTCGAATCCCCTTACCTCCACCAGTTTCATTCGTCCGTCTCACAAAGCCTCCTCTCGCTCCTGCCGCGCAAGGCGGCAGGGGGCGGCGGCTAAAATGCGAATTGCTGAGTCTCCCGTTGCACACTGTTGCAGTGACACGGCGTGTCTGTTACTGTCCGTATGAAATGCTTTCTAACGGGCGGCGGAAAGGGCAGATTCACTCATGGACCAAGCTCAACTTCACTGGATCACCAATTTCATCTGGGGCATTGCCGACGATTGTCTCCGTGACGTCTTCGTGCGTGGCAAGTACCGCGACGTAATCCTGCCTATGACTGTCCTGCGCCGCCTCGATGCGGTGCTGGAGCCCACCAAAGCCGCCGTGATGGAAATGAAGGCCGCGCTCGATAAGGAGAAGATCACCAATCAGGACGATGCCCTGCGCTCCGCTTCCGGCCAGGCTTTCTACAACACCTCGCCCTTCCTCCTGCGCGACCTCAAATCCCGCAAGACTCAACAGACGCTCAAGGACGACTTCATGGCCTACCTCGACGGTTTCTCGCCGAACGTGCAGGACATCCTTAAGAACTTCGAGTTTCGCAATCAAATCCCCCGTCTCTCCGAGTCCGACGGCCTCG
>CAZWPN010000131.1:0-9404 GCA_964635275.1 uncultured Victivallales bacterium | reverse complement strand
TCTATCAAGGCACGCAATGTACCTTGTTGACGCACGTGACGCAAGCGACTTTCAGGAGCCCACGGGGTATGTTTCGGGGCGGACCTTGCGTCCACCCACGGGCGGCGACAAGCGCCGCCCCTGCCTGACGGGTTACGAGCCTCAACGAACCGTCCAGACCATATCGGTGGCGAGCGACTCGCCGTCCTTCAGGCGCGAGCAGAGCCCGCTCCGGGCGGCGGCATTCACGCTCAGCGGCATGGCCGTGCAGGGCTCCAGGACCGCCGTGTACGCCCCACTCATGGCCCCGTGCGAGGCGAAGTAGACACAGCAGGGGAAAACGGCGGGATCAAACGAGCAGGTAATGGCGGCTCCATCCGCCGACTCGATCCCCATGCTTCCCCCCCCTATCCCGTTGAGGCAAAGGAACTCGGTGGTCCCGTCCGGCGCGGGCACCACGGACATGTCGAACCCGTCGGCGACCGGCCAGCGGAACGGCGACGCTGACTTGCGTCGCGACCATTCCACGTCGGCCGCCTGGGCCGTGGCCGCCGGACAAACCACGCGGTCGCCGGGCCTCACGGCGATCGCCGCGTGCATCTTCCACATGAACTGCCGCTCGGCGCCGCTGCGGTTGACGATTTCATAGCGGCAGATCAACCGGTTGGCTTCCAGGCTCATCGTGCGGCGGTAGTCCAGACCGAAAAGCGGCAGGCGGCCGCTGAGGATCAGCGCGTCGCCGCGTTCTTCCGCCTGCAGCGCCAGGGTCCACAATTCGCCGTGGTCGGGGCAGGCAATCCCGTTGATGGTTTCCGGCAGATCGCCGGGAATCACTTCGTCGATGCCGCCGTAGAAGTTCGGATCATAGGCCGCGCCCGGTGCGCAGGGTGCCAGTTTCAGGCGCGGATTCCGCCAGAGAACCTCGCGGTTGCCCGGATAGTGTACAAGGCTGACAATCCGACCGCCAATGGACGGGGCGACCACGACGCGCAAGCTCTCGTTTTCGAGGACAACCGCCGGGACACCGTCCCATTGGGTGTGCGAGATGCGCACTTGCAGATTCCTTTCAGGCCGTCTTCTTTGGCCCGCGGGCAACCGAAGCATCCTGTACTCCGGCCGCCACGTCCCCGGAATTGTTACCAATTCCGCGCCAGACCAGTTGCCGGCCGGCGTCTTTCTCTTCGGTAATCGTAACTGCTCACTTGATCTCCACCCACACCGTCCCGCCCTTCTCGAGCACTACTTCCTTGGTTTGCGCCTGGCCGCCGGGCAGCCGCCACTTGAGCGTGACGGGGCCGGCCTCCGTGCGACCAAAGTATGCCTGGCTGACACCGGGCAGCACGTTCCACGCGCCAAGGCAGCGCTTGTCGATCCAGCCAGACACGGCCACCGGACCCTTATAGGTAGCCCCGAGCGGCACGGCGGCGACCGCCAGACGTGCCTCACCATCGCCGTTCTCCCGGAAGAGCACCCAGATCTCACCCGAGGACAGGGCCATCACCAGGTCCTGCGCGCCGTCGCCGTCCACGTCAGCTAGACAACCGGACTGCATGCCGGCCTTCGCATTGTTGGCGTCCGGCAGCAGGTTCTTCTCGTTGATATCAATCGAGTGGCTATGACCAAAGCTGAGGAAGCCACGGCCGAAGTAGGTGACCGGACTGGCATTCGCATAGGCGAGCAGGATATCCTGGCGGCCATCGTTGTTCACATCGCCAGCCATGCAGTCGGCGCCACGGATGTTCTGGGCGTGGGTCGCCATTTCCCCGACCGCCGCGAAGCGCTCCGCAAAGGCGCCCTTGCCGTCGTTGACCCACATGAGCCGCGTCGTCCCGCCGGACACCAGGACATCGAGGTGACCGTCACCGTCATAGTCACCCACGCAGACGCCATTAAGCGCATCGCCGCACGTGACGGCGCAGGCGACGCCCGGCTGGTATTGGCCCGGGGTCTGGCCACGGAACAGGATGCTGCCCTTCTCGCGCACCGCCAGCACATCGGCGACACCATCGCCGTCCAAGTCCGCCACCAGGCTCACCCCAGCCTTACCCAGCTTGGCCAGGTCGAGGCCGGGAGCAGTCAGGGCCGTGCCGGCGGCTTTCCCGGCGGCGTCCAGCGCGACCACCACCGGCAGGGCGTTGCCGCCGACCAGCAGGCCCGCGCGGTCCTTGCCGCCCACGTCCATCGCCGTCAGGCTCAGGCAGCCGTTCTCGAGCGCTTTGCCAAGGTCCAGCGGGCTGGCCTTGAACTTGCCATCGGCCTGTTGCGCGTGGAGCGTCACCGCTTTGCCGTCAAAGGAAATCAGGTCCAGACGCCGCTGCCCGTTGAAGTCACCCCAGGCGTAGGTCGCGGATGCGGACTGAAGGCCGCGCGTCGCCGTCACATCGGTCAACTGGCGGGCGCCCTTCTCGCAGGCCAGCAGCCGGTCACCTTTGTCCCGCGCCACGAACAGCAGCAGCTTGCCGTCCCCGGCCACGTCCACTGACCGCACCGCCCGGATGGCGCCGTCGAGGCTTGCAATCTTCTGCGGGGGCTGGCTCCAGTTGACACCATCGGCAACCGGCACATACGCCTCGTCGTCCTGGATCACGTAATCCACAGCCCGGCGCAGCATGTCCGTGCCGCCGTTCCACACGGCTTGGAATGCCGTGTCCAGAGTGTCATAGAGCCACTGGCCCTCGGGAGTCATGACACACGAGGCCCACTGTCCTTCCAGGTGCAGCAGCCCGCGGTTTTCCGCCGCGCCGGCATTGCCCTCGAACTCGCCGACGAAGAAGAGCGCGGATTTCGACGCTGTCGCCAGAGTACGCAGAGCTTGGGCGCTTTGTTCATCGAGCGCCTTTGAAAGGTCCAGTTTGATGACCTTCTCCTCGGTCTTGCCCTTCTTGAGGACTTCCCGGACCGTCAGCAGGTACTCATCCTTCGACGCGCCCTGCTTCACGTCCACCACCAGGATCATGCCGGACTGCTTCACCAGATGCACCGGGGTGAACCGGGGATTGATCAAGGCGTGGGTCCGGGGTACCCATGCACAGACAGTCAGGGCCAGTGAAACTGCGGCGATCCAACGGCACTTATTCATATGAAGCTCCCTTTCTTATTTGCGAACAGATTCAGCCCTAGTGGATTCTGGCCAGCCGCTTAATAAGGCTGACTGAAGGAATGGCGATGAGGAAATATGCCAGCAGCCACGGCGGGATCAATAACCAAGTGATTCCCGGCACCATGCCCAGGAGCTTCACGGGTTTCATGCCGAGTTGCACGCACGCCGCCGTCTGGTCCGCCCCGTAGAATTGCACATCCGGCGAATAAATCCTTTGTCCGACCAGCAAATCCTTTTCCACCGTGGATGCCTTGTGGCGGATCTCGAGTGTGTAGGGTTTGGGGCTGGCGTCGGCCTGAACGTGCCAGGTGGCGATGCCGCCGACAGGTTTGTGCGTCTTGGGGTCGACGTCTTCGGCTATTTCCTGGATCCATCGATCAGGCTTTCCGGGACCTGCCTGGGACGGCGCCCGCAAGCCCTCCTGGGGCACCAGGTGGGCCAGTTCGCCGACGGCGGAAATGGGGTAGTAGGCGATCACCGGGACGGGATCACCGGCCTGCGGGGGCACAAAAGCCAGGCGCTGGAAGCACCACGTGCCCAGGATGGCGATGGGGAGGAGGGCCGCCAGCAGCGGCCAGCCCTCCTGTCGCATCGTCGTCAGCCCGATCATATTCACCGTGTTGCGGTATCGCTTGACGGCATCCTTATCTTTCTGCCGCTTCGCCTCGCGAATCAACTCCTTCAGCCGCTTCTTGTCCTCGTCGCACCGCCGTAGAAGATCCTGGTTGGTCGTGAACCGCCGCGAGAAGGTGATGATCGACCCGGTGCCGACCGCCACGATCACCAGCGACAGGTCAACCGGCAGGCGAAGCAGCCAGCCGAGCGCAGGATCAGCCAGGGCCAGGATCCAGTTATTGATCGATTCAAGCATGGTTCACCACCCCATCCATCAAATGGATGATCCCACGGTTTCCATCCACTCGCAGCTTGCTTCCCTCCTTGATCCGCTTCGTGGCGCCCGGGCAGACCACGGCGGGAATGCCGAAGTCGCGGGCCACTATGGCCCCGTGCGACAGTACACCGCCTTTCTCCACGATCAACCCGCGGGCGTTGACAAACAGCGATGTCCATCCCGGATCAGTCGACGGGCAGACCAGGATGTAGTGGCGGCCCAGGTCGCGGGCTTCGCGAGGATCGAAGACGATGCGCGCCGTGCCCGTGGATACGCCGGCGGAAACCGCTTCGCCTTTCAGCTCCGCAGCGTCTTCGTATTTCCGCGGGAGCCCCAGCTGATCGATCTCCTGGGTGTCGATCACGTCGGGCATGTCCAGGCGCTGAAGCGATTGCCACCGGACGCGGCGTTTCGCGGCAGCGGCCAGCAGGTCCTCCCGCCGCCCCTCGAAACGCTCCAGCTCGTCCAGGCGCAGGAAGAAGGCCTCGCGGCCGAGATCCCAGCGGCGCGCCAACTCCAGGATTGCCAGGCGGATGAGCTCGTAGCCCATCATCAGGTAATGCTTGCCCGATTCGCGGTAGGCCAGCAGCGCCTGTGTCTGGCGGATGCTGACCTCAATCTGCTCGCGGAAGGACGCCCCGCCCCACTTGGCTAGCAGCGCGGGCAGCGCCTTCTCGGCCTCGATGCGCTCCTTGGAATGCGCATGGTGGATGTGCTCCGGCGACACATGGCTGTGCCGCATGGTCTCCAGGACCGTGTCGAGCTGGCGCGGGTTCTCGCGGTAACGCGGCTCGGCCAGTTCCATCTCGCCGACCGTGCGGTGCCCGTACGCCTCGAGAAACTGTTCCATCGTCGCCGTGCCGTGCGCGACGCGGTACAACATCTGGTTCTGGGCGACCGTGGTGTCGCCCTCCAGGCCCATGGTGAGCGTACACGCGAGCCGGCTGCCATCCTCATCACCCATCAGCTGCATCAGCAGCCCGCGCAGATCCGTGAACGCCACGGCTCCGAAGTAGCCGGGTTTGAGCGACTCCTTGCCGAACTCCTCAAGCACCCGGCGGCGGCGCGACTCCAGTTCCGCACACACCTGTGCCGTCGTCAGTTTGGAAAGATCCTCCGCCCGCTTGGCTCGCACATACTCGAGGTACGGCGGCAGCGACACCTTCTCGAAATGGTCGCGGATCGTTCCACGCATCCGTCTGGACGTCCGCGAGGCGCGCAACATGGCGCCGACGATGACGGGCAGCTTCAGGAAGAACGTTCCATCGGCCTTCTCCGGCTCGAACTTGTTCGGGGCCTGGTCGAGGCTGGTATGGTCGCTGGCCAGCTCATCGAGGTCGTAGCGGAAGGGGCTGTCGCCCCAGAAGAGCTGCGCCATACGATCCGGGTCCGCATAGATGCGGGAGCCGATCAACTCGAGGAAACCCTCCTTGCACACCAGCGGCGAGGGCCGATAGCCGAGGTCCCGGTAGAAGCGGCCGAACCCGCCGTCGCCGCTCATGAACTGGCGCACGATATCCCAGGTGAGCGGCATCGGGGCGCGCAGCGTCTCGCCCAGGTTGTGCGTCACCCAGATCCGGCGGCGGCCGCCTGACAGGCTCTTCAGGCGCTCTATCTCTGCGAGCCGGCCTACCTCCATATCGTGCGCAACATCCAACCCGCGGATCGGCCGGCTCTGGAGCAGCGCGAACCGGCCGTCGGCCCAGCCCCACTCGACATCCACTGGATGCCCGAAATACTTCTCGATCCGCAACCCGGTCTCGCACAGCTCCGCGATCTGCGCGGGCGTGAGACTGGCCGCCTTTGGGTCGCGCGGTAACGTGCTGCCCAGCGCCGCCACCCGGTGACTCTTGTCGCCCAGGAACGACTGGAACGCGCCGAAGTCGCCGCGCGGCACCATAAACCGATCAGGAGTGACGTCCCCCGAGACAACCGCTTCACCCAACCCATACGAAGATTCCAGGACCATGCGGTTGGCTGCCAGGTCGTTCGGATCCTGCGTAAACAGGACCCCGGAGATCTCCGATGGAAACATGACCTGCACGTTGACCGCGGTGCCCACGATGCCGCGGACGTCGTTGCGCAGGCGATAGGCGGCGGCCCGCTCGGAATTCCACGATCGAAACACGGCGCTGATACACTCGTGCAGCATGGCCCAGGGTTCGGTGGGGAACGGACGCCTCGTCTTCTCGCGATAGATGCCCAGACAGGTCTCCACCGAATGGCGATCGGCCCGGCGCAAATCGGCGGCGACCCCGAAGGCCGTGGCTGGAATCTCCGCCACGGTTTTGGAGAACATGAGAATGAACTGGGTGTAGACCGCCCAGAACCCCGGCGGCTGGCCCATCTCGTCGAACAGCCTGGGGTGCAGGCCGCAATTCAGCAGCGTGTCCATCATCCCGGGCATCGACACCGCCGCCCCGGACCGCACGGAAACCAGCAGCGGGCTGCGCCCATGCCCGAAGCGCCGGCCGACGGTTTCCTCCAGTTTCTGAAGATGGGCGCGGACCTGCGCTTCCAGACCGGGCGGCCAGTCGCCGCAGTTGTCGAAATAGGCGCGGCAACACTCGGTGGCGATCGTGAACCCCGGCGGGACCGGCAGTCCGGCCCGACTCATCTCGGCCAAGCCGGCCCCCTTGCCGCCGAGAACTTCCTTGCCCGGTCTATCAGGGTCTGTCGGAAGGCCGGGGCCGAAGGCATAGACCCAGCGGGGCCCGGCTGACCCGGACGACGCTACTTGCTCTTCAGGCATACAAGTCCCTTCTTGTCGGTGGCAATGTAGATTCGGCCGTCGGCCATGGCGGGCGCACAGGTGAGCCGCCCCAGCCAGTCTGTCTTCATCCAGGACCGGGGGTCTTCGCCGGCGGTCGTGCAGGACATCAGGCCGTTCTTGACGGCGTAAACAAACAACTCCGGCGCAGCCATGGGCGGGATGCCGGATAGAACATCGGCAATCGTTTTCTCCACCCGGCCGTCTTCCAGGACGAGAATGACGAGTTGCCCGTCCGCCGTGGTGTAGGCGAGCCGGGTCTTCGCCATAACGAGGGGCGCGGCTGGTGCGCCCGCCGCCGCTTCCCAGAGTCGCGCGCCATCGACCAGGCGCAGCGCGGTAACGCCCGCTGGCGCACCCAGATAGATCGTGTTCTTCCACACCACTGGCGCGGCTGTCGGCACGGCGTCCAGATGGAGACGCCAGAGTTCGCGGCCGTTCGCCCTGTCAAGAACACACAGGGCCGCCGGCTTGTCGGTTGCCACCACCACAAACGCCTCGCTCGCCACCGGCATGCCGTACACTTCGCCGCAGGCGGCCCGCCAGATCACCTGCCCCGTTCGTTGGAAGGCCGTCAATTGCCCCGGCGCATCGGCAATCAGCCCCCCCTCATCCGTAAGCACAAATTCGCCGCGGGCCTCCGCAGGCACGGGCAGCTTCCATCGTTCACTACCGTCGGCGGCGGCCAGACAGTGCAGGTTGCGACCGCTGTCACCCTTCTGGCCGTCCACGAAGAACACGTCATTCGACGTTGCGGCCGGCGAGAGCGCGACTCCATTCGACGCGGCGGCAAACCAAACCTCAGCGCCACGGACTTCCCCCTTGTCCGTTGTCTCCCGCACGCACAGCAAGCCCTTGCGCATTCCATCTACAGGCACGTAAAGCCTGCCACTGAGGCAGGCCGGAGGCGCGGCGATTTGCAGATCTTGACCCTGACCAGTGTCTTCCGTATCCGGAAACCGCCAACTGAACTTGCCCTTTTCCGGAAGCGGTTGTCCATCCACGTTGCCCCCTGCGCCAGGTCCGCCGGCGAAGCCATCCCACCGGATCTCGCGCTGCTGACCGCCAGGCTTGCCGATGCAAAGCAATCCATCCCGCTCCGAGCCCACGTAGACATGCCCCCAGGCGACTGCCGGTGAACTGATGAAGGGGCCGACAAATCCCAGACGCGCTTCCCAGACGCGTTCGAAGTCGGCAGCGCGCAGTCCGAAGAGCGTCCCCTGTTGCGTGACCACATAGAGATGGCCGCCGCTGATCGCCGGCGAGGTGAGGAGCGGTGCGCGGGCATTCCATCGGTTGAGCAGCGCCCCGGCCCGTGACAGGCAATACACGTAACCGTCGCGCGCGCCAAAGTAGAGTCTGTCCTTGTCGACAGCAATGGCGCCGAGCACGGTGTCGGGCACCTTGTACGTCCACTGCACGTCGCCGCTCTTTTCGTCCAGACACCATATTTCCCCGCCAGTCCCCAGGGTCTTTCCGACAACGGAGATTTCCTCCTCGCTTTTGCCCTCCTTCCTGAGTCTCGCGAGTACGCTGGCCTTGATATCCGCGGCCGAATTGACGAAGTCGCCGTTACCCATTCCGACGATGACCGAGCCGGCCACTACGGTGGGCGGACCAAATACCGGATAAGGCGTCGACCGACGCCACACCTCCGCGCCAGTATCCGCATTCAATGCGATTACGGCGGTCCCCCCGATGCCCAGCCCGGCAAACATAATTCCGTCATGAACCGCCGGCGAGGTCTCGGCGTCCGGACAAAGTGCGCTGGGCGCGTGCCACACAAGCTGCGCCTGCCCCTTCGCGTCCGGTTCGAGAAGGAAACAATAGTAGCCGTCGTTGCCTGCGCCCACATACACCCGGTCCTTGACGATGCAGGGGGTGGATTCGACGTGGCTGCTGGTCTCGTAGGTCCAGAGGATCTTACCGCGCTGGGTCACGTCCATACAGACCACGCGCGCGGTCTTCGTGAAGTGCAGGCCTTCGCCAACCACCAGATACTTCCCGGCAATGGATGGCGATGAGAAGGTGGCAAGATAGCCTCTGGGCGCCGACTGCCAGTCGAGCGCGCCCGTGTCGGCGTCGAGACAGTAGATCGAGCCACGATCGCGCAGCGGGCCTTTGTCGGCGGAGGAAACGTAGATGCGGTTGCCAACCACCGCCGGACTGGAATAGAAGGTCCGCACCTCGGCGGTGTAGCTCCAGTTGATCCCCCCTGCGGTGGGAGGCTCCGTGTCGTCGTTCGAGCCGCGCCGCTCACTGCAGCCTCGAAACATAGGCCAATCCGTGCCGGCGACTTTGGCGCCTGTCGGGGCGCCGCTTCCGGCCAAAGTGCGGGCCAGATAAACCGACCCGGTCACAAGGGCTGCCACTATGGCCAACGCCAGCTTCTGCCGCCACAGCAATTTCAAAAGCGCCCTCATGACGGACGGCTTGAACAGACTGAGAACCAAGCCGGCCAGTGACAGGAGCAGCGCGGGCAGGATGGTGATGAGCACCTGGAGCGGCCCGATAATGACCGGAATGACTGCTATGGGGCAGTGGTGCATGGGTAAAAAGTATGCCAAACCAGCCGGATGAATTGCACGGTATTTTTCATAGAGCGGCTGCGGGGACAGACCATCCCTGGTAAGTTGAGCACGGTTGTCTAAAAGGTCTCTTTT
>CAZWPN010000130.1:0-9490 GCA_964635275.1 uncultured Victivallales bacterium | reverse complement strand
GCAACACCTCGGCATCCATTGCCGTGCGCAAGACCGGCGCCGCGCTGGCCATGCGCTTCAATAAAGCCGACACGCCCACGGATGGCCCCGCGGTTCCTGCAGGCACAGCCGCCCTCTGGTTGCGTTCGGCGGCGGGCTTTGACGACCAGTGCGTCTTCTCCTTCAGTAAAGATGGTCAGACGTTCTCTCCGCTAGGCGAGGCCTATACCCTCGTCGGCGGCGGGTGGCGGGGCGATATCGTGGGCGTCTACACCTTCAACAACCTGTCGGAAACGGGGTTTATCGATGTGGACTGGTTTGGCTACCAGTTCCAAAGTGCGGCATTCGATTGACAGGAAATGAACGTGGACCCGAATGACGATGCCTTGATGCAAGAGTCGCCAAGAGCCAGTTGAATCGTTCATCATTAAGAAACAACCTGTTGTTATTGACTCGCTATGATATATTATGCAGCATCATGGCTGTTCTTGAGTATTTGAGGAGAACAGCATGAAACGTGCATTAGCAGATTTCCTGGACTCCTGGCTCACCTCATCTGACCGCAAGCCTCTGATCGTGCGCGGAGCAAGACAGGTTGGCAAGACATGGCTCGTTCGCGATATGGCGCAACGCCATTCACGGCAATTAGTTGAAGTGAATTTCGAACGCCGGCCAGAACTGGCCCACCATTTTCGCGTCAATGATGTGCAGCGCGTCCTGAAGGAGTTGGAAGCGGATCTGGGTGTTTCGATTCAATCCGACTCGACGATTCTGTTCTTGGACGAAATCCAGGCCGCCCCGAGCCTGCTGGCCTTTTTGCGCTGGTTCCATGAGGACATGCCGGCACTGCCGGTTGTGGCGGCCGGCTCTCTGCTCGAATTCACCCTGCGAGAGCACGATTTCAGTATGCCGGTAGGCCGCGTCGCCTATTGCCACGTCGAGCCGGTGACGTTCTACGAATACCTCGATGCCTCCGGGAACGAAAGACTGCGCGCAGCGCTTGTGAACTCGGTCGAAAGCAGCGACCTGAGTCCGCTGCTTCACCAGAAGGCACTGGATCTCTTCGGGCAGTATTGCCTGATCGGAGGATTGCCGGAGGTGATGGCAGACTGGATCGAAAAACAGGATGGCAAGCGGCGGCTTCAGTTGCAACGCGATCTTATTGCCACTTACCGGGATGACTTCAACAAATACAGGCAGCGCGTGTCCGTCGAGCTTCTTCGCCATGCGATGGATGCTGTTCCGAAGCAACTAGGCGGTCGATTTGTCTACGGCCATGTGGGCGCGGATGCTCAACACCGCGACATCAAACGGACCATCGAACTCTTGACACTGGCGCGCGTCTGTCATCGAGTCGAACACACATCAGCCAATGGGTTGCCGCTTGGGGCGGAGACCAATCCCCGCCTGTTCAAAACAATTCTCGTGGACATCGGGTTGGCGTCGGCGCAGTTGGGGCTTTCCGGAATTGAACTGCGGGACCTTGACCGGATGGTATGGGCCAACAAGGGAGGCATGGCGGAGCAATTTGTCGGCCAGCATCTCCGCAGTCTCTTTATGGCTTTCGAGGAGCCCCAGTTGTTTTACTGGCAGCGGACGGAAGGGCGACAGGGCGAAATTGACTACATTGTCCAACAAGGCGGCCGGATCGTGCCGGTAGAAGTCAAGGCCGGTGCGACTGGGTCCATGAAATCCCTGCATGCCTTCATGTGCGCCAAGCAATTTCCACTGGCCGTGCGATTCGACACAAACCCGCCTTCCGTGCAGGACATGGATGTTCGGACAACCACAGGGGATGCGGTTCAGTACCGGCTTCTATCACTTCCTCTCTATATGGTTGAAAGCCTTCCAGTTGCGGTGCAACAAGTTGTCTCCGAAACCACAAATAGGGTTGAGGCCTGAGAAGTCACGTTCTTGCATAGAGGATTCAAGCCATGCGCAAAGATTCCACAACACCTGCAGGCGCGATTCATCGTCTGCAACTGGATAGCCAGGTGCTGGCCGGCAATCTGTTGGGCGATCCGCCCCGCCGCGAGATCGCCGTCTACGTGCCCCATGGGCATGACGGCCGCGATCTGCCGCTGCTGGTGAACGTCGTCGGCTTTGGCTCCGGCGGCCCGAAGGAAACGAACTGGGAGAGCTTTGGCGAGAATGTGCCCGAACGGCTGGACCGCCTGATCGCCACCGGCGCCATGGAGCCTTGCGTGGCTGCGTTTCCCGACTGTTTTACCCGGCTGGGCGGCAATCAGTATGTTAACTCGGTTGCGATGGGGCGCTGGGACGATTTCCTGTTGCAGGAGGCGGTCCCGTTGGTCGAGCGACGGTTTGGCTGCGGCGGCGCAGGGCAGCGCGGCCTCTTTGGGCATTCCAGCGGCGGCTACGGCGCGATCGTGCATGCCTTGTTGCATCCCGATTTCTGGAGTGCGGCGGCCGTGCATTCCGGCGACATGGGCTTCGAGTTGCTCTACCGGCATGAATTCGTTCCCGTCCTGCGCGAGTTGACCAAGACCGGTTTCGATTTCGGCCAGTGGGTTGACAAGTTCTGGGAGTCGAAGAAATTCAAGGGTTCCGACATCCACATCATCATGATGCTGGCACAGGCGGCGAGCTTTGATCCCGATCTCTCGGCGCGCTATGGCATCCGCCTGCCGGTGACGCACGACACGTGCGAGCTGATTCCCGAGCGGTGGAACAACTGGCTGCGGTGGGATCCGCTGACGCTGGTCGAGCAGCATGGCGCAGGTCTGAAGCGGCTCAAGGCGCTCTACATCGACTGCGGCGATATCGATCAATACAATCTTGTCTATGGTGCGCGACGCCTGCATCGCCGGCTGGAGGCGCTCGGCGTGCCGCACATCTACGAGGAATTTCCAGACGACCATTCATCGGTGGACTACCGGCTGGACATCAGCCTGCCGGTGTTGGCGGAGGCGCTGAGCAGGGAATAGGGTTCAGGAGGTAAATCCTCGCAGAGGGATAGTGATATGACGGACAGTTTTGTTTTGCGCAAAGGCGATCGCGTTGTTTTCCTGGGTGACTCCATCACCGAACAGCAGCTCTATACGAACTACGTCGAGGCGTACCTGGCCACGCGGTTTCCGGAGCTGAAGCTCACCTTCTTCAACGCCGGCTGGGGCGGCGATACGGCGCCGGGCGGCTGTGCGCGCCTGGATCGCGATGTGCTGGCGCTCAAGCCGGACGTGGTGACGATCTGCTACGGCATGAACGACGGCGGCTACTGCCCCCTGAATCCTGACATCCTGAATCGATTCAACGCCGGGATGCGGGAACTGGTGAGTCGGCTGAAGGCGGCGGGCGTGCGGGTTGTGCTGCTGACGCCCGGCATGTCGGATGTCACCGTGAATGCGGAGCACCGGAAGGTGGACTACAACACCCGGTCGCTGCGCGCGTTGGCCGATGCGGTGTTGGCGCTGGCTGCGGCCGAGCGACTGCCCGTGGCTGACTTGCACAAGCTGATGAACGACGTGGATGCCGCCGGAAAGGCCGCTGAGCCGGGTTTCTGTATGATGCAGGACGGGTTTCATCCGGAACCCTCCGGGCAACTGGTGATGGCGTACGGCCTGCTCCAGGCGCTGGGCGTGCCGCCCCGTAACGAGGAGTTGACCGTGGATCTGACGACGCGTCAGACGACTGGAACACCACACACGGGCATTCGCTACGCCCGCCACACCCGTGCCGGCGACGTGCTGGAGGTGAAATTCGAGACCCCACCCTTCTTCGTGGAGCCCGCCGCGCGCAAGGTGCTGCCGTATCTCCCGTTCCAGGAGACCTACAACAGCGTGAAGCTACGTGTCACGGGTATCAAGAAGGAGCAGGCGTTCATTCGCTCGGGTGCCACCCGCAATGCATCCCTGCCGCGCGCGGCGTTCGAGCAGGGGCTCAACCTTTTCGATCTTCGCGGCGGCGCCGTCATGCAATCCGCCGCCACCGTTCAAGCCTACACGCGGGAAAAGGATCAGCTCTATTTCCGCCTGTGGCGCGCTGTCGCGCTCAATGGCGGTAACACTGGGTTCTACGCCCAGTCCGTGCATCGGGAGGCGGTTCGGTTGGGGCCAGCCCTCGACCGCGCCCGCGAGCGGCTGGGCCAGAAGTCGGCCTTGACCATGCGCCTGACGATCGAATCTGCGGATCAGGCGGGCGAGAAAGTGGATAACGGCGATTTCATCGGCCGCTGGAGCTTTCTCGGACCGTTCGGCAAGCCGTTTGCCGACGACAAGGTTGGCGGCGAGGCGGCCCTTACCGCGTCGACGTCGATGCCGGCAGGACGATGGTCTGCCGTCGATCTCGATCTGGATGCGCACGCGAACAATCTCACGCCGATATTCGGTGTGCGCACCGACTCTTTCGGCTATGCGCTGACGACGCTGGACTCGCCGGTGGATCAGGGCACCGAACTGCGTTTGGGCTCGGACGACGGTTTTGCCGTCTGGCTGAACGGCGAAGCGATCGGCGCGAACCTGGAGATCGGCCGATGGGCGCAGCCGGATGCGGACTGTTTCCCGGTGCGCCTGCGAAAGGGGCGGAATGTGCTGCTGGTGAAGATCACGCAGATGGGCGGCGAATGGGGCTTCTGCGTCAGGTTCCGGGGCCTGAAAGCGCCGCTGTGGGCGACGAGGATTGGGGAGTAGTGGAAAGGAAGGAACGGGGATGAAGACCAAATCGATTCTGGCAGGCATTGTCGCAACAGTATTGCTTTCCGTGCCGGCGCTGGCCGATGTGCGGTTGGCGAGAGTTTTCACGGACAACATGATGCTGCAGCGCAACCAGCCGGTACGCGTCTGGGGTTGGGCGGAACCGGACGAGGCAGTGACCGTCTCGTTGGCCGGTAAGCAGGCATCTGTCAAGGCCGACGCGAAAGGCGCATGGGCGGCCGAGTTGCCGGCGATGAAAGAGGGCGAGAACCTGGAACTGACCGTCACCGGAAAGAACGCCATTATGCTCAAGAACGTGATCCTCGGCGATGTCTGGCTTTGCGGCGGCCAGTCCAACATGGAGATGGCGCTTCTTGACTGGGGGGGCTGCCTGGGCGCGGCGGAGGATATAAAGGCGGCGGACTATCCCCGGATTCGCCGGATCAAGATCAACCACGTGGTGTCGGTGTCGCCGGAACCAGACGCGCCAACCGCCGGCCCTTGGCAGGTCTGCACACCACAGACGGCGGGCAAGTTCACGGCAGCGGGGTTCTATTTCGCTCGTGAGATTGTGGAGAAGACCGGCGTGCCGATTGGACTGCTCGACGACAACTGGGGCGGAACGATGATTGAGCCCTGGACGTCGACCGCAGCTCTGGAATCCGCGCCGGAATTGCGCGCCGCAGCGGCTGCCAGGACCAATGCCCTGGCTTCCTATACCCTCAAGGCGCGGAAGAGTCTGGACGATTTCGAGCGATGGATCCCGGCAGCCAGGACCGCGGTTGACGGTGGATCGTCGACCCCGCCGATGCCTGTCATGCCGGTCCATCCTGGCTTGAGTGGCTGGAGTTGCATGTACAACGCGATGATCAGTCCGCTCGTGCGTTTCCCGATCAAGGGCGCCCTCTGGTACCAGGGCGAAAGCAATGGAAATGAAGGCGAGTCCTACTCTCACAAGATGGGGGCGCTGGTGAACGGGTGGCGCAAGGCCTGGAACGAGGTGCCGCCGGTGGGCGCCGGCGCGTCTGTAGGCGAGTTTCCGTTCTACTTCGTTCAGCTTGCCAGCTATCAGGGCACGAACAGCAACCCCGCCGGGGGCGACGGATGGGCCAAGTTGCGCGAGGCGCAGACCAAGTCGCTTGCCATCACGAACACCGGGATGGCCGTCATCCTGGACACCGTTCCGCTTAATCAGGCGGGCGACATTCATCCCAAGAATAAGTACGACGTCGGCACTCGCCTCGCGTTCTGGGCGCTGAACCGGGACTACAGAATGAAGAATGTCGTCCCCTCGGGCCCGCTGTTCAAGTCCATGACCGTCGAGGGCGACAAGGTGCGCCTGACGTTTGACTACACGGGCTCCGGGTTGATGGTGGGCGTCAAGGAAGGGCGCGCGCCGGCAGCGGAGGACAAGGCCGGCAAACTGAGAGGCTTCGCCATCGCCGGTGCGGATCCGTCCGCCGCCACGAACGCCCCCGCCGGAGCCAGGAAGTGGTTCTGGGCCGACGCCGTGATTGACGGACAGACGGTGGTGGTCTCATCGCCCGCAGTGAAGGCACCGCTGGCCGTGCGGTATGCGTTTTCGATGAACCCGACCGGGGCAAACATCTACAACCGGGAGGGCCTGCCCGCCTCGCCGTTTCGGACGGATGCGTGGTAAGGGCGAGGGCGGAAGAACGGTTGTTGGTTTTCACCCTGAACTGCGGAACATTGGAAGGATGGAAGACTGGAAAAATGTAAAAGGCGCGCCCACAGGGGCGTTCAGCACGGCCATGGGCAGGATGAAACATCAAGCAGTGCGTGAACTCATGCACGTGCGCAGGGCGTGTGAATCGGCCACGGATTCAAGGGCTTGCCCAATCTTCCAACCTTCCAGGCTTCCAACTCCCGCAGTTTTGGGTTTCAACTGTCAGCTTGACACGGGGCATACGTTCTGGCTTGATCCCCGGCCATTATCCGATGCGTTCTTCAACGAGGTGGGCAAATCGCGCTGCTTGCGAAAGCTGCGCCGAGCTGCATCAGCATGGCGGCAGTAAGACACAACCAGAGGTTAGCAATGATCAGTCAGGATTGGAGCAGGCGGTTGGGACGGTGGCGCGAGACGATGCCGAGACTCTTCTACCGTGAATTGGGTCCCGTAAAGATGCAGGGGTTTTGCACGATGGAGCAACTGACGCCCGCGCAGGCCGCGAAGCAGAAGTTCCTGACGATGCCGGCCGGCACGGAGTGGGGTGCCAAGTGGGAATACGCCTGGTTCCGGGGCGAGGTGGTCCTGCCCAAGAGCGCCCGGGGCGAACGCATTGCTCTGCGCATCGAGACGGGAGGCGAGTCGGCAATCTTTGTCAATGGCGTCGCCGTTGGAGCCAAGGGTTGGTCCGACCGCGAAATCACCCTGACGCGCAAGGCCAAGGGCGGCGAGAAGTTCCGCATCCTGGTGGAAAGCTACGCCGGACACGGGCCGATGGAATGCGGCGGCGGGCCTTGCGAGGATGGGCGCCAGATGGTTCCGGAACCGTCAAAGAAGCAGACCAAGGTGGGCGTGACCACCTTCGGCATTTGGGAAGAGGAGCTGTTCCAGCTCTGGATGGATACCGAGACGCTGGCGCAATATGTCGAGCACACCAAGGACAAGGAGTCCCTGCGGCTGGCCGAGGTGACCGAGGCGCTCCACGAGATGACCTCGGCAGTGGATTTGGAACTGCCGCGTGCGGAAATGCTGAAGACCGTCCGCGCCGGTCGCAAGATCCTGGAGCCGCTTCTGGCGACCCGCAACGGCCCGACCGCGCCGGCCATGCACGCCTTCGGCCATTCGCACATTGATGTGGCCTGGCTCTGGCCGTTGCAGGAGACGGAGCGCAAGTGCTGCCGGACTTTTTCGTCGCAACTGGCGTTGATGGCCGAGTATCCCGAGTACCGATTCCTGCAGAGCCAGACGCACCTCTATCAGATGACCAAGAAGCGTTATCCGGCGCTCTACGCGCGCATCAAAAAAGCCGCGCGTGACGGGCAGTGGATTCCGGATGGCGGCATGTGGGTGGAGCCGGATACCAACATCGCCGGTGGCGAAGCGCTGATCCGGCAGTTTATCCATGGCAAGCGGTTCTTCAGCGAGGAATTCGGCGTGGATAGCCGCCTGATGTGGCTGCCGGACGTCTTCGGCTATTCGGCGGCGCTCCCGCAGATCATGGCCGGTTGCGGCATTGACTACTTCTCTACGCAGAAGATCTTCTGGAACTACAGCGGCGGCTACCAGTTCCCCCACAATTGGCTCTGGTGGGAAGGGCTGGATGGCTCACGTGTGCTGGCTTACATCCACAACGACTACAATTCCCGGACGAACCCCGGGTCGACGCTGGCGCGGTGGCACGAGCGTGTACAAAAGGATGGGTTCCACAAGGCCCGGCTGATGCCATTCGGACACGGCGACGGCGGCGGCGGGCCGACCCGTGAGCACCTCGAATTCCTGCGGCGCCAGAAAGATTGTCAGGATCTGCCGAAATGCCGGCAGTCCGCGCCGGTGGAGTTCTTTGACGCCATGATGCGCTCGGCCGACCGTCACAAGCTGCCGGTCTGGGCGGGAGAGCTCTACTTCCAGGCGCATCGCGGCACCTACACCACGCAGGCCAAGACCAAGAAAGGTAACCGTCAGTCGGAACTCGCCCTGCGCGAAGTGGAACTCTGGGGCACGGCCGCGACGTGGCTGAAGAAGGCCGCCTATCCGCTCGCCCGCGTGGACGGCCTCTGGAAGGACGTGCTTCTCTGCCAGTTCCACGACATCCTGCCCGGCTCCTCCATCCATCGGGTCTACGAGGAAGCGGAAGCCATGCATGCTGCCGTGATTGGCGAGGCCCGCGCGATCGCAGATAAGGCGCAGACGGCACTGGTGGCGAAGAAGGCGGACGCGGTGACCGTGTTTAACTCGCTCTCCTGGGAACGGGACGCCGTGGTTGAGCTGCCGGCTGGCTTCAAGGGTGCACGGGATGCAGATGGCAACGCCTTGCCGACGCAGGTCGTCGGTGGCCGCACGCTGGTCCGCACCCCCAGGCTGCCCTCGTGCGGCTGGCTGACGCTGCGCAAGGCCGCGCCGGTCGCGCCCGCCACGAGCGCCGTGCGCGCGACGACGCGGACGCTGGAGAGCGAGCAGGTCAAGCTGACGTTCAACGCCGTCGGCGAGATCACGAGCATCGTCGACCGGACCTGCGGTCGCGAGATGGCGGCCGGTCCATGCAATGCGTTCAAGCTCTACAAGGATGTGCCGAGCTGGTTCGATGCCTGGGACATTGACAGCCCTTACAAATGCCAGCCCGTGGCGCTCGACACCAAGGCAAAGATCGAGGTCGTCGCCAATGGTCCGCTGGTGGCCACGCTGCGGCTGACCCGGAAGATCAACAACTCGGAACTGACGCAGGAGATCTCCGTACGAGCGGGCTCGCCGCGCGTGGAGTTCCGCACGCGGGTCAACTGGCAGGAGAAGCACAAGCTGCTAAAGGTGAACTTCCCGGTCACCGTGCACAGCGAAGACGCCTTGCACGATATCCAGTTCGGCCATGTGCGGCGTCCCACGCACGACTCCATGGAGTACGATGCCGCTCGTTTCGAGGTCTGCAACCACAAGTGGACCGCGCTGGCCGAGGAAGGGCGTGGCGCGGCCGTGCTCAACGACAGCAAGTACGGCGTGGATGTCGAGGAGAACAGCATCAACCTGACCCTGCTGCGCGCACCGCTGGCGCCGGACATGACGGCCGACCTGGGGGTGCAGGAGTTCACGTACGCCTTCCAGTGCTGGAACAACGCCGCGTTCCGTGACGCCGGCATTGTGCAGAGCGGCTACGAGCTTAACGTGCCGGTGACGGTGCAGG
>CAZWPN010000129.1:0-9551 GCA_964635275.1 uncultured Victivallales bacterium | reverse complement strand
GGCCGGACCCATTGCGGACAGCCTTGCGGCAACGGCTCCGCCGGAGGCGTCGCCCTACCCAGCGAGACATAAGTCTGTATATGTCCCCCAGGTGGGGCGAGCTCTCCGAGCGAGCCGTAAACACAGGACGCACACGGGTCCGCCAAAGGAGTCCTGCATTCTCTAGCCGAGGATCAGGGTAAGGCTGCGGTCACTTCGGTAAACGATAGCGGGCGACGAGAGCGGTGTACGATGGGAGAATCGCTAATCGTTATCCGTTCTCGTCGCCCGCAAGGTTGTCCTCATTGGTCCCGCAGGGCGCACAGGGCTTAGGCGGGGATTTTGGCCGAGACACCCGGTTGACACACGTGATAGATGGCGCATACACTGTGGCCGTCGGGGATATCAAGTGAAAGGAGCGAGGGTTGAAAGATTACGGTAGAAACACCAACGCAGAGGCACTGCGGTGAGTACTCAATATCAAAGTGCCCTGGCGGGTGTCGTGACTCCTGCCATGGAGAAATTGGCAGCGGAGGAAAGGGTTACGGCCGACCTTGTGCGCCGGGAGGTAGCGCTGGGTCGGGCGGTGATTCCATGGAACGTGCATCGAACGCCAGCAAGGCCGGCGCTTGTCGGAAGGGCTTTCCGCGTCAAGGTCAACGCCAACATCGGGCGATCTACGCTGACGTCGTCGCCTGACGAGGAAATGAAGAAGTTACGGGCTGCGGTGGATGCCGGTGCGGATTTTGTGATGGATCTGAGTGTCGGGCCCGGGTTGACTGCGCTGCGGCAGACGATACGCGAGGCTTGTCCTGTGCCCCTGGGAACGGTCCCGATCTACGAGGCGCTTTCAAGGGTTGACGGCAGTGTTGATCGGCTTTCCGGGGACCTGCTTCTCGACGTTATCCGGGAACAGGCGGAGGAGGGCGTAGACTTCATGACGCTCCACGCGGGACTGTTGAAGGCCCACGTCCCGATGGCCGCGAGGCGCTTGCTTGGCATTGTCAGCCGCGGCGGGGCGATTCTGGCGGAGTGGATGACCATGAACGAGCGCGAGAACCCGCTGTACGCGCAGTGGGATGACGTTTTGGACATCTGCGCAAGGCATGATGTGACGGTATCGCTCGGGGATGGACTGCGGCCGGGATGTCTGGCGGATGCCAGCGATGAGGCACAATTTGCGGAGTTGGATGTGCTGGGCGATCTGGTTGGGCGATGCCGCCGGCATGGAGTGCAGGTTATGGTGGAAGGACCGGGGCATGTGCCCTTCCACCAAATTGCCATGAACATGGAACGGGAGGCGCGCATTTGCGACGGGGCGCCGTTCTATGTTCTCGGGCCGGTGGTCACGGATGTGGCGCCAGGTTACGATCATATAGTTGCGGCCATCGGCGCGACAGCCGCAGCGTTCCACGGCGCGGCGTTATTGTGCTATGTAACGCCGGCTGAGCACCTCGGGTTGCCCACCCCGGAGGAAGTGCGGCAGGGAATCATGGTGTTCAGGATCGCGGCCCACGCGGCGGATGTTGCAAAGGGGTTGCCACATGCAAGGGAGTGGGATGACACCATGTCACGGGCGAGGATGGCTTTTGACTGGGATACCCAGTTCAAACTGGCCCTGGACGGATGCCTGGCACGAAAACGCTACGAGCAGGGGCGTCCGTCCGGTGACAAGGGCAGCGACCATTGTTCCATGTGCGGACAGGAGTTTTGCGCGATGCGGACCACGCAACGTGTCAGGGACCGTCTGCGCGAGAAGGACGCTGAATCCAGGAAAGGAGCCTAGATGACAACGGCCGCATCTGCATCCAATTTGTCGAGAACCGACGGCGTGCGTCGCATGCTGGAGGTGGTTCGCCGCTTGCGTGGGGAGGGCGGATGTCCCTGGGATCGCGAACAGACGCTGGAGACGTTGAAGCCGTTTCTCGTGGAGGAAACATACGAACTTCTCGATGCCTTGGATTCGGGCGATACGGACCGGCACCGCGATGAACTGGGTGACGTTCTTCTTCAGGTGGTACTCCAGGCACAGATTCGCCGGGAGGGCGGCTGTTTCGACTTTGACGACGTAGCCAATGGCTTGGCCGATAAACTGATCCGGCGTCACCCACATGTGTTTGGCGACGTGCAGGCGGAAACTTCGGGTGAGGTTCTCCGCAACTGGGAGGCAATCAAGGCTACCGAGGGCAAAGTGGATGGCAAACCGCGCTCGACATTGGCCGGAATTCCGAAGCACTTGCCGGCTTTGAGCAAAGCTCAGAAGACCCAGGTGCGGGCTGCTCGGGTTGGCTTCGACTGGTCTGATGTGAAGGACGTCGTCGCCAAGATCGAAGAGGAGTTGGACGAGACTAAGTCGGCCCTGGCCGCCAAGGATGCGGACAATGTCAGGGAGGAGATTGGCGATTTACTCTTTGCGGTGGTAAACCTGTGCCGGTTCCAGGGCGTGGAGGCGGAGGAGGCATTGAACGCCACCGTGTCGAAGTTCATGAGACGATTTCAGGAGATCGAGCACCGCGTGCACGAAAGCGGTCGCCAGATGAGCGATTGTACACTCCATGAGATGGATGTGATGTGGGAGGATGTAAAACGCGAGGAGCGGCGCTGAATCTTCGGAGGGGAACCGGCGACGGTTCCTATGTCAGGCGATTCCGTGTTGAATTGGGGACAGGACCCGGTGATAGCGCCAGTGGGAATGAGAAGGATACTTGCAGTCGCACTCGTCGGATTATTGACGGTCATGATTGAGACCCGTTGTGTTGCCGGTGCACCGGGCGGGAAGGGGGGGAAGATGGAGAATGACTCCTCGCGCGTGGTTCGCAAAGCGCACGGATCGGGCAGATGGTTTCCGGGCAGCGCAAAGCAGTTAAAGACCATGGTGGATGGTTTCCTGGCTGATGCACAGCCGCCGTCCGTCACCGGGCGAATCGTGGCTGCCATATCGCCTCATGCCGGATATGTTTACTCCGGAAAAGTGGCAGGCTATACCTTCCGGGCCATTCGGGATCAGGCCAGGGCTGGCGGTGCGCCTGATGTGGTGGTTGTCCTCGGGTTCAGCCACCGTAGCGGCTTTGGCGGCGTGGCATTGATGGATGGTCATGCCTTGGAGACGCCGCTGGGAGAAGTTTCGCTGGATTACGGGGCGGCGTCGGTGCTTACAGGCTGCTCCGAGAACATCCGTTTCCAGTATGAGCCGCATGTCGGCGAGCATTCGGCTGAGAATCAGATTCCGTTTGTCCAGACGGCGTTGCCGGGTGTCCCCTTGGTGGTGGGCCTGATTGGCGACCACGATCCCAAGACGCTTGCTGACCTTGTTGGAGCACTGGGTGAGTTGTCCGCCCGGCGCAAGACGCTTGTTATTGCGAGTACCGATCTGCTTCACGACGCGGACTATGGGCTGGTCTCGCGGACGGACCGCGAGACTCTGAAGACGATAGAGTCCATGAACTTCGATTCATTGGCCAAGGGGTGGGGATACCAGCGACAAACCTGTTGCGGGATAGGTCCGGTCCTGACGGTCATGCGTCATGCGCGGAAGATGGGCAGTCGTCGTGGGGTGGTTCTCTGCTATCGGAACAGCGGCGATGACTTTCCGGAAAGCCGGGGACAGTGGGTTGTCGGTTACGGCGCAGTCGTTTTTGGAGTTGAGCACAGCGATTCAGCAAGCGGGGGTGACAAATGAAAAAGGCGAGTGATACGGTTCGTCCGGCGGGTTTCGAGGATGTGAGAGCGATCTTCACGCTCATCAAGAAGTTTCCCCAGGAACTACTCTCTAGGCCCATTAGCGATATCGTTCAGAACATTGATCGGTTCTTGGTATGCGAGATCGGCGGCAGGGTGATAGGCACCGTATCGTGGGCGATTCTTCCCGAGGTAGGCGCTCCGCACAATCCATCGGTGGAGGTCAAGTCGCTGGCCGTTGAGGCTGGACACCACCGTGCGGGCATTGGCAGCAAACTGGTCAAGGCGGCCATCCGGCGTATCCGGATGCAGCATCCTGCGCAGATTATTGTTCTGACCTTCACTCCGGACTTCTTTCGATCGCTGGGTTTTGTGGAAGTGCCAAAGGCGAGTCTTATGCACAAGATCTACGCTGGGTGCGTGAACTGCAGTAAGTACGACAATCCGTTCACATGCCCGGAAGTGGCGATGGCGTTGGAGATGAAGCGGGCTTAGAAGGAAGTGAAACATGTCAGTATGGCATCAACGATTGGGTGAGTTGCTGCGTATGCGGTTTGTTCGTGGCGCGGGCACTGTAATTGCGGTGCTCCTGGGCATCAATCTCCTGATCAATGCTGCCCTAAACGGTTATGTCCGATGGGGGCTTGCGCCGCAGCTCAAGAAGGAAAAGGGGTTGGACCTGTATGTCAAGGCTCTATGGGTCAATCTGTTTACCGGCACGCTGTCTGTCTGGCAGGTTCGTGTGGCCAATCCGCCCGGCTCGCCGGCGCCGGAGTTGTTTGGCCTGTCGCGAGCGACCGTGAACCTCGATTGGACGCCTTTGCTGTGGGGCACGATCCGGATACCGCTGGTCGAGGCGCGCGGCGTTAGAACGACGATTGTCAGTCAAATGAAACCGGAGAAGGTTGAACCAGAGAAAAAGGACCAGGCATCCAGTGGCGAAGAGAAACGCCCAAAGTCCGTGGTGAAGGACAGTGCTAAGAAACCGACGCGGCTTCCGCGCCTGTGGGTTGGGCGGGTTCGGACGGATGCCGTCGTCGAGTATGTTGTTGTCCGTGATGGGGCCGTCATGGCTCGCACAGGGTATACCACGGCGCTGAAGGTGGACAATTTCCGAACATACGGAAGTACGAATACGCCATGGGCTGCGTTTGTGGTGACGGGGCATGCAGGTCACGACAGCCATCTGGCGGAGCTGGACATGCGAGGAACGATCGCACCGCGGCGCGCATTGGAGCAGTTTACCTTCACAACAAGCGGTACTCTTAACAATGCGGATGTGAGTCAACTGCAGGTGCTTTCAGAGCAGGTCGGGCTGCAGAGCGGCCGGGTGAGTATTTCCATGATGATAGATTGCAAGGATGGGATGTTTGATGATTCAGTTTCGCGATTGGACTTGCGTTTGAGAGGTGTCAGGGGATCTGCGACGGCCGGGATCACCCTGCCGGAGGTTGATCTGACCGTGCCATTGAAGGGCACGGTGATGGACCCAAATGTCCAGATCCTCAAGGCGCTGGGGATGAGCTTGACGAAGACAGCGTTCGCGGATGTGCGAAACATCGCCACTGGCCTCGTCGGTGGTATCTCCAAGGCAGTAGGCGTTGTGCTGCCCCCGAAGGCGGGAACTGCATCGAACGGCGTAGATTCAGCCGTCGTCACGAACACGCCACCGGCTGCGGGCAGTCAAGAGGCCCAGGAAGCTCCCTGATCCTCGGCTATGGAATGCCGGTCTCCTTTGGCGGCCCCGTGTGCGTCCTGTGTTTGCGGCTCGCTCAGCTTGCTTCGCCAGGATGGCTGCGCAGGCCGAGCGAGCCGCTGCCGCAAGGCTGTCCGCAATGGGTCCCGCCGGTGGCGCAGCGCTTAGGCCAGGATTTTGGGAATCTGCCGGGTCACATGCTACTGAGGCAGACCTGGCTGTATTGCGCCGTGAAAAATAACTCATGTCAAAGGCCACGCACGTGGCCGCGCACCGACATGCCTGCTTTGCGGGTGGAATCTGGGTCGCCGCTAACCAAGGGATGCCATTCAGGGAGATCGTGCCCTTCCGCGAGCCTGCGGTAGGCACAACTGCGAGGCATCCACTTCAACACTGCCGGCTTGCATCGGAACAGGTCCAGGCATTCTGGGACCAGTTTCTTCCGGTGTGCGTAGCACGTGCAGCGGCTGGTTTCCAGGTTAATGCGCCGACAGGCCACATCTGTATATGTCACCTTGTGAGTCTCCGGATCCTCGTGCTTATGCACGCAGCACCGGCCGCATCCTGAGCAGAGCGACTCCCATTCGGCGCGCGTCATCTTGTGCAGGGGCTTATTCCACCAATTCGGCATCGAAAGCACTCCTAAGCGACGGTCATAGGGTATCCATGGCAGAACGTGTGGCTTCCGAACGTGGCGGTGAAGTCTTGAGCAGAACAATCGCCTCGCATGGAACGCATTCCAGCGCATCCGCCGGCATGACCGATTGGGTGGCCGCGAACCAGACGGCCATAGAACCCGTAGCGATTCTGGAATTACTGTCCATCACGGTTCGAATTATACGCTCGTTTGTCATGCTGTGCCACGATATAGTGGAGCAATGAAAGGTAAAGTATGTCTTGTCACTGGCGGTGCGCAGGGGATTGGGAAGGCGACTGTTAGGCAGTTTCTCCTGGCTGGAGCGAAAGTATGCTTCCTGGATTGCGATCGGCGCGCCGGGCGTGAGACGTTGAAGGAGTACGGGCAGACCGGACGGCTGGCATTCGTTCCAGGGGACGTTTCCGTTGAGGCGAATGTTCGTCATGCTGTGGCCAGAGCTGTCACCCTTTTCGGGGGGCTGGACGTTCTCGTCAACAACGTTGGCATTGGGTGCGGACGCGTGCCGCCGACCGAACTGACGATGGAGGCGTGGAACAGGGTGCTTGGAGCGAACCTCACCGGGACGTTCCTGTGTGCAAAGCACGCGGCGCCGCACCTGCGCAAGCGCCGGGGGCTGATTGTTAATATTGCCTCTACACGGGCACTGATGTCCGAGCCGGATTCCGAGGCGTATGCGGCGTCGAAGGGCGGCGTCGTGGCCCTGACGCATGCACTGGCAGTGAGTCTGGCGCCGGACGTGCGTGTGAACTGCATATCGCCGGGCTGGATTGAGACGGGAGAATGGCAAGCCAAGGCTAGACGCCGGGCGTCCAAGCATTCCGATGCCGACCGACTCCAGCATCCGTGCGGACGTGTAGGAATACCGGACGACATTGCGGCGATGGTGTTGCACCTTTCGATGCATGGTGGATTCATCACAGGTGTGAACCTGGTAATCGACGGCGGCATGACGCACAAGATGATCTATGTCTAGCAACGTGCCGTACTTGCCGATCAAACTGCCCAAACCGCACTGGCCTACACGTTGCTGGTGCAGGACTCCTTTGGCGGACCGGTCTGTATGTTTGGCTGGGTAGGGCGACTCCGCGGGCGGAGCGGTGAACAAAGGACGCTCTCGAGTCCGCGCAAGGTGTTGCTGCCTGGCGAGTATTTGGCATTCGCCCATCCTGCCTTGATTTCAGTGAGACACTCTAGTATTTTCGCTGTTTTACCGGTGTGTCATGGCTTTTCGGGGTGGTGTATCTATGAGCACAATGATGGGTAAGTTGGTGGTGAAGGCACCGCTGGATGAGGGCTTCCGCCCGATAATGCGCGAGTTGATGGCGCAGAGAGATGCAGCGCGGCTTGGGCAGGGTTCGATATTGGCAATTGCCTGGGAGCGCGACGGGGGGTGTATTGCCCGCTATGATCTGGAGATTCCGTCTGCCGGTGAGGATGAGAATGTCTTTCGCCTGGCGGAACGTGTGGTGAAGTTCCTGCTCTGGGCTGGAGGTGGATGGAAGCTGTCTCTTGCTGGGCCGGGTTGGCTTTGTCGGCGAATAGCGGCGGAATACACTGCGACCGGAGGGCGCGCTTTCGATGTGGATTTCATGCGGCGCGTTTACGGACATTCCATGGAAGTGGTGTTTCGCCGGATGGAGGAAATGCCGCAGGCCAAGGATGCGGCGCTGACGGCGGGCGGCCACCTGGATGGATGCCGCCTCGGATTCGACCTTGGGGCGAGTGACTACAAGGTGAGCGCGGTTAATCAGGGCAAAGTGGTTTTTAGCGAAGAACTTCCGTGGGAGCCGAGAAACCAGTCCGATCCGGAATACCACTACAGCAAGTTAAACGAGGGGCTCAAGCTCGCCGCGAGCCACCTTCCCCGTGTTGACGCCATTGGAGGGAGCACGGCGGGCCTGGTTGTGGGCAACAGGATCATGGTGGCTTCGCTTTTCCGCGCCGTACCCGAGGAGCTGTTCGAGGGGGCCAGAAACATCTTTCTGCGCATCCGGCAAGAATGGCAGGTGCCGGTAGAGGTGGCCAACGATGGCGATGTGACTGCGCTGGCTGGAGCCATGTCCATGGGGGTGAACGCCATCTTGGGCGTAGCGATGGGCTCGAGTGAGGCGGGCGGGTACATTGATCGCGGCGGACACCTGACTGGCCGCATCACGGAACTGGCTTTCGGGCCTGTGGATCTTAATCCGGTAGCCGCCGTGGATGAGTGGTCGATGGATCATGGTGTAGGGGCCCTGTATTTCTCCCAGCAGGCTGTGAATAAGTTGGCGCCGGCTGCCGGATTTTCTTTTGCTGTCGGACTTCCTTTGCCCGAACGGTTGAAGATTGTGCAGGAGCGTATGGCATCCGGGGATGAGCGCGCGAGGCGAATTTACGAGACCATTGGCGTCTATCTTGGCTATTCAGCGCCTTGGTACCGTGAGTTTTACGATTTTGACAGCATGATGATCTTAGGCCGGGTTACGTCAGGGGCTGGTGGCGATGTGATCATCGATAAGGCTAACGAGGTCGTGCGCAGTGAGTTCCCCGAATGGGGGGAGCGGTTGAGTGTTTCCATGCCGGATGAGAAAGCCCGGCGGGTGGGCCAGTCGGTTGCAGCCGCCAGTCTGCCGGGTTTGTGAGGAGTTGCCGGATGAAGCTGACAAATGGGACCGCAGATTGTTTTGTGCCCGACGGGGCGGAGTTGCAGGATGCGCTAGCGCGCACGACCCACATCGGGATAGGGGCGCACCAAGATGACATTGAGCTTATGGCCTTCCACGGGATTTCGGAGTGTTTCGGCCTGGATGACAAATGGTTTTGCGGAGTTACTTGCACCAACGGCGCGGGGAGTCCGCGGGCTGGCTTATACGCCGGCTATTCTGATGAACAGATGCGTGCTGTGCGGCGCATGGAGCAGCGCACGGCGGCGACGGTTGGTCGCTATGGTGCGATGATACAACTCGATCATCCGAGTTCTGTTGTGAAGAATCCGGAACATCCGGCGTTGAAGCAGGATCTTGCCGCGATTCTACTGGCAGCCAGGCCGGATGTTGTCTATACGCACAACCCGGCCGACAAGCATGATACGCATGTGGCTGTCATGTGTGCCACTATTGCCGCGCTCCGCTCGCTTCCCGAGGAATTCCGTCCCGGGCGAGTGCTGGGATGCGAGATGTGGCGGGATCTGGACTGGTTGCCCGACCGGAGAAAGATCCCGCAGGATGTCAGCCAGCGCCAGAATCTGGCTGCCGCACTGGCTGGTGTTTTCGATTCGCAAATCACAGGGGGGAAGCGCTACGACCTCGCGGTCTTGGGTCGGCGGCGGGCCAATGCCACTTTCTTTGAGTCGCACGGGGTCGATACGTCGGAGATGCTTGCCTTTGCCATGGATCTAACGCCACTGCTGCTTGATACAGGGCTTTCTATCACTGCTTATGTCGAGCGGTTAATGGAGGAATTCAGGATGGACGTGAAAGGGAGATTGTCCCCATGGAAGTGATTATCAGACCCACTCCGGGTCGCGCCGCGCTGCTCCGGCGGCCAGGCATGAGCTGGCTC
>CAZWPN010000128.1:0-9766 GCA_964635275.1 uncultured Victivallales bacterium | reverse complement strand
GCTCATCCCCTCCAAGTGCATCGGCTGCGGACACTGCTTCCAGGCCTGTCCGCAAAGCGGGCACGTCATAGGTGCGGACGGGAGCCGCATCTTCCACCGGGAGCAGTGCCAGCGCTGCGGCGTCTGCACGGAGAAGTGCTATGCCAAGGCTCTCGAACTCATCGGCCGGGAGATGACCGTCGAGGAAGTGATCGCGGAGGTCGAGAAGGACAAGCCGTTCTACGAGACCTCGGGCGGCGGCATGACCGTCTCGGGCGGCGAGCCGCTCTTCCAGTTCGAATTCACCCTCGCCTTGCTCCATGAGGCCAAACGGCGCGGGCTCCACACCTGCATCGAGACCTCCGGCTTCGCCCTGTTCGAGCGGCTTGAGCGGATCATGCCCATGGTCGATCTCTTCCTCTACGACTACAAGGAGACCGATCCCGCCCGCCATCAGGAGTATACCGGTGTGTCGAGGGAGGTCATCGTCGAGAATATGATCCGCCTCGACCAACTCGGGGCGAAGACCATCCTGCGATGCCCGATCATCCCAGGCCTCAACGCCAGAGACGACCATTTCGCCGGGATTGCCGCCATGGCGAACCGCCTCCACAACATTCTAGAAGTCGACCTCATGCCGTACCATCCGCTCGGAAAGTCGAAGAGCGAGCGCCTTGGCAAGGTGGCACCCATGGAGGACACCACCTTCCCCGAGGCAGGGACCGTCGCCGCATGGGAAGCGGTTGTCGCCGCCGCCACGCATGTGCCCGTTAAGAAAGGAAGCTGACCAACGGCGTGATTGGTTGGGGGGCTACCGGCGTGGAAACACCCGCATGGCCGACGATCCATGGAAGCGGTGCGGAGTCACCTGCGACCCGTGGCGCAATGTGGCGTTCAAGAGCAAGGATCTGTTGCGAGCCCTCATCAAGAGCGGGCTGGGCGCTCGTAAGGACGAGACACGGCTTGGCCTGCGTGTCCGAGCGCGCCGCGGTTGGAACCCACAGCGGCAAGCACGGTGTCCGTAGTCTTGAAGTGACATTTGGCCGTTTCCAACAGAACCGTGGGCCCTTTTCTTAAGGATAACGCCTTGGCGGCCTCAATGACGGCGGACGAAGCGCCCTTCGGCAGGTCGGCATTAAGACTCTTGCGCATCTCAAGCAAGGATCGCAGGAAACCCTCTCTTGCGATGATGGATGCCGCGGCGACGGCCAGATCCGATTCGGCACGGTGTCGCTGAACCAACTCTATGCGGCGTCCCTGTTTCATCAATGCGCGCTCAACCTGGGTCTTGCTGCCGAACTGATCCGAGATGGCCCTGGGGCAGTCGGGAACTGCGCCAAGCAGGTTCTCGATTGCGCGGGCGTGTCCCCAAGCCAGAATGGCGTTGACACTTCGCATGGTAGCGTAAAGGCGGTTGTACGCGCGCGGGCCGACTTTGACCAGTGCGAACCGGTTGCCCAGCAAGGAGCGGAGTTGCTCGCCCATTTCCATGGCTTTTCGGTCAGTGGTGATGCGCTTGCTGTCTCTGACATTCATCTGCCGCATAGTCTCGGCGATAGTCGGGTCAACATAGGCGGCGGCGATCACGAGAGGGCCGAAGTAGTCACCTTTGCCGCTCTCGTCCACACCCATATGCGGTGCCACGGAATCGGGCTCAAGCTGAGCCTCGTATCCAAGTTTAACCTCTTGGAGTATAACTGGTTCCATGACAAAGGTCACAAAGTCAGTGGCGCCTTTACCTTGTAGGACAGCTTTGCCGCTGCGATAGAGGGTAATACTGACCTCGCGGTTTCGGGCGGAGACGACGGCGTGAGGCACCGTGCATTTCATGAAATTGCCGGAGTCCAGAGCGCTGATTAAACGCTCCTGTTGGGTGGGGTTGAGTTCGTATGTGTAACTATGTCGCTCGTTCATATTCGTTGAGGGGCAGGATAAGGTGCAACGGGGCAGGCAAACAAGCGATTTTTGGTGTTGACGCATGAATGACGAGTGGACGATACTGACAGGAGTTGTATGTAATTGCCGTGGCTTTGGAGGATGTTCATATGCAGAGGTTAACTATTTCAGTCGCTCTTCTCATGGTTACTGTCGTTTCTTCCTGTCTGGCCGCGGACACGCCGAGTTTGGCGGGGCGCCCGGTGAGGGGGAGTATCAGTGCCGGGATGGAGTACAATGACAACCGTGACTCGTCAGTGGGGAACAAAGAAGACAGCCTTGACTGGATACTCAATGGGCGTGTGGATGCGTTATTGGACTGGACGCAGACTTTTCTGGACTTCTATTACATGCCGTCGTTGCGGTATAGGTCGAATCCGTCCGTGATACAGCGTGACCTGGATCTCTACCATGATCTGGGGGTTTCGGCAGAGCATCGTGTCAGCCATCGACTGGAACTTTCTGCGAACGAGCACTTCAACTTTACGGATGACCCGGCGGTTGACGTGGGAGGAAACGTGCTGCGAAGGGATTCGAGCTTTATTCTGAACCGGGTCAAGGCTGCGGCGGACTATGATTTCTCCCGGCGGTTGACTGGCAGTGTAGGCGGATACCACACAATGAAGCGCTATGAGGATGATGTGGTTGCGGAGCATGGCGACGAAGTCTTGATGGGGGGGAGCGCGGCGGCGGCTTTCATGCTGGACCGCGATCTGATTGTGGCGCTGGTGGGCGGCGTAGGCATGGTAGAGTATAGCGTAGAGTCTGGGGAGGAGAGCAGAGACTTTCAATCCTACGAGTGTGGCGTTACGGTGGTCCACCGCTACGGGGTAAGGACGAAAGCTGAACTGGCCATTGGGTGGAAGATGCTTGACTTCGAATCGGACGAGCTGGGTACTGAGAGTTCACCATACGGCAGATTGGGTTTGCTGCTGGCGCAGTCGCCCCGCACTCGCTTCAGCGGGTCAGTTGGCTACCTGCTTAGGGACTCGGATTTCTACCCGTTTGCCTCTCAGCGGCACCTCGCGCTGGATTGTGGTGCCGAGTGGGATGCGCTGGTTCAACGGCTGACTCTGAAAGTGAACGGAGGTTACCGTGTGGGCTCCTACGAATCCGGGTCGCTGCGCACGGCAGACAGGGAGCAGATGGAGGCCAACGGGTTGCCCACGGAGGGCGATGAGACTGCGTTGCTGGCATCGGTCAGTGTAAATTGGCACATTCAGAAGACGTATGCCATAAGTCTTTCCCAGCAATACGAACATGTTGACTACGATGGTGCGTTGGAATCCTTCTCGCGCAACTCGACCCGTCTGACTGCGACGCGAGATTTCTAGACATGCATGGCGCGGTTGTCTTGCCGCCAGTCGGCGGGTATCCGCCAGGCGGCCTTAACCGCTTCCTTTGAGAGGCCCTTAATCATGGCTAACGACCTGCAGTACGGCCTGCATTTCCTCGACTATGTCCAAGTGCTTCGTTCACGGAAGGAAATCGCGGTTGCCGCTTTCCTGGTCGTTGTAGCAACGGGCGTGGCCGTCACGTTTTCGTTACCCCGGCGGTACATGGCTTCCACTGTCATCGCTGTTAAGGAGGAGGCTCCCGATGTTTCTGTCTGGTCAAGGGACGCAGGGGGTACGCGATACGATCCGTTTTTCCTGCGCACGCAGTTCGAGATCATCCAGTCTGTTCCCGTCGTGGAAGAGGTGGTGCGTCGGCTGGAACTGACCCGGCGGCTTGGGGTAGTCGTGGGGGAATCGCTTCCACCCGAAAAGGCGCTGGACCGGGCCGTGAGAGTTCTGTCCGGCGCGATGCGGGTGCAGCAGTTTCGCGACACGAACCTGATTGAAATACAGATTACCCTTCCAGAGACCGTGGGAAGTGCGCAGTCTCTTGCGGCAGAAACGGCAGACATGGTGGCTTCCGTGTACCGGATGCTCAGCATGAAGCGCCGGCTGGAAGGTGTGGAACGGGGGTTGCGGGCGCTGAGCGAGTCGTTGGAAGAACAGAAGAAGAAGGTTGCCGATGCGCAGAACAGGGTGGACCAGATACGGGAGAAGTACCAGATAACCATCGTAGGAGGGTCCGCAGGATCCGAAAGCGGTTTGCCGCGGATGACGCTTGCGCAACTGGACGCCAATCGGATTCGCGTCCGATTGGAATTGGAGGAAAAGCGGTCCCGTCTTGACAAGATCGTGAGCCTTTCCACGAATGAACTTCTGGAGGCGGCGCGGTATATCGTTGGTGAGACGGCACTTGACGTTCTTGTCGCTGACAAGCGTAGTGCGGAACTGGACTTGAGTCAGAAGTTGAACGCTTCGCTCGGCACAAAGCATCCCGAGGTTATTCAACTTCAGACTGTGGTGGACAAATTGCAGGCCAAGATCGAAGAGGCGCTCGGCGGAATGAAGAAGGGCGTCCAGGCTGATTATGAGGTTACGAAGGACAAGTACGACACTTTAGAGGCAGAAGTCGAGAAACTGAGGGCTTCGGAGATTAAATCGGAAGCCGGGGGGTACAAGGAGTTCGAGAAGGCGCGGGAGGAGTTGGAGCACGCCCGACGCATACACGATGCGCTGGAGATACGATACGTGCAGGAGCGCATCGAACTGAAGATTCCACGCACCCCGGTAGACATCATCTCCCCGGCAAAACCACCCGATGAGAATGATGCGGTGAGCCCAAACATCAACCTGAATATCGTGTTGAGTATTCTTCTTGGGTTGATGTCGGGGCTTGGTTTGGCTTTCTTCGTGGAGTACCTGGACACATCGCTCAAGACAGTGGAAGACGTCGAGCGCTACGTCGGTCTTTCGGTGATAGGTATTATTCCGCAGAAGGTCAAAGGGCTGACCGACAAGAATGCGGATCCCGTTCATGCTGAAGCGTACCGCGTGCTTCGGGCCAACCTGAGATTCTCCGAGAAGTTCAAAGGCGGAAAGACCATAAGCGTGACCAGCGGCGGCGTTGGTGAGGGCAAATCGCTGACGCTCTTCAACCTTGCCGTGGTCAGTGCGCAAATGGGAGAGAGGGTCCTCATTGTGGACTCCGACTTGCATCGTCCACGGCAGCACCGGCACCTTGGCATTTCGAATAAGAGCGGTCTCATTGACGTGTTGATGGGACATGTGAAGCTGGAGGAGGCGACGCAGGCCACAGCGGTTCCGAACCTCTTTCTGCTGCCTGCCGGCAAGGCGAAGACCGGTGTTCACGGTTTGTTGGAGACTACACGGCTGAGGGCGATTGTGGCCGAACTGCGCAATCACTATGACCTTGTCCTTTTTGATTCGCCGCCGATGATCGGAGTCAGCGATTCGTCCGTTCTGGTTCGCGAGATGGACGGGGTCCTGTTCGTGATTCAGCATCGTCAATATCCGCGAATCCTGTCGCGGCGCGCCAAGGAGATGGCCGAGAACCTCGGCGCCAACATGATCGGTGTAATAATCAACAGCATCAATCTCTCGCGTGACTATACGGACTATCACTACCCTTACGAGTACTACCAGCGTCGAAGGAAAGATAAACCAGAGGCATGATGTGAAAAGTCTCGGAAGCGAACACCGGACCGCAATGCGGCTGAGCGTGGTGGCTGCAAGGGTTTTCTGCGTCCTCTTGGTTGCTGCCTGCGGTTCTGGCTGTGGCATGCTCTTTTCGACTGCGCCTCAACCTTATGCCAGGTATCGGCCCTCCACAGGGTTGAGACCGATGGGCATCGATCCAGTTTCCGCGACAGAGACCACCAATGCCGCTGTGGCAGATATTGGAGCAACCAAGTCCGTATCTGCGGATGAGCCCGCAGGGGCAGGGCGCAAACTCAGACCGGGTGACCGGATCGCCCTGCGGCTGAGCGGAATGCGGGTCCCGGTTGAGGTTACCGATGTCCTTGACGAGGAGGGTGAGATTACTCTGGAACTGCTCGGCTCGATTTCCCTGTCCGGATTGACTGCCACCGAGGCGGAGCGGAAGATTCGGAATGAGTACATTTCGCGGGAGATATACAAGAATATCAGTGTCAGTATTGTCGTTGAGCAGGCATCGTACTACGTTCAGGGCGAGGTTCGGCAGCCGGGACGGTTTGTGCTGACGGAGTCGTTGACGCTGATCCAGGCGATCGCTGCAGCGGCCGGCTATACCGACTTTGCCAAGCCCTCCAAGGTTAGAATCATTCGAGGTGACGACGTGCTCTACTACGATGCCACGAGAATCGGGAAGCGTCTGGACAAGGACCCGCTCATTCGACGTGGCGACACAATTATCGTTGAACGGACATCGCTCTGATTATCTGACCGCGCGGGTGTGCATGGCGTGGTGGCGCGGAGGGTGTTAAAGATGAGGGAATACGGGCCTCTTTTGGCTATCGTGTGTGTGATTCTGTCTGGCGGGTGCCTGTCGCGTTCGCCGGCCAGGCCGGAGCCGGGCGCAACTCCATCCCTTCAGGAACTGCGGGTCCGTGCCGCTGCGGCTGAGGCGGTGGTTCACGGGACCAGCAACAGGATTGATTTGGCCGCGCGTGCTTTGGAGAACGTTGTTGCGTTGCGAACTGACGCGGAGTCCGCTTTCCTTGCCGTCTTGGCTGAGAGGGACCTTCCCGGTCTGGAACTGGCGATCAAGAATACAGAGCTATCGCAATCGGATGTGGCTGACGCTTTCGGGCTGGCGCTTCGTCTGGTGCGTGGCGGTCGGCGCATTTCCGAAGCTGGGGTGCAGTTGAAGCTCGCGCGGCACGACCTGGATAAGGGTGCGCCAATTACATCTCAAAAGGAAGCGCAGGAACGACTCTTGCGATGCGTGGTCGATGTCGAGACTTTTGCGCGCGAGATGGATGCCGTAGCTGAAGAGATCAAAGTGCGATGGCTTCTTCGGCAAGGCCCGTCCGAAGGATTTTCAAACCGTTCGATTCCAAGTGGCTCCGGTGCTGTTCTCGCCGTCGAGCGCGGTGGTGCCGGCGAAGCGGCTCAAACCGCGGGGGAGTGAAGTGCATCGTACGGCTGGGTTTGCGCTTTTCTTGCGTGGCGTGACGGTTCAGGCCCTTGCGGTGGCCATCGGAGTGATAGGGCTGTGGGGTGCCATAGCCTCCGTACGATTCACGTTTTCCAGTCTGGTCTATCGTCATGCCCGTTTTGCACGTCACTCCGGCGGTGAAGGCGCCGTTAGAAGGGCCGCGGAGCTGGCTCAGTCGGCATACAGGATTGATCCGGATAACCATCCTTTCTGGTCTTGGCTGTCGGATGGACTGGTGGCTGCATACGGGGCGAGTGGGGATCCGGACATGTTGGCCGGTGCGGCGCTGTGGTCCGAGAGGGGCCTGGCGGCGAATCGTTTCGGATGGCGAATCAACGTCACTCGAGCCAAGGTGCTGGCCGAGAAGTCGCCCGATGAGGCTGTGAGATTCTGGGGGCTATATGTCGATTGGCACTACTGGGAGCCCTTCAATCACGCTTACCTTGCCGAACTGCATGCGCGAGCGGGCGACACGGGAAGTGCTCTGCACGTCCTCAGACGTATTGAGGGGCTGCCGTATCACAAGCAAACCCTTCAGATCGTAACTCAGTGGGCCGGCCACCAACGAAGCGCGATTCCCTGAAGGCGATCATGACACGCTTTGGCAGACTGTGATGACGGCCACGCCGACGATGTCATCGACACTGCATCCGCGGGAGAGATCGTTTATGGGTTTTGCCAAGCCTTGCATGATGGGGCCGTAAGCCGTCGCGTTAGCAAGTCGCTCCGTAATCTTGTAGCAGATGTTGCCTGTCTGGAGATCCGGGAAAATAAAAATATTGGCGGCACCCTTGATCGGGCTGTTGGGACATTTCTTGGCGGCAACATCCGGCACGATTGCCGCGTCCACCTGAAGTTCGCCGTCAATGATCGCATCGAGACCCAGTTCGGCGGCGCGCTTCCTGGTCAGTGCGGTGGCCGTCATCATCTTTTCGGCGAGAGGGTGCTTGGTGCTGCCGTGAGTTGAGAACGACAGGAAAGCCACGCGGCTCTGGCCGCCTACCAAGGCTCGGTAGGAGTGAATGGTGGACACAGCTATATCCACCAGCTGCTCGGCTGTTGGGTCGGGATTTACGCCGGAATCGGCATAAAGTAGAATGCGATCACCCGCGATGGTGGGTGTGGCGAGCTCCATAACGAAGCAACTACTGCCGGTGGAAATGCCGGGTGCGGTGCCGACGCAGTGGAAAGCAGCTCGGACCATGTCGGGCGTCGATGCAATGCTTCCGGCCACGAGACCGTCCGCCAGACCATCGTGCACCATCATGTCGCCGAAATACAGCCGGTCTTTCATCAGTTGGCGCGCCTGTGGAATCGTAACCCCTTTGTGTTTGCGCCGCTCGGCGAAGGACATTGCCAAAGATTCGGACTCGGGTGAATTGTGGTAGTCAAGGATGGTCACAGGCAGGCGTTCCATGGATATACCGGCGGCGGAAGTTGCTGCTTCTGCAGGAGTAGCGAGCACAATTACGCGGGCGGCAATTCCGGCTTGGGCAATCTTGGCGGCGGCCTGCATGACGCGTGGGTCTTGACCCTCGGCAAGCACCAGGGTACGGCGCGCATTCCGGGCTTTAGGTATCAGGCTGTCGAGCAGGGACATGGCGGTTGTTCCTTTTTGCATTATCAATGGTGGCTAATGGCTATTTTGAAGCAGAAGATGGAATTAACTTGCCTGGAACGGTTAGTAGACGAACGGTCTCGCGCGCTATCATCAGTTCCTCGTTTGTCGGCATTACAATGGCTTTGAGTTTGCTGTTTGGGGTGCTGACGATGGCTGGCCGGCCGGCTACCTGAGCGTTGAGTGTCTCGTCCAGGAAACAACCCAGACAGTCGAGTTTCCTGATCGTTCGTTCGCGGATGTAGGCACTGTTCTCTCCGATGCCTCCGGTGAAGACGACAGCGTCAGCGCCCTCAAGAATCGTGTAGTAAGACCCAACATATGAAACCAGGCGGTGGACGAACATGCGGATTGCACGCTGAGCCTGCATATTGCCGGCTTCTGCCGCGGCAATATTGTCGCGCATATCGCCGCTGCCGATGCCGGAGACGCCCAGCAGGCCGCTGCACTTGTTGAGCAGGCGGTCGACATCTTCGGCCGACATGCCCCGCCGCACCAGGTAAAGCACCACGGCTGGGTCAATGTCGCCACAACGTGTGCCCATGACAAGGCCGTTCAGGGGGGTCATGCCCATGCTGGTGTCCAGCACGTTGCCGCGATCCACGGCGGTGATGCTTGCGCCGTTACCCATATGGGCTGTAATCAGTTTAAGCTCGCCGAGGGGCTTGCCCAGCATGTCGGCGGTGGCATAGGAGACGAACTTGTGCGAGGTGCCGTGAAACCCATACTTGCGAATGCCGAACTTCTCGTAGTAGTCGTAAGGAATGGCATAGAGATAGGAAGACGCCGGCATGGAGTGATGAAAAGCGGTGTCGAAAACGGCTATGTTAGGCACGCTCCTGAACGTGCGTTCGCAAGCGTCGATTCCGCCCAAGTTGGATGGATTGTGCAAAGGCGCCAGGGCCATGCATTCCCTTATGCCATTCTTGACCTCAGGGGTCACAATGACCGAGTCGTGAAAGCTCTCGCCACCATGCACCACACGGTGTCCAATGGCCTCCACTTCAGCAAGACTCTTCAACACGCCCTGTTGTGTATCCACCAACTTGGCGCACACAAGCTGCAGCGCCTCGTCATGATTGGTGACCACTGCCTGCTCCTTCACAGCCTTGCCGTCATGAAACTCATACTTCAGGAAAGGTTCTTTCATGCCGATGCGTTCGACGATGCCACGTGCCATCACCGTTTCCTTGTCCATGCAGTACATGGTGAATTTCAGCGAAGAGCTTCCTGCGTTGA
>CAZWPN010000127.1:0-9795 GCA_964635275.1 uncultured Victivallales bacterium | reverse complement strand
ATCCACCGTCTTCCACGTCTCCAGCGCCTCCCCGCCGTTGGTGTACACCCACCCGCGGATGGCATGCACGGAACCCAGCACCAGGTCGAACGGCTGGGCCGGCAGCCAATCCCGGAAGAGATCCATGAACTCCGGCTCAGGCCAGAAGTCTGCTTCAATGCCGAACAGGACCGGGAGCCCGGCCGTGGCACGACACCGGGCGACCATTTCCTGGTAGGCGGGAAACTCGTCCCGCCGCATAGTCGGTCCGAACTTCTGGTCATCCAGAGGGACGTGATCCGTAAAGCAGATCTCCGCCAATCCCTTGCGCACCGCCTCCGCGGCATACTCCTCCGTCGTGCCATGCGCGTGCCGGCAGAGCACGGTATGCATGTGATAGTCAGCTAGCATGTTTCTCCTTGATTGATTCCCTTCTTCTTCGGAGCGGAATTCGTCAGAATTCCGTCTTCCTGTCCGCCTCGCCACCGGAATTGTTACCAATTCCGCTCCAAAGCGTGTCGTTCCATCTCCCCGGAGCGGAATTCGTCAGAATTCCGGGCTATTCAGCATCCTCCGCACTACGCGCTTCGTCCATGTAGGCATCCAGATTTGCATGCGGGGTGCCGACGACAATAGGCGAGCCGTTGGCGAAGACGAACGCGCCGGCCTCCGCCGCGCGGCGCTGGCGGCGCACCTCGGCGCGGATGGCCTCGGGCGTGCCGCGCAGGAGCAAAGTGCTGTCGACGTTTCCGAACAGACAGGTCTCCGGCCGCAGCATCCGCCGGATCTCCAGCGGATCGAGCGCGAACCCCTTCTTGTCCTCCTCGATCATCAGACCGGCCATATTGAGGCTGTTAAGCCAGCGCATGTGGGGCCGCACATCCCCCAGCCAATAGCCGATGGGGAGCAGACCGGCCTTCCGGACTTCGGCATAGAACCAGCGCTTGGCGTCGGCCTGCACCTGCTCCTCCAGCGCGGGCGAGAGTTGCCCAACGCTGCCCCCCATGCCTTCGGAGAAAATGTAGGCCTGCGCGCCGCAGGCCTTGGCGGCATGCACGCGCTTCATGAACTGGCGGCACTGCCCCTGTATCGCATAGGCCACCAGCTCCGGCTTGTCCAGGGCCTCCATCATCAACTCCTCGAAGGGTATCCATGGAAGCCCGTTCATCCCGTCATTGACCGCAATCAACACCCGGTCCCCGTATTCCGCGGCAAGTTGTTTCACGTGGTCGAAGGTCCCCGACGCAATGATACTCTCCGCAGTCTCGGGGTCAGCGGCGAAATACTCGTCGATTGCCGCCTTGGATTCGAGCGTCAGCCGCGAGCCCGTGTACGGCACCACCGGCACGGCCGGATCCGGGGCGACGTGGTAGTTCTCCTGGATCTCGAGCCAGCGCTGACCGTCCTCGCTGCGTATGAAGGCACGCTTGCCCTCCACGCGGCGTTCGCGGTTCCAACTCCAGCGCCCGGCACCCGACCCGCAATGCATCCAGTCGGGTCGGAACCTTTCGTAGAGCGTGCGGTCGACGCCGGCCAGCTCTGCGCCGCCCTGCCAGTACTGGAACTTCCAGCAGACTCCGGAAAGCTCGACCTTGTAGTCGCCCCAACTGTGCAACCCCACGGGGGTCGGGTTAACCCGTTCACCGGACAACGCCTTCATCATGCTCTCTTTACTGGTCACGCCCGTCATTCCTTTCACTTCGATCCCTTGCGTGCCGCACTAATCACGCAAACGGCGGCCCGCTCCTGCCACACACCGGATTCCGCCAGGCGCAGGCCGTCGCGCTCCAGATCGGCGCCGCTCACGACACTACCATCCTTGGCCGTCGCTCCAAACCCCCAGCGCAGGCGATACCGGCGCGCAGGGTTCAACCCCATCGGCCGCAGCAGCGGCGGGATACCGGCATTGCCCAGGTGGTAGACGAAAAGCAGGCTCTCATCCGAGCCCGGCCGCTGCAACTGGAAGGCGATCCACCCCTCTCGGCATTCGATCGAGACCGGCGGCGTCAGCAAATGCCCGACCGCGCCGGTAATGAACCGGCGCCAGGTCTTGAAGAAGGCGATCGCCTCTGCCACGCGGGCGCGCTGCGCCGCCGTCAGCCCGGCCATGTCGCCGCTGAGCCCCATCATGCCCGGCATGCCGGCGAGCAACACGAAATCCATGCTAACACTCTCCACCGGGTTCCATACACACGTCGGAACCAGCACCTGCGGCGCGGAGTCTTGCACCGTCCGGCCATAGTCGCACACCGCGCGCTCGATGGCGCGCAGAACGGGCCAGCGGCCGATCCGGCCTGGCGGCAAACGCAGCCAGGACCCCTGCGTAATCCGCAGCATGTCGGTGGGGTTGACCGTGTCGCTGAGGAAGAAATTGTCGACATGCCGCATCATCTCCAGGTCGGCACGCATCGCCCCGCTGGCGCACCCCTCGAAGAAGACCTCCGGATACGCGGCGCGTATCTCGTCGAGCATCCGGTGCCATGCGACCGTGTAGCCGGAGAGCTCGGAGCCGGAGTCGTCGGTATCCACGCGGAAGTTAAAGTCAATCTTCATCCACGCCAGGCGGTATGTCTCGACCAGCCTGCCGATCTCGCCGCGCAACCAGCGCCAGGCCGGGGGCTTGGTCAGATCCAGGCGGGCCTGGTTGCCGACCGGAATGAACCACTCAGGGTGCTTGGCGCGAATTGGCGCGAGGGAACCAAAGCGTTCCGGCTCCATCCAGAGGCCGAACCCAAGCCCGGCAGCGCGCACCTCATCCGCGAACTCCCGCATCCGCCCGCAGAACGCGGCCTTGGGCTTCTCACGCCAGTCGCCGGTCTGCGCGCCCCAATCGCCATCGCCGCCGCCATACCAGCCGGCATCCACCACAAACACCTCACACCCCAGTTCCCTCGCGGCCGCCAATTGCGTGCGCAGGCGGGGCACGTCGAGGATCTCGAACTGGTCGAACCACGTGTTGTAGACCACCGGCGCCTGCGGCTTCGCGGATGTGTAGTGGTGCTTAAGCAGGTAGCGGTGCAACACCGGCGCACCCAGGTGCGCCTCGCCATTCGGCAATGGCTGACACAGGATTTCCGGCAGCGCGAATGTTTCCCCGCGGCGGAGCGTGCGATGCAGGTTCTCATCGGCCAACCCCAATTCAACAACCGCAAAGGGGCGTCCGCCGCCATCCGCCACGGGGGTGACACGGATCGTCCAGTTGCCTCGGGGCAGAACGTGAAACGAGATCCCCTGTGCCGCGCCGGCCAGTCGCATAGCCAGGTACGGCGTGCCGCCTTCCGTGGTGCGGCCGGAAAGGTGACTCTGGCGCAACCCCGTGTGCAATGGATTCCAGGCGCCCTGGCTCTCGCGGCACCACGCGCTGGCCTGCGTATAGCACTCATACCGGCCCGGCGGCAGCGCCACGCGGGCCAGGCAGCGCGACACCGCCACAGGCTTGGAACCAGCGTTCGTCAGTGTATCGCGACGACTGACAATCCCCGTGTCGGCGTCACCCGTCCACGTCGTAGTCAACCGAACCGCGGTGTCACCGACCCGCCAGCGGCAGGCCATGGACAACGGTGATACCTTGACCTGCTCCAGCGCCAGCTGTACGGCTTCGTAGCGCCGGCCGTCGAGCCGCAACAGCGCGACGCCCTGGCTGGCCACCGGACCGTTGTCCACGCCTTCGCGTCCAACCGGCAGGCCGCAGAGTCGCTCGATCCAGAAGCGCTCCGCGGTCCGATGAAAAACAGTGCCGCAGTCCCACGTCGTGGTCGCTACATCGTCAGACATGTTATTCTCCTACTTTCGCGGCCGGAATTGTTTCCCATTTGAAATGGAAATGCAATAACCCATACCGCCGTGGGCGCCATGCACTTCCGCGGGGACTGCTCTTATGTAGTGTCCTGCGTTGCATACACTCTTCGTAGGCAGGATTTCCATATCCGGCCTCGGTCGCACATGGCCGGAACCGGAGTTCCGGCCTCCGGCCTACTTTCTACCATATAGTGAGCTGAATCGGCTGACGACTACGTCGACGACTACGGATGACGATCCGACTTCGCCCCTTCGACTTCGCTGAGGGCTACGTCCGACAAGTGGGCATCGTCCACCGTAGTCGTCGCCGTAGTCGTCCACCGCCCATACTCCGCCGCGCCAGCCGCACCGTATCAGCCCGCTCCGCTCTGCGCGTTCCGAAGCTCCACCACAACCATGCGCAACACTGCGCGGCCCCTGTTGACGGCGGCGTGTGGCGTATTCGCGCGGATATAGAAACTGTCTCCTGCCCGGATGTCCATCGCCGGCCGGTCCGGGATCTGCAAGGTGAGCGTCCCCCCGATGACCAAACCGCACACGTCAAACGGATGACTTTCCTGTTCCACGTTCCGGGTACCGGGCCGGTATTGCTCGTACGTCATGACCGTCCGGATGGCACGATGACTCGGAAAGAGGAAGCGCCAACACTTGTCGCCGTCATCGAGTTCCTGCATCCCGGTCTTGCGCTGGACGATCACGTCATTCCACTCGTCCGGAGCCGCGGCAAAGAGATCGGACGCACTGACGTCAAGCGATTCCATGATCTTCAACAGCGTCGCCAGGGTCGGCGATCCGGTGCCAGCTTCGATCCTGGATAGAAAGCTCACGGCCACGCCCGACTTCTGGGCAAGCCCGCGCAGCGAGAGTTTCTCCCGCTGACGTAGTTCCCGGACACGTCGTCCAATGTCCTTTGGCCCGATCATGACTGTTTGCAGCACGCCGGCAAAGGCGGCATCTCCCTTTCTGTCCATTTCGGCGGACGATTACGGTGGACGATTGCTATGATTCTCCTCGTAATCCGTAATCGTCGCCCGTAATCGTTAACCGGCTCCGCGTTCAATACGCTTCCATCAGCTTTCGACAGTGCCCAGCATCTTCCTGGCAAGCAACCGGGCCATGGCGGCCGTGTCGCGCGCCCCGGCGGCTTTCCACGACGCCAGCGGACCGCGGACGGCCAGACTCGGAACGAAGTATTCGTCAGAGCGCAGTCGCTTCAGGGTGTGCTCCTGCGTGAGGTAGGACTCGCCCTGCGGACCCACCTCGCGGATCAGGTCCGCGGCGATGGTGCTCTTCGTCACCTTGACGCCGGCGGCAAGCCGGCGGCACATGGCAGCGATCTCCGCATCCATCAGCAATTGCTCGTCGCTGCAGGTCATGCCGGTGGCGAACATGCCACAGTTGACGATCAGGTCATGCCCGGCGCCGACGGCGGCCATGAGGCTGAACGTCTTCTCCCAGGCGTTCTGCTCGTCGTGCGCATGGTTGTCCGAATTGGGCGCCGTGGTATGGGACGGCGTCTTGTAGAAACGCGCAAGCTGCGCGGCCGCGATGCGGCACACGGTAGTCTCGATCGAACCGACGAGCGCCGCGCCCGTGCGCATGTCGGTCGTGGTCCAGGAATTGGCGTACATCACCGGATGGCCGGGCTTCAGCAACTGGATCATCGCCAGTCCCGAGAGGCACTCGGCGTTGTTCATGGTCAGCAGGCCGGCCAGCGTATAGGGGCACGAGACACCTGCGTTCGGCTCCGGCAGGATCGCGATCGGCACGTTTGTCGTGAGGGTGTCCTGGATGGCCTCGCAAACCCGGCCCTCCCAGAACAGCGGGCTGGTGGGCGAGAGCTGCGTGATGCCGTACACCTGGCGGGAGAAGTCGCCCTTGAACGCCTGCCGCAGGATCTCGATGCAACCGCGGTTGATCTCGTCGTTGTCGGTCGAGAAGTAGATCGGCTTGCGGCTGTTCTCGCTGACGGCCCGCACGGCGTGGAGGAGCGTCTCGCGGGGGATCGGCACATCCTGCGGCATCACGGGGATGCCGATCATGTCGATCTGCGGCGACTTCTCGCAAAGCCGCGCGAACCGGGCAACATCGGCCACGCGGGATGGCCGGGTCTCTCCGGTGTCGGAATCGAGCCAGAACACCGCGTTGTGGCCGCCGGCGATTTTCGGCACGCCATCCCCGAGAACAAACGCCGGCTTCCCATCACGATCGCACACCTCAAACCGGGCGGGGATGCGGGCCAGCGCATCTTCCAGAACGACCTGCGGGAACCGCACCGTCTGGGCGGCGTCATCCACCGGAAGCCCCTTGCCCTTCAGCGCGTCCCGCATGCGCGGGCTTAGCACCTTGACTCCGGATCCACCCAGAATCTCCACCGTGGCCTCGTGGATCTTTCTGATTTCCGACTTGGAAAGCACCGTCATTCTCGCCAGTTTCATGGTCGTTTTTCCTTCTCTTCGTGTTTGTCCAATTCGGTGGACGATTACGGGCGACGATTACGGTGAACGATGAAAAGGATTCCTCTCGTAATCCGTAATCGTCGCCCGTAATCGTCCACCGGTTCCCTTCCCTCGCTTAGCACTCCACCCGATCACATCCAAACATTCTCGCCCCCTGCCGTGCAGTAGGCGGAAAGCACCTTGTTGATGCCGGCCGCGACGTTCGCGCAGTCACGCGGCGAGTACCACTGGTTGAGGTTCACCGACACCAGGCGCGCGAACAGGTCGTCGGCCACCGGACATTCCTGAACACGGTACCGGGCCGGTCCGCCGCGCTTGAGATACTCGTGGCAGGTCAGCGGGCAGTTGTCGCCGGGAACCAGTTCCCTCTCGAGCAGCGGATACATGGCGCTGGCGAGATGCCAGTCCGGCCCCGCCTTGCGCCCGCGCGTCGAGCAAGAAATACCCTCGGCAGTCAGGGCGGCGGCAATCTGCTCGGCCAACCGCACGTCAGCGGGGAAGAAGCGCAGGGTATAGCCGACCTCGCCGTCCGCGTCATTAAGCTTCTGCGGCAGGATTTCCCGGTATGGCTTAAGGTGCCTCAAGATCCGCTGCTTCACGCCGTGGAAGCGCTTCACCATGCCGTCCAGGCGCTTGAGTTGGACCACGTCAATCGCGGCCTCCAACTCGGACAGGCGATAGTTGGCGCCGCAGAACAGCTCACCCTTGTAGCGCGGGGCGGCGAAACGCTCCGGCCTCCAAAGGCCGCCGCTCTCCACCAGCTGGCTCGCGCGATCCCACAGCCGCTGCTGCTTCGTGAGCAGTAGTCCACCTTCGCCGCCGCCGACGATTTTGTAGGCCGCGATGCTGAACGCGCCCACGTCGCCGATGGTGCCGAGGCGCTGTCCGTGCCAGTGTGCGCCGCAGGACTGCGCGCAGTCTTCCACGACGCGCAGCTTGTGGCGACGGGCCACCTTCATGATGGCGCCCATGTCACACACGCTGCCCATGACGTGGGTTGGCGCCAGCGCCACGGTGCGCGGGGTGATCAAGGCTTCAATCTTCGCCGGATCCATGCCCAGCGAGGCGTCCACATCGCAGAACACCGGCACGCCGCGGGCCAGCACCACGGCCTGCGCCGTCGCGATGAAGCCGATGGCCGGGCAGATAACTTCCGTACCCGGACCTACGCCGACTGCCACGAAGGCCGCGTGCAGGGCACCGGTGCCGCTACTGGTGGCGATGGCATACGGCACGCCAAAAACGCGGCGCGCCATCGCCTCGTAAGCCTGAACCTTGGTCTCCTTGAGACCGGAATAGTAGTTGGCCAGGAAAGGACCGGCCTTCCACGGCTCGTCGCGCAGAATAGTCCGGATGCGCACCCGGTTCTTCCGCGATATCCCGAACCGCTCGACGACCGACATGAACTCGTCGATCCCGATCTTCGGTTCGCCTTTGCCCTCGATGCTGCTGACGGCCTTCATGCCGCCCTGCAAACCCAGCTTTTCCCTTTGACGTGTCCCGCTCATATCCTTCTCCTTGGTCATCCGTTATGGTTGTTCTTGTCAGCGTCCCATGAGGGAGTTGACGATCAGGCGATCCAGTTCCTCGTAGTCGCGTGTGCGGACCAACTCCGCGACCGTCTGCGCCTTCAGGTTGCGCGACACGGCCAGCAGGCTGAGGAAGAACTCACGGCTGTTGGACAAATGCTTCGTGGCCATCCGCGCCTTCTGTGTGCGCATGGCCTTTACGTCGAGGCCCACCCACTCGCCCCCGCGCCCGTAGTCGTGCGCGTCAAGGATGCGCACCTGGTTGAACGCACGGCGCAGGTCAACGGCGCCGAAGGACTTGTCCTCGTCGAACTTGAGCCCGTTCTGGTCGTTCAGGTGCACGCTGAACAGCTTGTTGAAGTGCATGGCGAAGCCCATCTCGTCGGACGGGTCCAGCCCGGCCAGGATGGCGTGGGCGCTTTCGATATTCACGCCGACCCGGGCCGGGTCAAGCGAGGCGGCGCCGAGGGCCAGCGCATGGCCGGTCGTCGGGATATAGGTGTGATCCATGGGCTCATTCGGCTTGGGCTCGATCGCGATGCGGATCTTCGGATCGTGGGCCAGCATGGCGTTGAGAGCGTCCAGGATGCGGCCGGTCGCGACCGCGGAATCCTTGGCCTCTCGCAGATAGGTGCCTTCGCGCGCCAGCCAGAGCACGATCAGGTCGGTGTCAAGCGCCCGCGCGATGTCCACGGCCAGCAGGCTGCGCTGGAGGGCGTACCGGCGGCAGGCGGGGTCGTTTGACGTGTACCCGCCGTCGATCGTGCGCGGATCCTCCCACAGGCGGGGTGCGACGAACTCGGCCTTGAGCCCGTGCCTCTTCAACGCGGCGCTTACCCGGCCCGCCTCACGGACAACCTGGTCCGGGGCCATTGTGTTGAGGGCGGGCACGGCGTCGTCATCGTGGAACTGAACGGCGCCGAACCCCAGCTTCTTGTACTCGGCTAGTTTGCGATTGAAAGAGATCGATTCGCGCACCTTCGGACCGAACGGGTCCGCGCCCTCGTGGATGTTCCACGGCCCGAATGAAAAACGAAACTTGCCTGCCATACGATCTTCTCCTTGCTCTTGGGTGTTATTCGCCTTGTGAAAGATACGCGCGCGTCTTCTTCAGCGACTGGGTGTGGTTCGGCATGGCCGGGCTGTACTCAAGCCCGAACGCGCCTTGATAGCCTCCCGCCATGATCCGGCGGACGATCGAGGGATAGTTCAATTCGCCCTCCCACAGTTCATGCCGGCCCGGAACGCCCGCCGAGTGGAAGTGGCCGATGACATCCAGGTTCTCATCGATAGTGGCTATGACGCTGCCTTCCATGATCTGCATGTGGTAGACATCGTACAGCAGCCGCAGGTGGGGGCTGCCAATCGCACGCACGATGGCCGCGCCTTCCGCCGAGGAGTCGAGGAAGTAGTTGAAGTGGTCTGTGCGCGTGTTCAGGCACTCGAGAAAGAGCACAAACTTCTTCCGGGCCGCCACGTCCGCGGCGCGCCCGAGGGTCTCTTCCAGATTGCGCCGCATCGCGTTGCGCGAGAGACCCGGCTGCAGGTTGCCCGCGCAGGTGATCGCCTGGCGACAGCCGCAAGCCGCTGCAAACGCGATCACTTCATCCAGGCGATCGAGGTACTTCGAACGGTCCTCCGCGCGAACCAGCGCGCCGCCGAGTGACCCGTCCGGCGCATTGACGACCATGTTGTTGATCGTAACGCCCGCGGCCGCGCAGGCCTTCTTCAGGATCTTAGCGTCCTTCGCGCCGCCGGCGCAATCCTTGCCGTTGAATGTGCCATCGTGGAACCAGAACTCCACGCAATCGAAACCGGCCGCCGCTATCTTCGCGATCCGCTGCTCATACGGCAGGTCCGTGAACACCATTTCCATGCAAACATCGTATTTCATCGTCTCTTTCTCCGTGGCGCCGATCTCCTGCCCGACGGGGCACATCGGATTCGGCGATGTGGTCCGGCGTTGCCTGTGTTCTCTATCAAGGCACGCAATGTACCTTGTTGACGCACGTGACGCAAGCGACTTTCAG
>CAZWPN010000126.1:0-9826 GCA_964635275.1 uncultured Victivallales bacterium | reverse complement strand
TTGACGATCGACGCCGACTTGCAGGCGTCAATCCAGGCAATTGCTGCAGAGACTCGCGCCGCTCAGGTTCAGATCGTAGCCATGAATCCCCGCACCGGCGCGATCCTCGCTGCGGCCCAAACGCCCGCCACCCACGCGGCGAACAGTCCAACTGCCGACCCCCGCGCCCGCACCTGGCGTAGCAACATGGATGTGTTCGAGCCGGGGGGGGTGATATCTCCTTTGATCACCGCAGCCGCCTTCGATATGGGGGTTGTCAAGATCGATACACCTATCAATACCGAGAACGGCGTCTGGACCGTTCATGGCATCCCCTTGCGCGATCCCCAGCCGTACGCCGAAATGACGCCTGCCGAGATCCTGATCAAGGGATGCAACATCGGCATGGCGAAAATCGGTGTCGAGATGGGGACGAATGCGTTGCACGAGGCAATTATAAACTGGGGGTTTAATGCTCCCGCCGCTACCTGCATACCGGGGGCTGGTGCCGGAACACTCCATCCTCCTGGGCGCTGGGACGGGATCGCGATTACACGGCTGCCCATCGGCCACGGTATGGCCTGCACGCTGATGCAGCTAATGCGCGCCTATACGGCATTCTTCAATGATGGGCGCATGGTTGAGCCGTTCATCATCGAGGATGGAAAGCGCGGTGGTGCCTCCGCTCAACCGTCACCGGTTAGTGCCGGGGCTGCCGCCCTGGTGCGCGGCATGCTGGAACGCGTCGTGGCGGAAGGCACCGGGCAGGCGGCTGCGCTGGAGGGCGTCGCGGTATTCGGCAAGACCGCCGTTGTCCAGAAAGCCATTTCCGGCGGCTATGCCGAAGACCGCTTTCAAACCGCCTTCATCGGCGGCTTCGAGCGGGAGGGTGGGGACCCGGTCTTGGTTGCGGTCTGGCTAGATGAGGCTGATGGAACGGAGCCGCGCCATCCGGCCGCCGCCGTGTTTCGGAAAGTCGCCGGTCGATTGATGGGTGATAAACTTTAATCTCACACAATCATTCCTGTTCCGGCAAAACTCGCGCAAAGTCATTAGCTGATACAGAATAAAACACGGCCCGCGTTCGGCGGGTCGTGTCTGTTTTTTAGTCGCAACATCCGGCAGGGAGTGTTAGCGTACAGGTGTTCTACCGTTGTCACGGACTGCCGTACTGGGGTAGTTCGGGAGAGAGAATGAGTACATCAACGACACATGATGATACGGCTATGGTGCTTTACGTGCTGATCCGGAAATCCGGCGCGGACGGGGATCCGGCGCGGTTCCTGCTGATTGAGAAGAACGGTTCGGCCACCTTCCCGCCGACGAAGTTCCGTACGGGCGAGGATCTCTACAGTGCGCTGGTCCGACCGATGGAACAGGATCTCGGCCTGGCGCGCGGGACCTATTTCGTCGAACGTGAACTGGCGGCCTTGCCCAATTCGGGTGAAAGCCCGCGCTATCCCGGATTGAAGAAAGACTGGCTGCTGTACCCCGTGGTTGTCTCGCTCTCGCCGGAAGGTTGGCAGGTGATTTATCGCCATGCTGGCGCCCTGTGGAGGACACCGGACGAGATTCGGCGCGAGGCCCGCGAACCGAATGTACGCATATTGGCGGATATGTTGATCAGCCAGCAGGCGCAGGTTCTGGCGTCTGCGGCGGCAACGCCCTCGATGGATGCCGTCGCCTGCCAGTGGGCGGCGGCGCACGGGGGAGGGGTGCGGGTGGTGCGCGGCGGCGATATTCGGCGCATTCTGGATAGCGGCGAGCGAGCGTTCAATCTGCGCGTGGCCGACCCTTACTTGCCCTACCATCGCCAGGGACTTGGTTTCACCTGGAGTTTCTTCACGCCGAGGGACAAGCAGGATCTGCATGTTCACGGTCTGCCTGCCGTCGAGATATACGGGGTTATGGACGGCCGCCTGATGCTCTGGCATAAGCCGATGAGCCAGCGGGGGGTGCGCACCTGGGAGAGCCAGATCCTTGAACCCGGCGACTGGGCCGAGGTCGAGCCGCTGCACTGCCACTTTGCCGCCTGGCTGGAGCCGGACGGTCTCGGCACGGTCATCAAGGCGGCTGGCAGTGGCGAACTGGCCGGGGTAGGACGCTTAGGTGTTTCCGGCAAGACCGTCTGCGCATGGAAAGGTCCGGATGGGCGTGAACAGCGGTGCAGCAACCACGGCTACTGTGCCATTCCGCCCGTCATGCAAGCCCTGATGGACGAGTATGCCAAACCCTTTGCTGAACGCGATTACGGACGGATCCGGAGCGTTGCTTGACGGAGGGGTGGGGGAGGGGCTCAGTAGGCTTGTTCCGGCTACGCCGGCCTAGACCACCTGTTGTACTTTGAGCAAACGGAAACAGAAGCAAGGAGTAACTGATGAGCGAGAAGCGTAAGAGAATCCTGGTGACAGGGGATGCAGGCACGGACATTGACGTCTATCTCCATTTCGACGGGCCCAATCCGCCTCCGGGCGCGAAACCTACCCGCATCAGTTGCTCTTTGGGTGGCTCGGGATTGACCTCTCGGATTCTGAACGCATGGGCAGGTGAAGGCGTGACAGGAAGTATCGGCTTTGCCCGACCCCCGCATCAGGCGGCTCCTGTCTTTGCGGTCTGGAAGCGGATAGACCTGGATGATGTGTTCAAGATATCGAAAGAAGACAAGCGCAAGGTTTGGCGGCTGACGCACTCCGTCAATCCGGGGGTGCTGGAATCGGCGATGTCGTGCGCCTTTCCCGCGCCTGACATGCCGTCGGATGCACCTGCCGGGTTTGATCCCCGCGTTGTCCTGATTCATGACGATGCAACAAACTTCCGGTATCCGGGCGAGGAGAAGCTGGCGGTGGAGGCGGTCTGGAATAGTCCTGGCACTTTTATCATTTGGAAAATGTCGGCGCCGTTCTGTCGGGGCGAATTGTGGTGGCGGGGTTTCAAAGCCGGGGTTCCCGGTCACGCCGCGGTAGTCCTGACCCTCGGTGATCTGCGCACGATGCCGGTGCGCATCAGTTGCGGAATCTCCTGGGAGCGTACTGCTCTCGAAATCGCCCGCGAGCTGGAGTTCAACCCCGCGCTTGCCGATCTGCGAGCGGTTGCCCATGTGGTGGTCATTATTCACGGGGAGGGCGTGCTGTGGCGGCGGAAGGCGATTGACAAGGGCGATTACAGCCTGGTCTTTGATGCCGCCAACATGGAGCGGGAAACCTGCCGGACTGGGAACGAAGCCGGCACGGCCTATGGATTCACCAGTACCTTTGCCGCCGCGCTGGCTGGCGGCTGCGCTGATGGCGGGGAATCCATCGAGGATGCCTTGCGCCATGCCATTCCGAACGGCTTACATGCCATGCGGCTGCTGTATGCCTACGGGCACGGCCCTGATGAGAAAGCCCCCGCGTTTCCGCTGGACGCGATTGCCGGCGTCATCCGGGAAGGCAAGCGGGCCATCACCGGGTATGCTCCAAGTGGCTTTGCCGATTACGCGGAGGTTCTCATTCCGCACGAGGAAATATCCCGGCCCGATTCGCGCTGGTGCATCGCGTTGAGTGATAGCACCAGGCCTGCGGATGAGCCCTTGTATGGCCTTGCCCGGCGTGTTGCGGTCTTTGGAATGCGCGAGCTGCGAGGTATCCCGCATGCCCGTTTCGGCAAACTGCTCACCGCCGACCGGAATGAAATCGAGGCCCTGCGCAACCTGAAGACCCTGATTGATGAATATGTGAAGGACACTGCCGCAGCCAAGCCATTGTCGCTGGCCGTGTTCGGTCCTCCCGGTGCAGGCAAGTCGTTCGGTGTCAAGGAGATCGCAAAGCAGATCCTCAAGGACGACTGCGCGGTGCTGGAATTCAACCTTTCCCAGTTCACTGAGGGCGATCTCGTGGGTGCCCTTCACCAGGTTAGGGACCAGGTTCTTCAGTCCAGGAGGCCGCCGGTAGTCTTCTGGGATGAATTCGATTCGTCCCAGTACAAATGGCTACGGCTGTTGCTGGCACCGATGAACGATGGCGTGTTCCAGGAAGGCCAGATCAAGCATCCCATCGGTCGCTGCATATTTGTGTTTGCTGGTGGCACCAGTGCAAAAATGTCAAGCTTCGGTCCACCGAAGCCGGAGGCAGGGATGGATGACGCGTCGGCGTTCGAAGCCTGGCATCAATTCAAGCTGCTCAAGGGCCCTGATTTCATTAGCCGCATTCACGGTTCGCTTGATGTGCTCGGACCGAATCCGAGAGCGACTGCCGATGGCGATCATCCCGATGTCAGTTTCCCCCTGCGCCGTGCGATCCTGCTTCGGGCGTTGCTGGGGTGCAAAGGTGAAAAACGGCTCGAAATGGATCCCGGTCTGCTGTCCGCCATGCTGGAGGTTGGCGAATACACCAACGGCGCGCGCTCCTTTGAGAAGATATGCCTGGCGCTCAATGCGGACTCCAAGGGTGGACCCTACATGCCGTCGCACCTGCCGTCCGATGCCGTACTCGCCATGAATGTGACGGACTTGGCGAAATTTATCGTATTATTGGAGGATCACCAGGCATTCCAGCAGAACGCGGATGTACTTGCCGCTTCCGTGCATGCGCTTTGGTTGGGGAAAAACTCCGATTTGCAGAGCATCTTTCGAAAGGAATTCGCTCAGCTCGATCCCGAAGCCAAGGCCGACAATTATGCGGCCGTCAAGCGTATCCCTGCCATTTTAAGGCTTGTCGGCCTCCGCATGGAGAAATGCACGGAACCAGGTCTTCCGGAGTCATCCGGTGGGGGGCAACCACTGGAGCGGGTGGCATATCTTCTCGAGATGCACCTTGAGTTGCTCGCGGCGGAGGAACATATCGGGTGGATGCAAGCCCGGCTTGCCAATGGATGGAAACCGGTCGAGCGTGTAGACGACAAGGACCTCCGAAAAGCACAGCGCAAGCAACGCCAGCACGATTGCCTGCTGGACTATCACAAGCTGCCGGATTGTGAAAAGGAAAAGGATCGCAGTGCCATCCGGTGGTACCCGAATCTTGCGAAACTGGCCGGGTTCCGAATTGTGCCCTGCAGGTGACGGACAAAAGCAGCAGTTTCGCAGAGCCTGCTGTACCGGGCGGATCAGCCATGGTGCGGGGCAAAGGAGGCAAGGTATGAATGAAAGAAGACCGTATGTGGATTGCTGCGCGGTACCGTCCCTGGAAACCCTGCGCCGGTTCATATCGAACGAAACCTGCCTGGTGGCGATTCGACGTTGCCGAGGGTGCGGCACACATTGGTTCTATCACCTGTGCGAGAACCTTTCCGAGCTTGACTGCATTGATGACTTAGATGAGCAGGATGCGTATGACCGCTGCATCTGGTACGTGCGACTCTCGGACGACGAGGCCACCCGCCTGATGCAGGCGGAATGTGTGCCGGAACCGACCCTGTTCGCCGACCGCCAGGGCTTCCTCATGGATGCGAATGGCATGATCCCGATCAACGGAATCCCGGATTTCCTGTGCAATACGCAGTCGTGAATGGGTATGTGGGAGGGTGTGTGTGGGGGGGGGTGCCGAGGCGAGGGGGCTCTTGTCCGACGGCTTGTCCTGCGAAGCTCTAGCGAAGCGGAAAGACTTGGCGTATTTGGAACGAACCCACTGAAACTGCTCGGGAATGATTATTGATTCTTGTAATATACAGAATAACCGGTTAAATTGATAGTCATGTATATCAAAAGGCAAGCAGAAGGTGCGCTTCAGGAGATTCTGGATAGCGGCAAGGTGGGGCTGATCCTCGGGGCGAGGCAGGTCGGAAAAACCACGTTGGTGGAGCATGTTCTGGCTGGCCGCCCGGCGGCGTTCCTGAATTTCGACATCGAGGTGGACAAGGCCAGGTTCCTGGCCGCCGCCGCGTTGTCGCCTAGTGACGGCCTGCGCGCGTTGGGCAATCCGTCGGTCCTGGTGATTGACGAGGCCCAGCGTCTGCCCGAAACCCCGCGCATCATCAAAGGCTGGCACGATGCTCGGCTTCCGGCAACGTTCCTGCTGCTCGGGTCCTCCTCGCTGGACTTGCTCGACCAGGCGGCGGAGAGCCTCACCGGGCGCAACCGCAAGCTCGTGCTGCCGCCGCTGCTCTTCACCGAGACGCTGGGCACCCAGAAGTGGGCTGGCTCCGACATCAACCCCGGTCACCTGTGCGAGCATTTCGCCCCGCAACTGCGTGCCTTCCTGCTGCAGCGTCTGGCGTTCGGCAGTTATCCCGAAGTCGTTACGAGCGCTCAGCCCGCGCGCCTGATGCGCGAACTCAGTTCGGATTACCTCTGGAAAGACGTGCTCCAGGCCGGCCTGGTCAAGTCGCCGGATCTCATCAAGCGGCTTCTCCTGCTGCTGGCCCATCAGGCTGGCTCGGAGGTGTCGGTGAATGAACTGGCCACCCAGCTCCAGATGGCCCGTCCGACCGTGGACCGCTATCTCGACCTTCTGGAGCAGACCTTTGTCATTTTCCGCCTGGCGTCGTTCAGCACCAATCCGCGAAAGGAAATCAGCAAGAGCCAGAAGATCTTCTTCTGGGACACGGGCATCCGCAACGCCCTGCTCAACACCTTCTCGACCGACGACTTCCGGCCCGACATCGGGGCGCTTTGGGAGAACTGGGTCATTGCCGAAGCGGCGAAACGCAACGCCCTGCTCGGCTCGCCCGCGGAACTCTTCTTCTGGCGCACGCGGACGCAAGCGGAGGTGGATCTCGTCATCAAGCAGGGCAATGCCCTGAGGGCCTTTGAAATCAAATGGTCCCCACGCCGGGTCGTCGGTCGCGCCTTCCACGACGCCTACGGTATCAACGTCGAGCCAATCCGCCCGGCCAATCCATTCATGGCGGAAAAATCCCCGCCGGAAGAAAACCGGCGTTAGCGAGGGAACGGAAAGTACAGTGGTGGCTGTGAACCTGTAGGGTAATCGTGTTTCGAAAAAGCGTTGATATAGGCGATTGAGAGGGCCGAAAAGTGAGCGGCATATGAACGTGACAGCTGGACAGGATAACGTACTGCAAAGTGGCTGGGAGCACATTCGGGACGGACGGGCGGAAGCGGCTCTGGTGGACCTCGCCTTCGTTCCTGAAGAACGGCCCGAGGTGCTGAACGCACGTGCGGTGGCGCTGATGCTTCTGGGCGATCACGATCAGGCGATTGAATTGCTGCGACCGCTTCTGTTCCCCGAGGACGGGTTGATGATGGATCCCAATGCCGATCCGGCCCGCGCTGTCAATTACTGTCTCGCCCTGCTGCGCAGCGGAAATGTGCAGGGCTTTCTCACCTACCTCCCGCAACTGCCGGATTCCGACCATCCCGGCGCGGAGTCGCTCAGGGCGCTTGTGGCTGCCTGGCAGGATCGCCGCAAGGCCGTTGGCTGGTGGAAACGCGCCACCGGCTCGGCTCCCTCCCTCATCTTGCCAGACGACTTCCCTCCCGGCTGGCGCGAGACACATCCATCCCCCCGCCAGCCCGGCACTCCCCCCGGTACAGCGGGGGCTTCCGCCTCCACCCCGCGTTGCGCCAAAGGCTTCGGACGGGCGCAGCAAGGCTACGGCGGACAAGACGGAGGACAAGACGAGCCCGCTGTCTTCCTCCGCCTCCTCCGCCGCAACCGCACCCGTCGCCATAACCGCAAAGGCGATGAACCGCGAAATCCGAGTCTTCATCTCCTCCACATTCCGGGACATGCAGCGGGAGAGGGATATGCTCGTGAAAGAGGTCTTCCCAGAACTGCGACGCAAGTGCGCAAAACGCTTCGTCACCTTCACCGAGGTGGACCTGCGCTGGGGCATCACCGAGGCCCAGGCCACCGAGGGCAGGTGCTCCCACTCTGCCTGGCCGAGATCGAGCGCAGCCGTCCCTATTTCATCGGGCTGCTGGGTGAACGCTACGGCTGGAACCTGAATATACAATGGAGTATGGATACATGAGTAGCGACAATTCCAACGAATTCCGTTACTGGGCCTTCATCAGCTACAGTCATCAGGATAATCTTATCGTGCGTGGCGATGGCAGCGGCGACCACATTCCGTGGGCCAACTGGCTCCACGAACAGCTCGAAACCTTCCGCGTTCCCGACGGCTACCGCGACCGCACCACCGCCACCGGCGAGCCGATGCCCGAGCGGTTCTTCCCCACCTTCCGCGATGAAGCCGAGCTGCCCACCAGCCACGACCTCGGCGGCCAGATTCACGACGCCCTGCGCCGCTCCCGCTTCCTCATCGTCATCGCCTCCCCGCGCTCCGCCGCCTCCCGCTACGTCAACGAAGAGGTCCGTTACTTCCGCCAACTCGGACGCGGCAACCGCATCCTCACCCTTATCGTGGACGGCGAACCCAACGTCCGCCTCCAACCCAAGGCAGGCTGGACCGCCGCGAGCGACTGTTTCTGCCCCGCCCTCGTCCACCCACTGCGGGCCGACAGCAGTGTGGACGATGCCGCACTCCTGCCCGAGGAACCCATCGCTGCCGACATGCGCGTCAAAGATACCGAACGGACGCGTGAAATACGCGCCTCCGAGCGTGCGCAGTCCGACCGACAGGGCCTGCTCGACTTCATGAAACTCAAGCTCATCGCCGGCCTGATGGGCGTGGGTCTCGATGAACTTGTTCAGCGCGACAAGCGCCGCGCCGAGGAACAGTTGAAACTCTCCCGGCAGGAACTGAGCCGGACGGAATTCCTCTTTGCGCGACAGTTGATTGATCTGAAGGACTATTCCAAGGCCTACGCCCGTCTGTCGAAAGCCATCGAATTCGACCCCGACAATTGTGGTGCAGCGATCCTTGGTCTTGAGGAAATCCGTCGGTCAAACAGAGGATCACTCCGGCAGTATCTGCATAAGGGGAGTGTTGATCTTGCGGTGTTCAGCCCCGACGGCGCAAGGATACTGACCGCATCTCGTGACAAGACCGCGCGGCTCTGGGACGTCGCCAGCGGTCATCCCATCGCTGTGCCCTTCCCCCATGACGGATGGGTTCAGTCCGCAGTCTTCAGTCCCGACGGAGCGCGGGTTCTGATAGCCTCGTGTTCTAGTGACAAACTTGGGTATGCACTGCTCTTTGACTCCCCGCGCCAGCCCCTCGCCGCGCCATTCCGCCATGACGAACGGGTTCGCTTCGCAGGGTTCAGCCCCGACGGCGCAAAGATTCTGACCACGTCGGGTGACCATGGCAAACCTGGGAACGTACGTCTTTGGAACGCGGACGGCGGCCAGCCTGTCGCCGCTTCCTTCCCCCATGACGGATGGGTCAAATCCGCGGTGTACAGTCCCGACGGGGCGCGAATTCTGACCGCCTCGGGTGACTATGACAAACCTGGGTACGCACGTCTTTGGAACGCGGCAGGCGGCCAGCCCTCCGCGGCGACCATCCGCCATGACAAAGGTGTTAGTTCGGCAGTGTTCAGCCCCGACGGCGCAAGGATTCTGACCGCGTCATTTGACTACACCGCACGGCTCTGGGACGGCACCAGCGGCAAGCCACTCAGTCAACCCCTGCGGCATGATGGATGGGTTCGTTCTGCGGTATTCAGCCCGGATGGGACGCGGATTCTGACGGCATCAGATGACCATACCGCGCGGCTGTGGGACGCTACCAGTGGGCAGCCGCTGGCTGAACCTCTGCGGCATCAAGGAGGGATTCTCTCTGCCGTCTTCAGCCCGGACGGCGCGAGGATTCTGACCGCGTCGCGGGACCGAACCGCGCGGCTCTGGGACCCGGCCAGCGGCAAGCCCCTCGGGGCGGCATTCAGCCATGACAAAGTGGTTAACTCCGCAGTGTTCAGCCCCGATGGCGCGCGGATTTTGACGTCCTCAGAGGACAATACCGCACGGCTCTGGGACGCGACGCCATGTCAGCCCCTAGCCGTGCCCTT
>CAZWPN010000125.1:0-9914 GCA_964635275.1 uncultured Victivallales bacterium | reverse complement strand
TTAAGGGGCTCCACCCATGGCAGAATTAGGAATCGGGTGTTGTAGGCTGCCAGATGCAGATTCCGCCGCCGTACCGCCGGAGACCAGCCAATAAACTTGTCCCGCGGCCCAATGTGCCAGGGAATTGAACTCAAGCCCAGACATGCGACCGGCCGGTCGCCGGCAAACACGATTTGCTTGAGATGTTCACCTACAGGCTGGGTATAGCCGAGATAATGAAACCGCTCGATCAGCCCGTTATATAAACCGTCCGCTTCGGTGCGCCGCACCTGCCTGATCGTAAGCGGCCGCAACTCCTTAAGTCCGCATTCAACCGGTCTTTGATCCAGAGCGAAATCCGTGGCCGGTTGGCGTCGTTTCGCAAGAGAGTTGGGCGGCGACTGTTTCTTCTCCGGCAAGGCAATGTGCCCGGCGCGATGCAGGGCCAGCATCAGGCTCCGGCAGAGCATATCGCATAAAGCGCCATTGCCCTGCCTCCAATCCCAGGCCTCGCATACCAGTTTAGAGAGTCGCCATCGACTGACTTGCGGATTCTGCGCAATCAGATCGCGCAAACTGGCAATGTCTTCACGGCTGAGCGAACGACTGCGATAGCGAAACACTTCGTCCATGCGGGGAAATGTACCCGACACGAAAGAGGAACGAACGCTTTTCTTCAGCGCTTTAACGGCGTCGTTTCGCTACTCCAGTTTCCGCCACAACGGACCTAGGGTCGCACGGTCTGGATCGCCATTCCACAGCAGCAACTGCAACTCCCGCGCTTCCATTCCCTTCAGCACCCCGGAGTCCCTGCGCCCTGGTCGCCAGCGAAACCGCCCCTTCGACAACCGCTTCTGGCACAACCAGAACCCTTGCCCATCATAGAAGAGAACCTTCAAGGACGTTCCTCTCCGGTTCCGGAAAGCAAACACGCACCCCGAGAGTGGATCTTTATGAAACTGATTCCGGCAGATCCCCGTCAAACCATCGATCCCGTTGCGAAAGTCGATCGCCTCGATGGCCACCAGAATCCGCATCTGCGGTGTCAAGGAGAGCATGTCCGGCTATGGCAACCAAACTATCAGGCCTCAGCGTTCCCACGCATGCACTGTTGCCGAAAGGTCTCGACCTTCCTGATTCCTGCCTTTTCGGTCGCGCGGCGGATGGCCTGTTGCAGCACGCTTTCGTAGACGTGGTGGCGCTGGCGAACGCCGCTTCGAGGATCAACCGATAGTTCGGGCGAGGGGAAGACATACTGCCAGTGAAAAGCCTTGTTCGTGTTGGGGTACTTTCGTGCGAGTGCGTAGGGCAGGTGCACGGTGCCGTATCCCTGGGTCAGGTCGAGGTCGTGCTGGACTTTGACGCGAGTGATCTGTCTTTGCAGGTCCTCGACAGGTGACGGGGACAGGCAAACCATCGCGCTTTGTTCCGGAAGATCCGGCGATCTTCCCTCTCAAGCGGTAGATCTTGCATATGTTAGATCGGTGACGGCGCAAGCAGCCGATGCGGCCCTAGTACGGGCCGCCGGGTCGGAGAAGACGCCGGCGACACGCCGGCTACTACAGGGAGGAAGCCGCCTCTTTTGTGGTAGCCGCCGTGTCGGCGGCACTTGCTCTTCTGTTGGCCGGGCATGCACTCCGCCTGGCGCCGGAGCACGGCAGAGACCCTTTGGCAGGGTCAGGGCAGGTCTGCCGTGGTACAAATAGGAGCGGAGCCACTGTAGCCCCGGCGGTCCTCTGCCGGGTCTGGTAGAGAGAGAAGAGTTTACGCCGATGGAGAGGATCGGACCGCCGATGGGGAGGGGAAGAATGGGGTGTCGGTGATAGGTTCTCGGTTCTCGGTGCGCCTCGTTTGTTTTCGTCGTCCTCGTCCTCAAGGAGTCTTCGGCCTTCGGAGATTTTTCTGAAGAAACCCGCCCCGAGCCACGTCATATTCACAGAAGGGGGTGGTCTATGCTCACGAAGACGCTTGTCGCGTTGTTGGCCGTCTTGGGTCTTGTCATGTCTGCGTCCGCCGTGCCTTCCGCACCGGCACCGGTCTCCGTCTCCGGCCTATCGCTGGAGGGCGAGGTTGAGGGGGAAAACCTTTTCTTCACGCTGAAGTTCAACGTGGATTCCGCGCAGCGCCAGGCGGTTCTTCCGCTGGTGACCGGCGAGGTGGCCTATATCGAGAGCCAACTGCCGCGCGGAGCGGAACTGGTTCGCGACGGCGGCGGCTTTTCCATCCGGTTCGTGCGGCCGCGCAGCGGGCTCGTATCGTTCCGATTCGCTGCACGCCCGATGAGGGAGGGCGACTGGCGGTCCGCCAGTTTTTGCATTCCCTCGGCAAGTATTCGCAGACTTGCAGTCGTCTGCGACCGAGCCGACCTTGAGATCCGCTTTCCTGGTGCGCTTGACGTCCAGACTCAAAAGACGGCTGACGGGAAACTGAAGGCGACGGCGTTTCTCGGGTTGGGAAGCGATTTCCAGGTGGACTGGAAGCCGGAAGTTCGGAGACTGGAGGCGGAACTGGTTGCCAGTTGCGACGCTAACCTCATAGCGATTGCGAGCGTCGGCGCGTTGCGGGTGGACGGGCTTTACACGGTGCGCGTCATCCAGGGGACGCTCAGCCGATTGATGTTCGATTTGCCTGACGGCAACATCACGCAGGTGACCGGGGAGGACATTCAGGACTGGCGCGTAGACCGCACCGATGCCGCTCGTCCGAGACTGGCGGTGGTGCTCAGTCGTCCGCAGGAAGGGACGTATCGCCTCCGGGTCGAGAGCGAGATGGCCCTGCCGCGGTTTCCGTGCCGCTTTACTCTCCCGGCACTGAAGCCGGTGCAGATGCTTCGAACGGGTGGGTTTATGGTGGTGGGTACGGACAGCGCCATCCGGCTGAACATTGAAAAAGCCGGTGGCCTGACGCAGGTGGATGCCGCGGCCGTCCCGCGCACGTCGCTGGACCCGAAGGGCCAGAAAATGCGCAGTCTGCCTTTGCGCCAGACCTATGCCTATCAGTTTGCCAACATGCCATTTACGCTGGATATCGGTGCCGACGACATCGTGACTTCTGTGGCCGCGGACAGCCGCCTGGTTCTCCTGCTGGAGGAGAGCGATCTTTCACTGGAGGCCTCCGTCGAACTGACCATCAAAGACGCGCCGGCGCGCGAGGTGGTGATTGAGACGGCGGTAGATCCCGTGTGGACGGTTACCACCATCTCCGGCCCCGAAGTGGCCGAGGCGGATACGGACGTGCGCGACGACGGCGGGGTGCGGAGGATCGTGATTCCCTTCAAGCATGCGGTCATGGGTACGGTCCTGGTGAATGTGCGGATGGAGTGTCTTCTGCCCGTGGGCACCGCCCGGTTCTCTGCTCCGGCGTGGAGCGTGGCGGGCGCGCGATCGGAACGGGGGCACCTGGTTGCGGCGGCGGAAAAGGGCGTAAGACTCAAGGTGGAAACGTCCGACGGCCTGCGGGAAATCCATACGGGCAGTGCGCCGATGCGCGTAAAAGACGCTCAGCAGGCATTCCGGTTCCGTGACAAGGCATGGAAGTTGGAGATGGGCCTGGACCGCACCATGCCCTCGCTGCATTCGGAAGTCTTCCACCTCGCGTCGCTGGGCGACGGCGTACTCTACTACAGCGCGACGTTAACATACCACATAGGGGGCTCTCCGGCGCAGGAGTTCCGGATACGTATGCCGGCCGGCGTTGAGAACCCAGAGTTTACAGGCGCCGATATCGAGGGGTGGACCCGGCAGGGCGATGTCTGCACGGTGCGGCTCCAGAAGCGCGTGCTTGGCGACTACACGCTGCTGGTGACCTATGACCGGCAGTTTGACTACGAAAAAGCGGACATCCAGGTTGGCGGCATCGAGACCGTTGGGACCGACAGCGAGGTGGGCTACGTGGCGTTGGCTAGCTCCGCAAGCCTGCGGCTTTCCGAAACTGCGGCACTGCCGCCTGCGGTGATTGGGATAGATCGCGACGAAATCCCGAAAGGGTATTCCGGTCCGGTGTCCGATCCCATCCTGAAAGCCTACAAATTCGTCCGGAGTCCGCATGCGTTCGGCCTGCGGGTCGAGCGGCTGCAAACCGAACGGCTCCTCGGCCAGATCGCGGACTACGTGCACCTGGACACAATCATCAGCCGTGACGGCGAAGCCGTGACAACGGCCACGTACTTGATCAAGAACGCCTCGCACCAATTCCTTGTTGTTTCCCTGCCCGCAGGCGCCAAGCTTTGGTCCATCCGGCAGGGTGACGAACAGGATGGCGCGCGGGACGTTCTCTCCCAGACTAGCGGCAAGAAGCTGCTGATTCCCGTTGCGCGGCAGCGCGATCCGAATGCGCCGATCCGGATTGAACTCCGCTTCGCTCAAAGTTACCGGAAACTGGGATTGCTTACGTCCGGCGTCCGAGGGCTGGCGCTGGCGGCGCCGCTTATGGAGGATGCTCCGTCGCCGTTTATGAATTGGACGGTGCGGGTGCCGCGATTCTTTGCCTTGGCCGACGCCAGAGGAAACATGGAAATCCGGGAAGTCTCCGGCGCGCGAGGACTGGCGGATGCTGTCCGCACGGCGTTCCGGTTATGTCTGGCGATTCTGGACGGTCCGGGCGGGCGGGAGGTTTCCCCTCTGTTTATGGGCGAGTGGAGCGGGGGCTTGGTTCGTGAGTACTCCAGAACTGCGAGCACGGCGGAGTCGGGCGCACCGGCGCTGACGGTGCTTATCGTTCCCTCATGGCTTGGTGCCGGATGCCGTGTCGGTCTGCTTGGCTCGCTTATGTTGGCTGGATTGGCCTTGTGCGCCGGCGGGTTAATGATGCGCCGGCGTGTCTTATTGGCTGCTGGTCTGACGGCCTTTCTTTGCGGTCTGGTGATGAGTCTGGTTGGTCGATATGTGGTGGCGGTCGGGCTGGCGCTCTTACTGGCCACGCTGGCGGGTGTCTGGCTGTTCCGGCTCGCGCGCCTGGCCGTTGCAGGACTGTGCAGCAGACGGCGCAGCGCGCCGCCGCCGGTTCCGCCTGTGCTTGATTGTGAATCCGCTGACGTGCAGCGGTCCGCCGCGGATGAGGAGCCGGTGGACAGACCGTCGGCAGGTTCCGCACGGCTTGGTTTAATGGTGATGCTTGCCGCGCTCAGCGCCACGTTGCCGTGGCTTGCAGGAGCAGGGGAACCCGTGGGGTCGGAACTCGTGATGGATCGGGTTCTCATGGAGATTACCGGACCGCTGTCAGCGCGCGATACCGAGAAGAGTGCCAGGGTGGTTGTCAGGTACCAGTTCGAAGCCAAGGACGCAGTCCGGCTGATTGCGATTCCGGACGGGTATGTGCTGACAAACTTCCGATTGGGCTCGGACGACCTGCGCCTTGCGCCGGGTGCTGGGGGCTATCAACTGGATGTGCTTCGGCGAGGGCGCTACGAGGTCATGCTGGAATACCGCGCACCGGTGAGGGAGACAAACGGTTGCCGGCGGGTGGTCCCGTATCTGCCCGATAGTTTGCGGAACTCGGTAAGGCTTGCGATTCCAGAGCCTGGAATGAACATCGAGTCGGAATCGGCGGTGGTCTTCCGCCTTCACGAGACCGATCAGTCGAGCGAAGCGGAAGCCGTCTTCGGGCGGGGCGGCTGCGTATCCTTCGACTGGAAGCCGCGGGTGCGAACCACGCGCCGTGAGGCGGCTGTATACTTCGCGGAGATCCATTCCCTGGCGGCGCTTCTGCCAGGAGCCGTGGATGTCATGCATGCCGTGCGCCTGCAGATCGCGCAGGGCGAGGTGAAGGAATTTCGGATGTCCGTTCCCAAGGGAATGAGCGTGACGTCGGTCAAGGCGCCCGGCGTGGCCACCTGGAGTTTCGAGCCCGAGAAAAGGCAACTTGATGTGGTGCTGGAGCGGGCGGTCAGCGGGGCATATGCAATCATGGTGGGGACCCAACTGGCGACGGAGGGACTGCCATACGCCGCCGAACTCGGGACGCTAGACGTTGTCGGGGCTGCCCGCCAGCGTGGAGCGATGGCGCTCGCGGCTAGCGACAGCGTCCAGGTTCGCGCAGAGGATGCGAGAGGCGTCAGCGCTATCAATCCGGAGGACTTTCCCGGAGCCAGTGCGATACTGGTAGAGATGGACGCACAGCGGAGCTCCGGGCTTGTGGTGCGCAAGGCATTCCGGTTTCAGGAAACCGCGGCGGTCTCTGTGCCTGTATCTGCCGACCGCGTGTTGCCCGAGATCCGGATCAACGAGTTTGGCACGCTCTCCATTGCCGACGAACGCGTTGTGATGGCGAGCCGGATGGAAGTCGCCGTGTCCAAGGCAGGGGTATTCTCGCTGCTTATGGAGATGCCGCCTGACTATGAGGTGGAGACATTAACGGGCCGGGACGTGAGTCACTGGGATGTAGTGCGCGACGGGGAGAAAGGGATTCGCGTGCACTTCGTCCGGCAGATCATGGACGGGACAGAGCTCAACATCGTGCTGGTACGGACGGAGAAAGGTGTCGAGAAGCAGGTCGCTGTTCCGCGGATCGGAGTTCGTGATGCGCGTAAGCACACAGGACGGTTCACAGTGTCTGGCGAACGCGGTATCCGCATGATGGTCGAAAGTCATTCCGGCGTGGATGTGAAGAAGGCCAGCGAGGAGGGCATCCATCAGGCGGGCGTTCTGGTGTTCGACATTCTGCGTCCGGGGTGGGCCATAACGCTTCGCACGGAGGTACAGGCGCCGGTGGTGAAGCCGGACATACTGCAGTGGGTGGACCTTACTGAAGGCATGTTGCAGGGGCGGGTCTTCATCCGCTATCGCATCGAGAATGCCGGTGTCCGCTCCTTCTGGCTCCGGGCGCCGAATCCCGAAACGACGCTTACAGTGTCCGGACGGAACATCGCGCGCGTCCATGAGACCGACCGGACGAACGGCATCTGGCAGGTAGACCTGCACGCCAAGGTCGAGCAGGGCTATGCGCTGACGGTGAGCTACACCACGCCCTATGCGCCGGAGAGCCAGAAAGCTCGGATCGAACCGTTGCGCGTTCTTCAGACGGACAGTCCCCGTGGATTCCTTGCAGTGACGTGCAGCGGGCGGGTGCAGGTTGAGGCAAGTGGCGATCTGACCGGCCTGATTGGCGAGGATCCCCGCGGTCTACCTCCGGAGTTCGGTGCCGGCGATCTTTCCCACGCGATCCTTTGCTACCGCACGGTGCGGCCGGACTATGCGCTGGATCTGTCCGTGGTTCGGCACGGTTCGGCCGAGGTGTTGCCGGCGCGGATCCGGTGGGTGCGGATCAGTTCGGTGGTTTCGGTGGAAGACCGACTCCTGAACCACGTTACGGTGGAAATGGACGTTGGAAACCTTCGTTTCCTGAATGTCGAGTTGCCACATGCCGACGACCGGCTCTGGACCGTCACGGTCAACGGGCGCCAGGTGGCGGCTTCGAGGGATCGCGGCCGCTACTGCATTCCGCTTGAGGCGCAGGCCGGAACGCAGCCGACGGCGGTGGAATTCGTGTATGCCGGGTCGGTTGGTGTCGGACGCCTGGGCGCCCGGCGGGAACTTCAGGCGCCATCCTTTGAATTGCCGCTGAACGGTATTCGCTGGGAGCTCTATGTGTCGCCGTCCATTCGCTATTACGGTTTCGACGGGAGCATGGAGTATATTGGAAGCGATGACGAAATGTGCTGGTTTGACGCGCAGCAGTATCTGGCATGGAATCAGAGGCGGCGGGAGGACAGTCTGACCAAGGCGCGCGACATCCTGTCGGCAGGCGAGCAACTGGTCAAAGCCGGCAGGCAGGGGCAGGCGCGTAAGGCGTTCCAGCAGGCATACAACTACTCCCAGGCGCAGGCCGATCTCAACGAGGATGCGCGGGTCCAGTTGCGGAACCTGCTGAAACAGCAGGTGAAGGTCGGGCTGGTCAACCGCCGCAGTGCCGTGCGGTCTGCCAGGAATATCGTAGACGATCAACCATCGCCGTTCGTTCCTGAAGCTGCGGATGGAAGTTACGATCCGGAGACCGCTCGGCGGGTCGAACGCACGTTGTCGGAGCATGACAATGAGGCGCTCGACGTTCTGGCCGACAAGTTAATCGATCAGCAGGAAGCCGCGGCGGATACGATCAACGCGATCAATGTGACGACGCCCAAGCACGGGCGCAGGCTGACGTTCCGCCGTGAGCTTCAGATAGACCCCTCGGGGAAGCTGACGATCGTCTTCAAGACCAGCCCGTGGCAGTGGTTGCGGAGCCTGAACGTGCTGTGGCCGCCGGCGCTCTTGTTCACGATTCTAGCCGTGACGCTGCGTCGCCGTCGCCCCGGCGCGTGACAGCCGTTCGCATTGCTGCCGCGAAGTTGGTGGCGGACTCAGGGGCGAGATGATCGCTTGGCTGTGCGAGCGGATGGGTCGGGTTGGCCGTAAACCTGATTCAACAGTCGGTCGCAGGTTTGGCTTTTCAGCGGCATGGGAATATCGCTATCAGAGCGGCGTCAAGCACTGCGCTCCAAATAGCGACTCGTCCCGTTCTTTGACGATTCCCCGCGGAGCTACCGCAGGGCAGGGAGGGGCGACTTCAGGCTTGATTGGCACGGCCCGTTGTTTTACCTTCCGCACAGTTCGGGTTTGGACCGGCAATGTGCGGACGCTTGTCTGGACCATCCGAACCTCGGTTCTCAACATTACGGTCTGATTCCGTCCGGTCAGGAGGCGTGCATGTGGCAACGGTGGTCATGGATGGTGGCGGTTCTGTTGTTTCTTGGGGTCTCAGCGGAAGCGGGAACGCGGGGTGGAGCCAGTCAGTTGAGCCTCTTCGCCAACTTCAGTAGCAGTTGGCTGGACACGGGAGACGACGATGAGGGGAGCGGGGACGAGGAGGATGAAGCCGTCGGGCTCTTTATCGGCGGCATTTCGTACAGCTACTTCTTTGGCCCGCATTTCTCGCTCGGGTTGAGCGGAACGGTGGTGGGCGGGGGTAGCGGGGAGACGACGTTCTCCACGGTGTTCCTGTCCGTCCGCCCTGATTTGTACCTTGGCGGGGATACCGTCGTTCCCTATATCGGAGTGGATGTCGGGATAGCCACCATGTCCACGGACAGCGGAGATGACGATAGCAGCGATGAGGATTCGGGACAGGGCGGGCTGCTGCTGGGCGGCCATGCCGGCCTGAAGTTCTTCATAGGGGAGAACGCCAGCTTGGACCTGGAGGCGGGCCTCAAGCGCTTTACCCTCGAATCCGAAGAGGAGGACTCCGACAGTGAAGAGGAAATGCCGGCACTGATGACGGCATCCATGTCTCTGGCGGTGTCCGTCTACTGGTAGCGCGAACGGCGAGGCGGGAACGATGCCTTAACGGCAGGCCTCATGGCTCAGCCGGTTGGTAGAACGCAAAGACAAGCCAACCGACGAAACCGAGGCCGCGTTCCTTAAGCGTATGCCGTTATATGGCCCCTTGCGCCGACGAAGACGTGCCAACGGAAAGAGCGCCAAGCACAACTCGATGGTCGTCGAATCAAACGTATACACCGGTTCGTCGAGATCGATGCCGATACACGATCGCCTTAAACCACCGGATCGGCGGGAAGTCCATGAGTTGTGCTAAGGCGGTACGTCCTTGATTCATCGGCAATCCTTTCCTCCATAATTGGGGGCAAAGGCAGGCCAGACATCAAATCGATACATTGCATCTCACGACAATGACCGGACACTACTGCACCACCCTATGCTCTCAGGGAGTAGGTCTTTGTGGGCTGCTCGCGCTGCCTTGTCCTCTTCAGGCTTTCACCGTCGATAACCGCCGATGACTTCCGCGAAGGAGTCATGTGTCAGTGTCGCTGTGCGGGCCCACGAAAACAAGGCAGCTTGTGTGCGGCCCTGTTCGATGTGCTGGGCGCGTTCGTCCGGCGACCACGCGAGGACGGACCGGATGCGTTCGGCGAACAGCACCGGCGTCGGCGGGTCGGCGTAAAC
>CAZWPN010000124.1:0-9936 GCA_964635275.1 uncultured Victivallales bacterium | reverse complement strand
AGCCCTGCTTGGGCAGCCGGGCGCGCAGACGGCGGCGGCCGTTCACAAAAATCTGCGTGAACCACCACTTCCCGGCGGCCACGTCGGGCACATGCGCCTGCCAGCAGCGGCGGCCGTTGATCGCGCCCTGCGTCCAACCCGTGATCACACGCGCGCCGCTGAGGATGGGCCGCCCGCCATCACCGGCCCAGGTAACCGGACACTTCGCCGTGCCGCCATCTTCGGGCGAAAAGACCAGCGGCCGATCGAGACGGTAAATGCCAGGCGCAACCAGTACGCGCACGGGCATGCGCATGCCGTCCTGCGCCCGCAACTTGCGCAGGGCATCGCGCGCCGCTTCGAGCGTGGCGTACGGGCGCTTTGCGCTGCCATCGGCTCTGTTCGCCGTGGAGGTGGAAGAAACATGCAGAAGTTTGGTTTTCATACCGTGACCCGAAGTGATAAAAGATCGCTACTTTATTCCGCGAACGGCTCCGTGCTCAGTACGCCGAGGCTGATTCGACCCTTCTGTTCCGGCGGCGGCGGCGGTTTCGGATTGGCCTTCTGATCGTCCGCCCACTTCAGGGCGTATTCCCAGAAACCGGGATCCTTCTCGGCGGCGAGGATGACGGTCTTCATGCCGCGGGGTAGAGCCTCGCAGGCCGAATGGTGGTAGATCCCCGGGTTGTGGCCGGGGCGAAAAGCGCCCCCATATTGCCGGATGCCGTGCAGTATCCCGGCGGCTATTTCGCGGTCGCCGGTCAGATCGTAGGCCTGGACCAGACCGTGCCCATACTTGGCCTGCGCCAGCACAAAATCCCGCAGGGGCTGCGAAGGAAAGAACCGGAGGGCTGGATCGAAGACGTGATACGGGTTGGATGCGGCGTCGAAACACTCACCCTCCACAACGGCCTCGGCGCCGCGTGGGCCGCGGGTGAACACGTGGTTGGGGATGAACCCTGGCGTGCGCACGGTTCGCAGGAACCAGTTGAGCGAGCGCTCGGCGGGCGTGCCGTATTTCTCGTGCCAGGTCAACTGATAGGCCTCGATCAGGATCGACAGCGGACCGGTGAACTCGCGGGATATCGGCGCGAAGCAGGTGATGATGCCGCAGGGTTCAAGCTTGTTGTCTGCGAGGCCGTCGGCGGCTTCCAGCACGACGTCCCGCAGTCTTCGATTGCCCGTGACATAGTAGTCCATCGCGAAAGTCCCGACCTCCGAGTGCGAACGGTTCAGTGGGTTGCTCCACACGTGGGGACCGTGGTAGTGAATACAGCCGACGTTCTCCTCGTGTCCCGGAAAGGCATGCACGAAGCTGGTGTCCGCGGTGGCGCGCGAGGCGATCTGGGCGTGGCGCAGATGGCGCCGCTCGCCGGTGCGCAGGAACTGTCCCCAGACCCACATCACGCTGTCCATGGCCTCGTTGCCGAAGGGCCCGACGTAGCGCAGCGCCTTCTCCGGCTCGGAGCTGTCGATGTAGAGGCTGAACACCGCGTCAGGGCCGGAGGGCGGATGGGCGTTGATCATGTGGCCGTACATGAACATGCCATAACGGCGGCAACGCTCCATCGGCCGGACGTGGATCCACTCGTGGAACGCGGTGAGGTTGCGGTCGAGTTCGGCGAACTGCGGGTGTCCTGCGGGCAGGAAGCGGCCGAACACGTCGGTGCCGCAGAGGTAGCCGGGGTCAACAATGCCGACCAGCGGCTCCTGAACCGCCGCGCCGAAGGCGGCGGCATCGGCGTGGGACAGAGCCCCCTCGGCGAATCGCAGCACGATCTCGGTGGTCTTCGCCGTGCCAACACCGGTGAAGCAGCCGAGAAAGTCGTTGTAGCTCATGACCCGGCCCGGCGCGAGGCGGGCCATCACGTCCTCGATCCATTTCACGTCGTCGTTATGGAACGTCCGCAGCGCCAGCGGCGAGGTCGGGTTCTCGGACAGGAGGCGCTTGATCTCCTCCTCGTCGCGGGTGCCGTTGAAATTGATCGGAGCCTCGTCGAACGGAGTCAGGAAGCTGAGCGGCTTAGCATCCTCGGGCCATACCCGCACGTCAATGCCGTCGCGCTCGACCTGGAACCCCTTGGGATACTCCTGCCAGAAGTCCCGGATGCCGGCGACCACGCTGGCCTCCGGCCCGCACAGAGAGGCCCAGCCGAGCGCCTTACCGCCCGCGCCGAACGGCTGGCCGTCCAGTTTCGCGGCATAGGTGCGATCGTCCGATTGCAACACCGACAGTGCGCGGAACTTGCGGTTGCCGTGCACTGCCGCACCTTCGCCGCCCACCGCCGCGACCGCGCCATCTCCGGTCTTCGCCATGACCTTCAGCCCGATGGCAGCCAGTTCGATTTTTGTCGGGTCCTGATCAAAGATGAACGTGTGGAATATCCGCAGGTCGGCCTTGCCGGCGTAGAGATGAATCCGCAGTTTGTAGGGACAGAAACGAACGCCCTGGGCCGACATCAGGTGCCCCGTGATCAGTACGCAGACGCGCAACGAGCCGCTCTCCTCGATGACCACGCGCGGTGAAGGGCAGACCTGGCTCGAGGTGTAGAGATTACCGTGCTGGTCCTTCATGTAGAGCAGGATCCCCGCTCCATGCCACGCGTCGCGCCAGCCGTCTGCGGTCTTGATCTGGCAGGCGGCGAAAGGCGAGTCGTTTTCGCGATGGCGCCAGCGCTCGTAGTCCGTGCGCAACTTTAGACGCAGCACGCCGGTATCGACCGTGAGGAGGCCATTGGCGTTGCTGGTGGTGATGGCGGCCTCACGACGATCCGTCTGATCCGACCGATCGGACTGATCCACGACCTCCAGAAACACCGTATCACCATCCACAGTGGGGTCGGCTTGCAGATCGGCCAGCATCCACTTGACGTCCTTCAGGTCATTCATCCATGTCGTCACCTGGGCTGTCTGGAGCGGAAGCTCTATCCCGTCGGCCCGCACCGCGCGCAGGCGCGAGCCTGCCGGGAAAGTTCCTTCTGCAAAAGGCACACCGAATGTCATGGGCTCGCGGGCATAGCGAACGCCGGATTCGCCTGCGAGTTTGACGGGTATGCGATTGATCTCCTTGTTCATGGGGTGTCCATCCGTTCCTGTTGTTCCGTTTCTATTTGTTTGTTCCGGGTCCCTATGTTAGCCGCAGTGGCAAAGTAGTCCTTACGTTTTGAGTAGAAAGGCGCTTTCGATTCCTTGGTGTAAAAGGGCTGCGAGATCGCAACCGGAAAGGAAAGCGCCATGTACAACGAAGATAGAACTGTACGGTTTGACGGTCAAGTGTTTTACCTGGGCATTGACGTGCATCATAAGAGCTGGATAGTGACGGTTCGAACGATGGGCACGGAAGTCAAGACTATGGCGATGCCGCCTGATCCGCAGGGCGTGCATACGTACATGACGCGGCATTTCCCTGGAGGCCGTTACCGATCGGTATATGAAGCGGGATTCAGCGGCTTCTGGGCGCATCGCCAGCTTGAGGCACTTGGAGTGGGAAATATGGTGGTTCATCCTGCCGACGTTCCGACGTCCGACAAGGAACGCCGGCAAAAGGAAGACGTGCGTGATTCCCGTAAGCTGGCGCGGGGGCTTGAAAATGGCGAGTTGAAGTCCATTCATATTCCGGATCCGGCCTTGGAGAATCTGCGATCGCTGTGCCGGTTGCGGGATCGGAGCAGTTGGCATATCCGGCGTTTGAAGAACCGGATCAAAGGGTTTCTGAAGTACTACGGCATGCCGGTGGTGGAGGACTCGGCTTACCGACACTGGTCGGGTGCGTTCTTGTTGCGTTTGGAGGCGCTCTGTTCCGAGCCGGGAGCGCGATCGGACTGTCTGTCTATTACCTTGGAAGCATTGCGCGAGGAATCCCGGCGCATGGCCGCCATCACACTCAAGCTGCGGGCGCATTGCCGTGAAGGTGAGGCGGCCCGTGTTATCGGGTTGCTGCGGACCGTTCCGGGAATCGGCCCCAAGACGGCCTTCTCGCTGTACACAGAGCTTCACGACATTAACCGTTTTCCCAATCTGGATCGGCTCAATGCTTTTCTCGGATTGATCCCTTCGACAGCCAGTTCCGGGGAAGAAGACACGGCCACCGGAATTACGCCCCGGACCAATCGAACCCTGCGCCCCTTGCTCATTGAAGCGGCCTGGGTGGCCGTGCGGCACGATCCTGAGCTTCTGCGCGCCTTCAGTAACCTGGCTCGTCGCGGCCTATATCGGATTCAAGACCAACATGTCACTCAAGCGTCTGCACGGACTGCGTGCCGGCATGAATTCGGCCGGCGGTGCGGTGCCGGATGAAGTGGTGTTCATTGTGCAAGAGGGCGGTCCCATCGAATTCCGCATGTGCACCGATCGGATCCTCGAAGCGGCGCACCTTGGCGATCCCGGCCCGAACAGGATCACAGCCCTGATGGTCTACAACGACTATTTCGCGGCGGTGGCGATCCGGCACTTGTGCGAACGGGGCGTGCGGGTGCCCGAGGACCTCAGCGTGGTCGGTTTCGACAATGTCCGCCCTCCCGGCTACGACGGTCCGGTCCTGACGACAGCGGCCCTGCCCCTGGAAGAGCTCGGTGCCGAGGCGGCGCGCCTGCTCTACTGGCGGAAGGCCCATCCCGACGCGCCGCCGCGGAAACTGGTGCTCAACGCGCCGTTTGTCGAAGGCGGGACTACGCGGGCGGTGGGCTGAGGGCAGGCTGCCGGGTTCAGGAGGAGACAGATGCCGCCCACAGGGCGGCTACTACAAAAGAGGCGGATTCCTCCCTGAAGATGCCGGCCAGACATGGCCGGCCCACAGCCGGAGGAACTCCGTGCCGGCAGCGGTTCTTCTGTTGGCCGGCCATTTACCCTGAGCCCGTCGAAGGGTGTCTGGCCGGCGTCTCATCCGACTCGGTGACCGTGGTGACCCGGTGACACCCGGCTCAATACACCGGAACTGTCACCAGTTCCGCTCCGTCTCCCCGGAGCGGAATTCGTCAGAATTCCGGCAATAGGTCCAATGAATCGGATTCACCACCCTCTTCGCTGGAGACACGGAGGCGCGGAGAATCGAACACCGAGAGCCGACAAATTCTCCCGCCCCCCCATCCTCCCCATCGGTGGTCCGATCCTCTCCATCGGCGTAAACTCTTTTGTTCCCGAGCGGACGCCGCCCACAGGGCGGCTACTACAGAAGAAGCGGCTTCCTCCCTGTAGTAGCCGGCGTGTCGCCGGCATCTTATCCGGCCCGGTGACCCGGTGACTGGGTGACACCCGTCCCGAATCGTGCTCGTCCTACGTCGTCGTCCTCGATTCTCTTCTCCCGAGTACGAGGACGAGAACCGCTTCGCTGAGGACGAAAAGAATGTTCACGATCTTCCTCACCTTGACCGTCCGTGACAGTCCCGGACGGCCCAGAGGCACCTTGTCCTTCATGATTGCCGCCTTCACCCCATTTCGGCTACTCTTTCGCTCATGAAAGAGCCCATTCAGGCCGGTCCCGGTGGACGGGTGCCCGCGTCGCCCGAAAAGCGATTGCTGATCAGTTTGTTCCCCTTTTTGAAAGACACACCAATTTGATGAAGAAGCACCTCTACATGCTCATTTCGTGCCTTCTGGCGTTATGCATCTTCACCGGATGCGACGATGATGATGCCGTTGCCCCTGCCACTCCGGTGCCCAATGATGTCGGAAACAATAATCCGGATCTTGATGTTACCGTTGCCCCTACCACTCCAGTACCCAATGATGTCGGAAGCAATGATCCGGATCTCTTTGTAGCCATTGGCGACAGCATAACCCGCGGCTACGGCCTCTCGGACTCACAGTCATATCCTGCCCAGCTCTCAGCTATGCTGGGAAAACCGGTGATCAATGAAGGACGCGACGGGGAAAAAACAGACAGCGGCAAGTCACGGATATCAGACGTACTCAGGAACCGCAAACCCGGCTATATCCTTATTCTCTACGGGGCAAGCGATATCATTTACTCATACGCTTCCAGCGATACCCTGAATAACCTGCGCTCAATGGTCCAGACTGCCAAGAACAACAAGACAATACCCATCATCGCCACCCTCACGCCTGCTTTCGGCGGCCTTGCATTCATGGAAGCAGGCATAAACCGGCTCAATCCATTGATAAGACAGATGGCCGCCGATGAAGGCGTCAGCGTGGCCAACCTCGACACGGCTATTGACTGGGACATACATTACATGCTGTCAGACGGAATCCACCCTAACTACTCCGGACAGACCCTGATAGCGCAAACGTTCTATAGGGTAATAACACAGTAGACTAGATCTGACCGCAACTCACTGTTGTGCCAGTTACGCCAAAGGCTCAGACAAAGTTCTTGAAATTAGCCCGCCTAGTCGGGTATCGTTCCGCTGTCTTTTCGCTCGGGTGGTGGAATGGCAGACACACTAGTTTGAGGGGCTAGTGACCGCAAGGTCGTGCGGGTTCAACTCCCGCCCCGAGCACCATGCAATGCCTGGCCCTCTTCCCGTGAGTGCACAGAACAACAAACCAGTTTGTCTTTGTCGTCACGATCCTTCGCAACACACGGAAGTCGCCAGTGGCGTCACATTATGAACATTCTCATAGCCACAACAAATTCCCATAAGCTCCGGGAAATACGGGAGATACTTTCCGTCCCGGGGCTCAGTCTCGTCGGCATGGACAGCATCACCGACCCGCCGGAGGTGGTGGAGGATGCCGAGACCTTCGCCGGCAACGCCATCAAGAAGGCGGCAACCCTCGCTCGGGTAACCGGACTCTGGACCATGGCGGACGATTCCGGGCTTTCCGTGGAGGCGCTCGACGGCCGCCCTGGCGTTCGGTCGGCGCGTTACGCCGGCGAACCCGTCTCTTATGATGCCAACAATCGAAAACTTCTGGCCGAGCTGCGCAATGCCACCAACCGCCGCGCCAGTTTTCACTGCGCAATTGCACTGTCCGATCCATCGGGCAACTGCCGCGTCGTGGAAGGCGTCTGCTCAGGCGCCATCCTTTTGGCGCCCCGTGGATCACAGGGGTTCGGGTACGACCCGCTTTTCGTTCCAGACGGACACTCGCTGACATTCGCGGAGATGGAGGCATCAGCGAAGCATACGTTATCTCACCGTGGCCGTGCGCTGGCGCAGGCCCACGAGGCTTGGATTGGACTGCTGTCGGAGTAGTCAGAACGCTTGGCGCGTGTCATACGTTGCCGACATATCCTCGTTGAACAGTTCGATCACCCGTGCGGGATCGCTGTTGAAGTCATATTCCCAATAGGCGGTATGCGCAGCCTTCTTGTGGGCACTGGTCTCCAGTACTTCTCCCGGCGCCCGAAGCAGCAATTTGACAACGAATCCAGACATGAAAGACGCCAGCGATCGCAACACGACCGGGTCTTTCACGTTGGGAGGCTGAACATCTTCACTCGCCGTCGGCAGTCGCCTGACAAGGACCGTTGCACGATCCTCACGATTGCTCACCGCAAACCCGCTCGCTTTGAGAAACGGCGCCTGTGCAAGTTCATCCAAATTACGAAAAGCGACTTGAACCCTTACGGACCGACGGGGACCTTGCGCAGTGACCCTTAGATTCTTGACGGTAAGACCGTAAACCTCCTGCTCCTTGAACCAGAGCTTGAGCGCCGGCTCCTGGGGATCTGAGAACAGCTCAAGCCAATCCCCGGACGGCGCATTGGTCTGTGCCGCCTTGGCCAGATCATGTGTGAGCGCCTTCAGTTGCCTTAACTGGGCGACTACGTTCTCCCCCATCGAATAGGTAAGCAGAATCTCACCCGAGCGGTCTTTGCTAATGGTAATCTCGGAGCTGAGATGCAGGCATCCACTGCCGACCAGTCCAACGCCCACAATCAGGAGCGCTGTCCAGACCACCCGCAAAGCATCAACGAGTGCGCGGTGCGGCGACAGGTGGACGCGTGGGCACGTTTGTGAATTTGAATACCACTTCATCCGATTTTACCAACCCGGCCTCATGGGCAGTACGTTCAACGAATTCTGGATCGGAGGCAAAACGCTCCCTCTTGTTGCGCCTGTCCCGCACGGCATCCTCCAACGCCCGGTTCTCGGCGATCAGCGCCGCATTCTTCCGCTGGTGCTCGCCGACCGCCCTGACCTTCGGCGTGAACATGTAGAAGACGCCTGCAACGACCAGAGCACCGACAAGAAACCAAAGCCACCGAAAACGTTTCGTATCCTGTCTCAAACCAGACACCGCCCCCCCCCACCGGAATGGCGCACTACCCTCGGACAGCGGCACAGACAGCCCATGCACCTGTCATGCTCGGAATATGCACCGTACAACCGATCCTGTCACGGCAAATCCAATCTCCGGCGGATCCCCAAGGATCCGCCGGACAACCGGATCGCCACTCAGATCGCGCCGCCATAGACCGCGTCATCGCCCAGAATCTGCTCGATTCGAAGCAGTTGGTTGTACTTGCAGACCCGGTCGGTGCGGCAGAGAGAACCGGTCTTGATCTGGCCGGCATTAGTCGCCACTGCGATATCCGCAATCGTCGAATCCTCCGTTTCGCCCGAACGATGGCTTACGACTGCCGTGTATTTAGCCCGGTGCGCCATGAGGATCGCATCCAGCGTTTCAGTCAATGTGCCGATCTGGTTCACCTTGATGAGGATCGAATTGGCAATGCCCATATCGATGCCCTTCTGGAGGAACTGGGTGTTCGTCACAAACAGATCGTCGCCCACGAGTTGAGTTGTTGCTCCCAACCGGTCAGTCAGCAGCTTCCAGCCGCTCCAATCGTGCTCTGACAACCCGTCCTCGATGCTGATGATCGGGTACTTCTTCTGGAGTTCGGCGTAGAAATCGGCCATCTCGGCCGACGTCCGATGGGAGCCGTCGCTCTTCTTGAAGATGTATCGCTTCTTGCTGACGTCGTAGAACTCGCTGGCGGCCGTGTCCAGTGCAAGGAAGATGTCTTTACCCGCCTTGTAGCCGGCCTTCTTGATGGCCTCCATGATAACTTCCAACGCCTCGGCGTTGCTTCCCAGCTTAGGCGCAAACCCGCCTTCGTCTCCGACCGATGTACTCAGCCCCTTGCCCTTCAGCACGGACTTCAGCGCGTGAAACACCTCAGTTCCCATGCGCAAGCCTTCCCGAAACGAACGTGCGCCCTTGGGCATGATCATGAATTCCTGAATATCGATCGGGGCGTCGGAATGCGCGCCGCCGTTCATGATGTTCATCATGGGCACGGGCAGCACCTTGCCGTTGGCGCCACCGATGTAGCGGAACAAGGGCAGACCGCAGTATTCGGCGGCAGCCTTGGCCGTCGCCAGCGACACGGCCAGCAACGCGTTCGCGCCGAGCTTGCCCTTGGTGGGCGTACCGTCCATGGCGATCATGGCCCTATCGATGGCGACCTGATCGCGGCAGTCGTTGCCGATCAGTTTCGGACCGATGATTTCGTTGACGTTCTTGACGGCCTTCTGCACGCCCTTGCCCAGATAGCGCTTCTTGTCGCCGTCACGCAGTTCGACGGCCTCATGCTCGCCAGTCGAGGCGCCGGACGGCACCGCCGCGCGCCCCACAACGCCGCTCTCCAGCGTCACGTCGACTTCCACTGTCGGGTTGCCGCGCGAATCCAGTATCTCCCGGGCCACCACACTCTCGATCATAGCCATGCTGCGTTTCTCCTTGAGACGTTTACCGCCGGAGTCCGGCGTTTGATTGAACGATGAGGGAGCATACGGAAGGACGCTCAGGCTTTCAAGCATGAACGCTGCCACTGCAACGTGCCACTCACACGTCCACCGTAGGGGCGTCGCTCGCCGACGACCGCTGTACAGGCGACTAACCAGCGGTCTTCGACAAGCGAAGCCCCTACAAACACTTGATGGCTCTTGACCCGCCTCACGTGGTCGGCCCGCCCCTACCCTTCCACCTCGAAATCGCACACCAACGGCAGGTGATCCGACAGCGTGACCTGCGGCATCTCGAACC
>CAZWPN010000123.1:0-9995 GCA_964635275.1 uncultured Victivallales bacterium | reverse complement strand
GATCCCTTCGGAGACACGCTCCGAAGCACCGGTCCGAGGGCGTCCGCGAACCCGTGGCGGTTCTCAACGAAGTACACGGACAAGGAGTCGGGTTGGCTCTACCATCGTGACCGTTATTACAGCGGCGCGCTGGGACGAGCCCTATCGCGAGACTCCGCAATCGCCTCGACCGCCATGATCGAGACCGCCTCCTATGATGCCGAGCCAGATCGATCTGCTCGCGCGTATGCGGTTCGGGACAGCCCATCTGCGGAGGACAAGCCCGACGCTGGCATCCCGAATGTGAGGATCTCAACAGTCGCCCACCAGCATGGCGCGTGTTGCGCGTTCTGGAAGCCACACGGCGGAACCGTGAATAGCTGGACGAGTACGTTTATTAAGGACGGGTGCCCCGCGATGCTACCGAAAAGCGTCTGCGCACATCTCGGCACCCTCGCATCGCACGCACTTGGGATTGCCGGGGATGCTTGCTTCGGGGCCGCGTTTCAGATGGACTTCTATCGTTCGGCGAAGCCACGGTCGGTTCGCGATGCGACATGCAAAAGCGGGCAACGCTATCACTGGGATATCGGTGCTCGTCTGAAGATTCTTCGCGTAGATACGATTGACTGCACTTGCTGCTACGATGGCGACCCGTCAAACGATCACTACCGAGACATTACGCCAGGGAACAAGGAAGTCGATCTGGGCACGACGGACATGGCTGGAGGCTGCGTTCCGTGAATGCCCACCTTCGCAAGCTCGCCATCGCCTGGGCTATGATGCTGACTGCATCCTGCTCAGCATGGCGCCTTTCGCGTCCTTCAACATCGGTACAGGCGACGCGAATTGACACGACGGTACTCGCATTGATCAACGAGACAACACTATCGCTGCCAATTTTTGATGAAGCGGTTCACTCGGTCACTGGCACGGAGACCGTTCTGGGCATGCTCCGAAGGACGCGGTTCGCAGACACCATCGGATTCGTGATCGAGGGTGACGACGTGCCAGTTTCACATCCGGAGGATGTTCGCAGTGTGCGCGATCTCTTCGAGGTACTGATCAAGCGGCGTGATGTGCTTGTTCTGCTCGGGAGAAACGGCTGCGTTGTCAAATCGGTTGATTCCCTGTACCCACCTGCCGAGTTTCCACACGAACACCGCGCGATCGACAAATGACTCGCGTTCTTCCCAGCAGCACAGCAGCCCGACTTTGGAATGAACACCGGTACGGCTAGATCGGCGAAACATGATCCCTTCGGAGACACGCTACGGAGCACCGGTCCGAGGGCCTCCGCGAACCCTTGGAGGTTCTCGACCAAGTACACGGATCAGGAGTCCGGATGGCTCTATTACGGCTACCGCTACTACGCGCCGAGGCTGGGGAGGTGGGTGAGTCGGGATCCGATTGCGGACCCTGTTTTCGCCCGGCTCAAAGATGACTGGACCGTTACACAGGGACATCTTGGCGGCGTCAGTTTCTTGGAAATGACTCTGTATACATTCGCACGCAACAGTCCACCCAATCGGGCGGATCTGCTCGGACTTGAAGACTGCTGTACGACCGACTCTGACGGGGACGGTATGCCCGACAGAAATGACCCGGACTACGATCCCTGTCTTGCCAAAGGCACAGACGGCGGTCTGATGGGAGCCGTTGTCTGCTATCACGGCAAGAAGTTCGGGTGCGTGTGGACGAAGAACTGGAAGAGCAAGAAGATTGACCCTGGCGTACTGGCGTGCGCGAAGAAGCATGAGGATGTTCATGTCGGGCAAGATTCCATCACCTGTGAGGCCGGTCGCTGCGACCCCTACAAGCCGACTAGAGACGCGGGGGCTGCGCTGGATCAGGAGTGTCCAGCCTATAGAGCTGCATTCGACTGCCTTATGAAGGTGCCAAACACGCCTGGATACAAGGACAGTTGGGAGGAACTCTTCCATCTGATCAACGACTGGAGGAAGACATGTCAAGCCGCCGGCAAGTGGTAGCATTCTTGTCGGCCATTATCGCTCTTACGGCACTGGCGTGCAGTGTGCCTAGGCCCAGAAACGCCGACGCCGGATTGCCACATGTGGCCCGAAGTGCCCAAGACGGCGGGGGTATTCACGTTGCCTTCGCATCTCTGATCGCCCAAGGCGACGGCTCAGCGCAATACAGAGTGTCACGCGCCTTGCGGGGTGTCTTCCGGACCAATCTGATTAATATCATGTTCTACAATGGGTCCCTTGCATCGCCCGAGCTTCCTCGGAAAGCAATACTGCTCTTGGAACGTCCGGATCCGGAGTTCCCTGCAGACCTGTTCTGCGCTGTTGGGATGGACGCAACTCATGGCATTGTTCCAGACATCCCACGGAATAGGGTGAGGATTTCTGCGGCATCCGACAGTGAACTAATGGAAGCCGACATCGGAAGGAGGCTATCGCAGCAGGAGGCGATCGCGATTGCGCGTCGTGCTATAGAATCCCGAAACGGAAACGGGATAGGCAGGTCGGCGCGATACGAGGGTACACGGTATGAATTCGGATGGATTGTGCTTGCTCAGTTCATCCAGTCCGATGGACGTCAAGTGGTTGGTGACGAGGTGATGATAGTCGTGCGTGATGATGGGAAGATAGTGCAACACAAGCATGGATTATGAAGCAACCTGTCGGCCTGCAGGGACATTTGCCTACGGTGTCCGCCATTTACGATCCCTTCGGAGACACGCTCCGAAGCACCGGTCCGAGGGCCTCGGCGAACCCGTGGAGGTTCTCGACCAAGTACACGGATCAGGAATCGGGATGGCTGTACTACGGCTACCGTTACTACAGCCCATGTCTTGGCCGCTTCATTTCGCGTGATCCACTGGGCGACACAGCATTTGCAGCGGCCTACTTTGTGCGTCGATACGGCACGGCTATTAGCCACCTCGAACGTATGGTTCCCTCCATCTCGCGACAGGCAGCCACCAAGAAGCTAGCAAGTGAGAGGAGAGCGTTGGTAGACCAGGGGCTTCGTCATTCCTATGCGTATGTGGACAATGCCCCAATAGGCCGAGTCGATCCCGAAGGGCTTCGCTGTCTGCAAGAGCAATGGGATGGCGGCTACCGAGTACACGGCAGCTGGTGCGGGCCTGGGTGGACAGCTGGTCGGCGAATCCCGGCAAGTGATTTCGACTGGTGGACGTATCCGTTTCCGCAGCCAGTGGATGATTTGGACGATTGCTGCCTGATTCATGATGCCTGCCATGCAGGCATTGATCTGGATGATCCGGTAGACCGTCGTTTGCGCGACCTCGCGCCCGACTTGGCCGCCTGCGACCGCGCGCTTTGCGAATGCGCTAAACGGGCGTCCACGACTTCGCGCATAGCCAAAGATTGCATTGTCTGTGCATTCTGCTACGCGATACCCCTTGCTCGGGGCATAGGGATCTACTAATGCCCTACCGCACGAACAAGCGCATCGGGATTCAGGCATTTGTTCTAGGCGTGGTTCATTTCCTTGCAACCACCACCGCGGTGTTCTTGCACTTTGCATTAAGCTTCAGCGCTGATCGCTATTCGCGGTCATGGATCGTCTCGATTCTCTCCGCACCAGTCGGCCTCATCCTCGATCCTACTGACGTCCTGCTTGCAGGGACGTCTCAGATGTTCGGGCTGGCGATCTTTGCGGCGAACAGCGCCCTCTTCGGTGCGCTGTATTTCGTAATTCGGGCATCGGGCACGAACATGAGGCGTGATGCCTCGTAGCGCATTGGGCTTGGGAGGGTATGACTTTGGCATGACGCGATTCGCGCCCGTGCAGACAACCGGCGTGACCATCGTGGTGTCCAACGGGGTAATTGTCCACAAGTCACCAATCCTATCAAGCATGTGAACGAGCGATCGTTAAACGTGGCGGCACGTGTCAGAAGATTGCCCGGAAGTCTGCGCTGACCGGGCGACGGCGATCGGCGCGCGTAGCGACCAGATCGGCATGCTCGCCTGATTCGCGGTGTCGGAGCGCGTTCGTTACGCACGGTCAACTGGAACGCGATGAGACGCTTTGTTAGCGGGTTGCGTGAGAGATCGGGGCGATGCTTGATCGAGACAGGGCCCGGCCGCATTTCGATCTGCACCATGGCGGCGCGATCGTCTACGCGCATTACCGAGCAGCCTCCGGGTCGGCTCCTGCGCCCATTGACATGCGCAGCTCGTAGCAGCGAGCTCCGATGTCGCGACTCGCCGACACCATTTCCGGGTACGGAGTGTCGCAGATATCGACAAGTCCGGCTTGGTAGTTCTCGCCATCGAATCGACCGGATGCCATTTGGTCCCGGTACTGGAACCAGTGGGCTCCGACCATACAGGGGTTCTTGAGCGCGCTCTCCACGTACCTCCGGAACTTGGCGGCGCGGTCGGCCTGGCTGGCGGCACTGCGCAGGCCCGTATTGAACAAACCGCGGTCAAGTGCTCCAAAGTGGAACTCGCCGATCATGACCGGACGGGAGATCCCTTCAGGCAGCGCGTACTTCTCCACGCTGTCGCTATACCGATTGACCGTGACGACATCGCAGTACTTGGCCGCCACCCGTAGGGCCGTCTCGTTGGCCCAGGCAAAGGGGCAGCCGAGATAGAGGTGGTTCGGAGCCATGCGCTGCAACTCGTCGTGCACGACCCGAAAGTACTCCTCCGCGATGATGGAGTTCGCCATCTTGAGGTCTTCCCTTGCGCGACGGACGTCCGGGGCGTTGGTCTGCACGACGATATCGTCCCATGCGACGTACTTGCTGCCCCAAGTGCCGTTGAGGGTCTCGATGCTGCGATACTTGTCACGGAATCGCTGGACCACGACGCGCTTGGCTGCTTGCGAGGCAGGCGAGCAGAGCGCGGCCACGCCAAGGGAAGCGTCATCTCCCCAGCCAAGTTCACTCTGGACGAAGAAGCCGATGCACCACGGATCTCCTGCGGTGCCGGCATCCACATGGGCCTTGAGCGACTTCTGCAGGGTGGAACGGAAGGACGCATCAAACGGGTCGGGGAACTTACCGTGGTATCCGGTGGAGGATACAATGGACTTTGGCCAAAAGCCAACCAGCGCGGTATAGGGGACCTTGCGAGCGGCACACGCGGCGACAGCAGACCAGTTGCCGATCGTATTGAACCCCCAGCTTGGGAGCCGTTGGAGAGTCACGTCGATCCATTTGGTCGGCCACTCCTCGCCATACTTGCGAAAGAGGTTGGCACCCGCGAAGTCAAAGAGCACATAGCTCGGCATACCTCGATAGAACCCCACCGGCGCGCCCGAACGGATAGTGAAGAACCGCTTCCACGGTTCCTCCTCGGCCGGGAGCCACTGGAAATAGTCACGACGATCCGAAATCGGAGTAGGGCTCGACGGCGACACGGAACACACGCCCAGCGACCAGAACAGATTCCCATCGGGATCAACCAGCCACCACTTGCCGTCGACTGTCTCCGTGCGGAACCAGCCGGTGGCCTTCAGGGGAGGCCGTCCAATCGATCCTCCCCATCGGTCGCGGCCCCGCGGAGTTGGATGCCTTCGCAAGTCCGTTTCCTCCGCTTTGATTCGCGCAGCGAATTCCCGGGTTGACCCAAGTCGACCCGGCCACTCCGCATGAGCGAACTGGCCGAACCGGTCGATGAAAGGACGGAAGCTCTCTGCCGCCACGTGCCTGACATTTCCGACCGCCCGGATCCCCGTGACCTCGAACGAGACGGACTCGTCGGCGCCCTCGGCATGCACAAGAACCCTGCTGATCCGGGAGGGATCGATTCGTAGCGCAGGGTGCCGAGGCGCCGCCAATCCAATAAGATTGGTGGGAGGCGAAGCAACCCGGAAGAGGCGGTCATTCAACGGCACCCGTGCAAACCCCTCACCGTCAGCCGGAATCTGCACAGTCGTGACAGATCCACCGTCTAGGCGAAACGGCGAGCTGTCGTCGACGCGGACGCGAACAGGCACCGCTTGTGTGCTGAGATTCTGAACATGGACCTCAAGCGCGGAATATGCAGATAGATCCCACCCCTCGGACGGCGCCCTCAGCTCGATGCCGGCGCGTTTCGCCTTCCCCGTGGCCGTCACTCTCAAAGCGCCGTCAGGCAACATCGCGATGACGGCCCGCTGGGATGCGAGGACCGTGCGGTTGGTGTCGACGGGCCATGGAAAGGGTGACGCGGCCAGGCTCAGAGTCGCCAGCCCACAGGCGGGCAGCGCCCCATGAGTCAGCCATGCAAGGCGACTTAGCCCTGAACGGGTCATCTTCATGCCCTCCTCATCCCTTCGTGGACCAAATCGCGGCTACTATGTGACAGGACACCCGCCGATGCAACGGACAAAGCGAACTCCTCTCGACGCATGCTGGATCGGCGTCGGCAGCGGTTTCATGGTCGCTTGTCGGCACCGATCACGAACGGAATGATCAGTTCTTCATAGTCGCGCACATCGGTGTGCACCTTAAGCACCGCCCCCGAGATCATTGTAGGGGAGAGGATCCCCGAGACGCTGATCTGCCACGTGTTGCCCGCCATGGGTCGGACCCGCGCCTGAACTCCGCTACACGAGAGGCTGGCGCCGATGACACGTCCCGATTCCGCACCTCGGCATTCGACCATAGCGTGGAGCGTGAGCGGAGGGTGAAAGTCCGTTGGAACTGCAAACACGTCGGGGAAGGCAATTACGGGATCCGACGTGACCCGCCCCTCAATTGGAATCACGATCCCATTGGGCCCTCGCTTCACGGTGTGAACCGATGCGGTTGCCTGGCAAATGCCGTTCGACGGGAGTGCCGGGGGAACAGTGGAGACAGCAATACGGTACTCGCGGCCACGGCGCACTTCCGCCCAAACACCGGTGTAGCATGGGCTGCTAATGGAAAGCCCTGTGACTGAATCCCGTCCGAGGCTGTTGAACCGAATGGCCGCCTCCCTGCAAATCGAGGTGCATCCGGAGGACATCACCCCGAACAGAAAGCGACCAGGCTCGACCACCACCGGGAGATGCACATAGCCCTCGAACCCGAGCAGTAGACGATCACTGTTGGGCGGAGCCGTCTTGACCATGAACCGCGTCATGACAGGCCCTCGTCTGCCGCGGAGCGGCAGGACGGCGTCGAGATGGACGGTCTCGCCAGGGCCAATGAGGTTCGTGGAGAGCGTACTGAGGTTGCATCCGCAGCCCATGGGGTCGATGCCAATCTTCGCCGGTTCGTCACCCGTGTTCCGAATCAGGAATTCCGCCCGGACATCCTCGCTGTCGTTCGTCTTGGTACCGAAACGGCAGATCGGCTCCGGGCATGTGAGACGTGGCCCCGCCATGCATGCGACGGCCCAAAACGCGGTAAGGATGCAGGGCGCGAGCGCACGGCCAGCGAGTATCCCCCATGGCAATCCCTCAGCCTTCATCACTATGGATGAGAACATCGCAGGTGGCTGGCGTCAAATCACATTCACTCTTCATTGTGGGGGTCGCGTCCGGATGGCAGTCTTCGTAAGGCGCGTCGAGGAGGCGAGCTGTAGCGGCGTTCAATACAACTGCGGCGACGGTGGATCAGTCTACTGTCAGGTAGTCGGCGTGGGCGATATCCCATCCCTGACGAGTACGGACGAAGTAGATCGCGTACCCGCGCGTAATGACCTCCGCTGCACATGCCCGCGGCGGCCACGCCGCGCGGATGCTGAGTACATGCTTGTCGATATGAGGAATGCGCCCGAGCAGCGCGCGGATGTTCTCCACGTCCTCGAAACAGAGTCCTGCCGGGATAACGCGCATGTCTAGAACGACCGGCTCGGCCTTCTCGGGAGGCAACCGAACTTCGGTCCACCCATCAGGGGTGATGACGTCAGGTCGCAGGATCTCCGAAACGCTGCCCTTCTGTGTGCGACAGGATCCAATCAGCAAAGCTGTCGCTACAGCCATGGATGCTGGAGTGATGCCTCTTTTCATTGTCCGCAAGCGTGGCGGAGTGCCTCTTGAGCCTCTGATGCCGAGCGGTACTCGGGAGCAAGCCGAGAATGGAGTCTTGCTGCCTCGTCGCAGTGCCCCTTCCGCCGCGGGTCCTTAACGGGATAATCATCGCAATCGAGCCTATGGCTCCTGTACTGCTGCTCCGTCGAGAGATAAGTGCCCAGAGCATTCATGTAGGCGACGAAGGCCTCCGCACAAGGGCGGCATACGCACGGTCCCACCCAACTCTCGACAGACTCTGTATACCAAGCGAACATATGGTTGACGTAGCTGGCGTGAAGTAATTCATGCTCGCGCGTAGTGCTCGTTCGCTTGCCCTTCCGGACCGGCGTATCGGGGTTGCCCCCGGGTCGGAATGAAATCGTTATACGACACTGTGGTGCGTATTGCGCGATACGCAAGGTACCCTTTGGGCAGCCGGACGGTTGGAACTGCCATTTCTCTACGCCCGACAGTTCGCTGTGACAGTATCCCGAAAGATCATCCCCAAGCGCGGGTGATGGGTCCCATGTCGTCCCGAACGTAACCGTACACACAGACAAACCCAACGGATCCGTCGTCAATAGGGCTGCGTTCCCGAACAATCCAAGCAGGTTTAGTCCACCCTCTTCCCCAATCGGATCTCGGCTCACCCACCGCCCCAACCTCGGCGCGTAGTAGCGGTACCCGTAGTACAGCCATCCCGACTCCTGATCCGTGTACTTGGTCGAGAACCGCCAGGGGTTCCCGGAGGCCCGCGGGCCGGTGCTTCGGAGCGTGTCTCCGAAGGGATCATGTTTGGCGGAGTTCATAGCAGCAGCAATCTACAGGAGGTTCGGGATGGATTGTTGGCTACTTGCTCTCCTCGGCGTGTAATCGGGCTACGTATCTCGGGCGGCGAAGTGCGTTGTGCCACATTGGATAGAAGTCGGCCAATGCTCGCATCGCTCCCTGCTCGCCCGCGACGTACAGTTTCCCACTCGTGACATCCGCGCATGCAAAAAGGATGTCCGTCATGCGCCCTGAGGACAGACTCAATGCCATATCCAGTGGCGACGCAGATTGAGATAGGGCTTCATCGATCCACCGAGAACCCGCAGGAAAGACTACAAGGGAGACCTGACGTCGTATCGCGCCGTCAGGGCCAGTGGTCTGATACACCGCTGGGATGATCAGTGCTGCGGAGTCCGTAGCACGGTCGCTCGCCTTGCCGCTGTTCACCTCGGCAGACGGGCTCTCTCTCTCTCGAAAACGAGACGATGCAAGGAAAGAAGCGGCGCAGATTCCTGCGCCGATAAATCCCCCTGCGACTAACGGAAGGAGATATCGGGCCATATAGGTATCATCTGAGGGTGGCTGCCTCTGCCGCGCGTCGCGACGAGATGCTGTCGGGCTGTCCAAGTAACAGACCGTAGCGCGCAAGGGCATTCGGAGGCCGCCTCAACAGTAATGCGAATCATCAGGTCGCGCACATATACGTTGCCGCTCCATGCGTCGGAGATTAGCGCCGGTCCGCCAAGCCCGACATAGGGAGTATCGGTCAGTTCTATCGTTTCCGTGTTAGGCGCATCCATTACGCGACGCCGCCACGGAGTGAAGATCTCGTTCTCGTACTCGCGTGCCGCGAAGTCGTACGGAACATTCTTTTGCATCTCTGGGCGATAGGGATCGTTCGTGCTCTCCTCCCATTTTAGCGAGCATGGCGTGCAATGGTTGGCCTTCTTGCCCTCAAGCCGAATAGCCACGGTGAACGTGTGGCCCATATTTGGGCCGCTCAACGCTTGCGGCGCATTCAGAAGGTAAATATCGGAGGGGCAACAGCATCCGCCTCTCATCTGCAAAAGTCCGCGGAAGTCAAAGAAGCTGATACCGTTGTTGCGGGCAAAAACGATGGGATGCCCCGTGGGTATCCGTTCTTCGATAGGATCCCTACTCACCCACCTCCCGAGCTTCGGCACGTAGTAGCGGTAGCCGTAGTACAGCCACCCCGACTCTTGATCCGTGTACTTCGTCGAGAACCTCCACGGGTTCCCGGCGGCCCTCGGGCCGGTGCTTCTGAGCGTGCCTCCGAAGGGATCACAGGCGACTTG
>CAZWPN010000122.1:0-10044 GCA_964635275.1 uncultured Victivallales bacterium | reverse complement strand
CGGCCGTCGCCAACGGGTGCACCAAGTTGGATCTGCCCAACTGGGTTCAGGAAATCGTCACAGGCCTGATCATCGTGGCCGCCGTGACCCTGGATCGGCTGCGGCGGCGTAAGGATCCCGGGGCGTAAATTGCCGCATGATGTTTTGGACACGGAGAAATCGAAGGAAAGACCGGAGGAGATCGTGATCCGTAGTCGTCGCCGTAGTCGTCCACCGGGAGAGGAAAGATAACGGTTGACGACGACGGCGACGATTACGGCGGACGGTGGAGCAAGCGCGAGCCAATTGTAGCCACGTCAGACAGTGTCCCTGAGCCTGCCCCGAAGGGTCCACTGCCGTGCTCCGCGCCGGACAGGCAAAAGACGCCGGCGACATTCCAGTATGCCCTATTCGGCAGCAAGCGTGGCCAGGTCGGGATGCCCAGTGAGCAGAGCTTCCACTGAGCGATCGAGGAAGAGCTGCTGCCCGTCCTTCAGCGCAACCATGTGGTCTTTGATCCGGATTTTGACTCTGGACTGCCTCGTGCCGGCTTGGCGGCCAAGATCGCGCACGGTGTCGGTCAGCCGGTCGACGGCAAACCTCTGCGCTTCCTCGACATTTCCAAACGTCGGCGTGCCGGGCAATCCTTCCAGGCGATAGAGCCCTTTTTCGTTCACCCCTATTGTGACCTGTCGCAGGATGCGCACCAAACTTGTGATCGCTCCTATGGCGTTGGCCACATCGGCGTGTTCCGGGATGATCGCTTTCGCTTGCAGCAGTTCGGCAGCCTGCGGCAGGAAGAAGTGGGTCGGCGCGCCGATTCCAATCACCGGATTCTTGAGCTTGAAGCGCACGCTATATGTATTGTTGTCCCCGTCGAGAGCTTTGTTGATCAACGCCATCGCGGCTTCGGATTGTTCCAGAGCTTCGGGGTCGATATCGTCCGTCAACTGCTTCTTGATAAGCTCCAAGGCCAGCAGCCTGACGAAGTGATTCAACTCCTGCTCGATGAATCCGTCACGTGTGAGGCGCAGGAGTCGCGCATAGAGGTCGCACATGCACTGCGATGCCTGGATATCCCACAGGCGCAGGCTTCCCCGGGCATGCAGTAGGTCCGTTGGCGTCAGGCCGCAGCGCTGGATGATGTGGTCGGCCTCGAGGCGGTCGAGCGGCAGAAAATGCTCCGCCATGCTGTTCTCGCATTGGAGCAACTCATCCACTGAAAAGCAGCGCTGTTTCAGGCGCGCCACGACGCACTTCTCTTTCTGATCCTGCAGGGTGCGGTGGTCATACGGGGTCAGCGCCAGCAACTCCATGCCGCGCGAGGAAACGTTGAAACGGTCGAGGTGGCATTCCACCCAGAGCAGCGCTTCGTTGATCCGCGGATCCCTCGCGGCAAGCCAGGCGATCGGCGCAATGCGCTGTGGGCCGATGTGGAGTTTTCCCTCCCAGATGGCGATCCGGCTGTCTCCGCCGAGTCCGAGCGTGCGCATGTTCAGCGCTTCAACGTGCGTCTTCCATCGCCCCACGGTCGCGCCATCGTCACTGGTCTCGACGGCGCCGTGGCGAATCGTCGCGGTGTCGGTGGTCGTGCCGCCGATATCCACGACCATGGCATCCGGCGCCCCGGTAAGATAGATGGCGCCCGCCACGCTGGCGGCGGGGCCGGAAAGAATTGTTTCAATCGGGCGCTGGCGGGCAGCTTCCAGGCTCATCAAGGAACCGTCGCTCTTTACAACCATCAGCGGCGCCTGCAGTCCGCGGCGCCGGATCGTTGACTGAACATTCTCCAGGAAGGCATCAAGGCATGGAATGATCCTGGCGTTCAGCACAGCCGTTTCTGCGCGGATGCGATAGTTGAGTCCGCCGGAGACGTCGTGCGCGCATGTGACCACGGCATTGGTTTCCTCGCGCACTGCCGCCAGGACTTGCAGTTCGTGCGCCGGGTTTGTGTGGCTGGCATAGCCGGCAATGGCAAAAGCCTGCACGCTCTGGCGGTCGAGCATATGCCGCACGCACTGCCGTACCTGTTCCGGGTTTACCGGAACTAGTTCCCGCCCATCGATTTCAAGCTGGCCGTCCACGAGGGTTATCACATCGTGCTGAAAATTCTCCGGATCACGCCAACCGTAAGGAGGCATCAGCAACAGCCCCACCTTCTGACCGCGCCCCTCAACGATGGCGTTGGTGGCGAGGGTCGTGGAAACGGAAACGAGATCAACCTCGGCAAACCGGCTTCCGTCAAGCTGGTCCAGCGCGGCGTCAATGCCGATGGAGAAGTCCCACTTGGTGGTCAGGCTTTTGGCTTTTTGCAGCACTGTATGCGTCACAAAATCGTAGATCACGATATCGGTGTACGTACCGCCGGCATCGATTCCCAGTCCCAGCCGTGCCTTGCCGTCAGCCGTCCCGACTTTCGGCTTATGGCCCTGCTCTTCTTCGATCACCCATTGGGAAAGAGGTTGTGCGGCCGTGGCGCCTTCCTGGAGTGGCGCGGCTTTCAGCCGTCTGCTGATGCCGTCATACACCGTCACGTGGCCGGGCGGGACGATCAGGATTCCCTCTGTGGTTTCCTGTGTCGTTAGCAGGTGCGTCAGCAGGTCGTGAGTGCCCGGCAGTTCCTCGTATTTCCATCCAAACTTCTCGGCCATCGCCTTGGCCATGCCGGCGTAGCGGTCGCGACGCTCGGAGCTCTCACCCGTGTCGATGAAAGCGGCGCGCTGGTAGTTGCGCTGCCAGCTGGAAAGGAATTGCTCGATGGCCTGGGCGTTGTCGCCACCATACTGGTCCTTCAGGTGTTCCATATCGCACGCCAGCGGGCTGCGGTAATCCAAGGGCTCTTCTTCCTGGGCGCTCCATGGGCGGACCTTTCCCTCGACCCAGCCGGCGGAGACGTAGTAGGTGCCGGGATATCTTCCGAATTGCTCGCTGTAAGCCCGGTCCGATCCGAGAAAGAGCGCGATGCAATCGTGCACGCAGGGAATCGCCAGCGGCACGTCGCGCGCCTGCAGGCCGACCGTTCCTCGTCCGCAAACGCCGTAGCCGACGGCAATTAGATCGCTCTTGCCGTCCGCTGAGGCTGCGTCGATGGCTTCCTGCAGACGCCGGCGCAATTCCTGCGGGTTGTTGTGCAGCCCGCCCGGCAGGAACGTCAAGGCCGGCTCAATCCCAAGCTTCTTCACGATTGCCTTCAGGTCGATAGCCAGAACGCCGCAGGCGATCAGATGCACACGTTTTTGCAGCAGCGCGGCCGTAGGATGACTGGATTCTGAACTCATGATGGGTAATGTATCAACTGATAATAAATCGCTTTTCATGGAGTGCGGGCGCACGCCCGTCAAGACCGGTATGAAGGAGCGAATTCATGGCAGAAGAGGTACCAGAAGCGGCCAGGAGGGGCAAGAGCGCATTGAAAGCGCGCTCGCCGGTAGGCTTTGTACAGAAATGAAGGGAACGTTGGTCCCAGTGTGGTCTGGCCATGGCGAGATGGCGAGGTGCGAAGACAATCCGGTTTTGATGTGTAAGGACGTATGGACCGTACCCTACAGCTTTGATTCGGCAATATGCCAGCTCCCCAGTTGTCCGCAGGCGGCCATGGCTCCGGAGCCCCTGAGCCTGCGCTCACGCACGAAAAGGTGCTCGTCTACCAGCCACCGCTTGAACTGCTCCACCCGCGCCGGGGCCGGGCTCTTATGCGCCGCGGCGCAATCCCCGCAGTTCAGCGGAATAATATTCACACGGACGGGGATCCCGCGCAGACAACTCGCCAGGGCCTGCGCGTCGCCCTGCGAATCGTTCACGCCGGCCAGCAGGACGTATTCGATGAATATAACCCCTTTCTTTCCAAGCGGAAAGGCACGCATCTCCTGAACGACCCGGGCCAGAGGGTATATTCTGTTGATCGGCATGATTTCACTGCGCCGCGCATCCGTCGCCGAGTTGATCGATACCGCAAGACGCAGGTGCGGGAGGCCCAGCGCGGCCAGCCGGCGGATTCCGTCGGCATGGCCCGCGGTGGAAAGCGTGATATGGCGGCAGGCAATGTTGAGCCCGCGCGGATCGCTCATGACACGAATCGCCTGAACCACATTATCGAAGTTGTCCAGCGGCTCCCCCATGCCCATGAACACCACGTTGTCGACGGCGCGGCCCAGAAGAAAGCGGGCGGCCCACACCTGCCAGACAATTTCATGAACCTCTAGCTGCCTGATGAAACCCATCGCGCCCGTCACGCAAAACGTGCAGCCCATCGCGCACCCCACCTGGGAAGAAACACAGAGCGTGCTGCGATCGTTGGACGGGATGAGAACGGACTCGATCGTCCGGTGGTCGGCAAGGCCGGTCACAAACTTCACCACGCCACCGTCTTCCTGCTGCCCGACGATGCTGCATGGTGGAATCCACAGATCGCAGCGGAGCCGCCCTGCAAAATCGGCAGGGGCGGCAAATTCAGGCGCCGATTCGACAGTGGTCCGGCCCCGCTTGAACACCTCACCGTAAAGGGCCGCCGCGTGGTGCAGTCCCCGGCCATAGCGCTGCTGCATTTCAGCGGCCACCTGCGGGCAGGTCAGTGCCATGATGTTCAGTTTTGTCAGATCGGCGCAGTTGCGCAACGGGGTTACTTTTTCAGCTTCCACGGTTGGATGCTACCCGTTCCAGTTTCCACATCACAAACAGAAATGCGCCGATCACAACGTGCGGTCGGACGGTTGACCAGGAAATCGTTGTCCGCTCTCGATCACGTCCGACAGTGATCCGTGGATGGAACACTCCGGGTCCTCTCCGGCTGGGTTAATGGCGTAACGACCACCCTTGGGACAGACCAACCCGCTCAAACCGTTCTTCAAGAACTTCGACACTTCCTGCTCTGGAATGGTGTCGCCATCTTTGCAGTTGTTCTCCAGAGTGGCCCGTTCTTTGGCTTCATCGAGTAGTCGCATGTGGTTGACGCACACGGCTCGCTGCGCCGTCTCCCGCGCCTTGACAAAGGAAGGGATGGCGATGGCGGCCAGTAGTCCTATCACGGCGACGGTAATCATCATATTGGCTCCTCCGGAATGGGCGCCGCCCAGAGAGAAGAACGCGAAGGGATAGGCCATTGGGTTGCGCTTGGCGGAGGTAAGGGCGCGGTTCTCCCCGATTGCCAGCAGGTTAGCCAGGCGCTGGGAAAGCGTGGGATAGCCGGAGGCCAGTTCGTACCACGAGACAAAGAATCCACGGTGGTTGGCGTACTGCTCGGCAAAGGATGCCGCATTCATTGCCGATCCGGCTTGCCGCCCCCCGGCCAGAACCATCATGGCGTTGAGCGCGCCCTCAATCTGGCTTGCGGCAAAGGCTCCGTGCCGGTCGCAGGACAGCTCGCACGCCCGGCTGTAGGCGTTGCCGAGCAATGGAAACAGAAGGCCGGGCGCGAGGAATATCCTCTTCAGGATATGACTTCGTTTGATGTGTCCCAGTTCATGCCCCAGCAGAAACTCGATCTCCGCGCTGTCGGTTCCGTAGGCTTCCAGGAGTTCCGAAAACACCACGACGAAGTTCCTTCCGCCATGCCGCGTCGTAAAGGCGTTCAGGAGACCGCCGGATTGAAGCACATACAGATCGGGAATCTGCGCGATCTCCAGCTTCTTGCACACCCTGGCGAACGTTTCCGACAGATTTGCCATTTGCGTTCCGCCAACCTTCACAGCGTCGGCCTTGAGTTGGGCCACCAAGAGCCCGTTTCCCAGCCACACGAACAGTGCGACGACGCCAACGATAAGCAGGGGGAATATCGTGACGGCGCAACCGAGCCACACCACGATTGATATGGCAAGCGCCAAACCGAAATACGTCTTCTCCCGTTGCTCCGTCAGATTCGACAACTGCATCATTCCACTCATCTGATCCTCCTTTTCCCCCGCCCCCCATCCGTCACGACACCGAGTTTGCGAGGCTATCATCGTGAGTTCAACATTCGAGTGAGGCGCGGCTATTTGCCGTCGTCTCCACCAGGTGTGTTGTGCTTGAAGAAGCCTTCCGGTTTCCAAGTCCTATCGTATGGCCCATGGTATAGTTCCGTTACAAGTGCACTTCGGGTTTCGACCAGCTCTGCTTGTGCCTGGATCACGCCCATAAGATAGGAATAGACCTTGTCGAAGTGCTCATACTTCTGGCCCGCCCATGTACTGAAGGCTATGCTCCGTCCGTCATCAAAGTTCACTGTCACACACACGATCTGTTCATCAGGCACACCGGGGCGTCGCGGAACCATGTTGATCGTCAGGTGTCGTTCCTCCGCAGGGCGACCCCAGGCGGCGAAAGAGAAGACGGGCGCCGTTTCCACTACGGCACAGGCATCATCCCAAGTCTTTGGGTCAGGCGAGAAACCATAGCGCCATTCATGATACCATTCATTGGTGGTCGGAGCGGCCGATACACGTTCCAATCGCAAGAGTGACTGACCATGGCCTCTCAAGTACAGATCAGGGCCAGGCGAAAAGCCACCTTGCCGAGTGAGCACTATTGAATAGATTCGTCTCGCAGGTGGGAGACGGGCCGGCTGTTGAGAATGTGCGCAGCCCGCGGTCAGGCAGACAAGCAAGAGAAGCCTCAGATATCTGACAGGCCGTGCCGCTAAGTCCCTTCTGCCGCACCGTGAAATCAGGGCCTCCTCCCTCCTGTGTGGGACATACCCATCAGCAAAAGCATGACTGCCAATGATCGCAAGCAGAACAGGGATTAGGCCTTTCTTCACAATTGTTGCACCCAACGTTACGGCTGTGGCGCGAAACATGCCGACATCCCGCTCAGATTGCCCCCGGCACCATATCAGCTACCGTTACGCGTACCGAGCATCTTGCTTGGCCGCAGTTGTATGTTCGAGACAGTGGCGGCATCCAGTCGATAGCGCGGCAATCACTTTTCTGGCACATATCCGCTCTCTCGAACGACCGCCTGCCCCTCCGCCGACGAGAGCCACCTCAAAAGCCTCATCCCGGGGCTGTCCTGCGGTTCGCCGGCCCGGTACGCCGCGTATACGCGTGTCACCCATGGGTAGTCCCCGGAGGCGATGCTCTCCGCAGTTGGTTCGATGCCGTCGATCGCGACGGCGCGGGTGAAGGGGCTGGCCGCCATGAAGTGTTCGTAATAGTAGATCGAGTACCCCAGTCCGTCGGGCTGTTGCGTCACCTGACTGAAGGGCCCTCCCATGCTGTTCGCATAGAGGGAGCCGAAGCGTTTGTCTTCAGACAGCGCCTGCCCTTGCATCACGAGCGCGTCGAACAACTCCCGACTCCCCGAATCGCGCTCGCGGCGAAAGGCCCGTATCTTGCCTTCTCCTCCCCCGACACTCTTCCAGTCGGTGATCTTCTCCTCATAGATTTCCCGCGCCTGCTGGCGCGTCAGCCCTTTCACTGGATTCTTCCTGTTCACGACGAAAACAAACGCATCGCGGGCGACTGGCTCCAGCTTGATGGCCACGCCCTTCTCCTTGGCGAGTTTCAGTTCGCTCTCGGAGGGTGGGCGTGCGGCCAGGTTCAGGTCGCTTCTGCCTTCGATGAGATTCACGTAGGCATCGTGCGTGGACGTGCTGGCTGCCAGCAGGCTGTTGATCATGATCGCCATTCGCTCCTGCTCCTTGCGCCCCGGCTTGGCGACCACCTTCAAGGTCGCGAGCAAAAACTCGTAGTTGCCTGGATCATAGCGTGCCGCCGCTGGGAGAAAGAAAGCCGACACATCCGGCTGGTTGCGCCAGGGATGCCCCTTCGGCTCCGGGTAGACCCACTCGTACGGCACACCCAAGACACGGCAGGCTATCACCACGCTCAATGGCCCGGTCGAAGTCGACCCGTCCACCCGCGGGTAGGTTATGACGTCGAGCCCTAGTTCCCTCGCTCGGGGGCAAGCCGCCATCGCTCTTTGCTTAATCTCCTCGTGCCGCACGGCGTAGATCATCTTGGCGGCCTCGACCATCGCCTTGCGCTCGACTTCCCACTCTCTGCTCCTTTGAGATTCGAGGACCTGGCGCTTCTTCAGGTAATCGCGGTAGGTATCCGACTGCTGCAGTTTCTGAAGTTTCTCGTACAGTTCGGAGGAACGCTTCTGCTGCTCCTGTTGGATGGCGTTGATCGCCTTCGATATGTCCCGGGACTCAACGGCCACGGACGTTCGGTCAAGTTCGGCGATCTCCTTCTCGACCTGCTCTGTTTTCGGAAACGTTCCTTCCTCGCCCTGCGCCAACGTTGCCAGCAACACAATCATCAACCAGGATAGGCGTCTCACATATCCCTCCCCTTCTGCCCGGCAAAACCCCGCGACATAGGAGGTTGCCTCAAGTCTACATTCAGGTCAAGAGTACGAAAGATCTCTATTCTCCACTATTTGCCGGATCGGACAGCCTCCCCGCAAACAGAATGCTGCCGGTTCGCTTCTCTCGAATCAGGAAGACGAATGGATGATCGGCACGGAACGTTGATGGACGGGCGGGGGCAGATTTTGTTGCCATGACCACGGCCGTTGCCGCCGCAGCTTCTGTGCCCTCCTCGTTCACTTCCACGAATGCCTTGTGAATGACTGCGCTGATGTACAGCCAGTCTGACCGACCATCCATGCCCGCAAAATTGGCTCTGGTGTCGCTGAAGGCATCAACCATGCCCATCGCCGCAAGAGTGTCGTTAAGCCCGAACCTGCACGTCGTTTTGAACCTCGGCAGGAACACGAGCACTTTCTGCTCACGGAGGGCGCCAAACCATCTCGCCAGGTTATCCGCAGATAGTTCGCTCTCGACCTTCTGAATGCCGTCAAGTTGCTTCGGCAGAAGAACGATCATCGACAGACCGTCGCCTGCATACGGAAGCTCCAAGACGTCCATTGCGGGAAGGCTTGCATAGCGGCACTCCAGTGTCTGAGTCATCATAGGTATTTGGATAGTCTTTCCCGGGGCCACATGGAAAGGCGCTGTCTCAGTGTTTCCAGCCCTGAACTGGCTCGCCCACTTACCTTTGAAGTAGATCGCGTTCACCAGAACAAGGCGCGTCATGCCTGTAAGATCGGTAGGCATAAGGATGTCTCTTATCCGATCCTGAGTCTTGTTTGCGACCCATCTGTTGATGGACTCTCGCGCTGCGTCTCGTCCACCACGATAATCCACTGCAGTAACGAGAACCCCGTAGTGCGTCTTCATGAGAGCGAGGTATTCGTCCAAGAACGGGTAGTCCTTCTGCGGCCACAGGGAATTGGCAATGCTCAGGCGGACACCTGATTGTTCCGCCTTCTTCAGTTGTGCATCCATCTTGGCAAAATTTGGATGCAGTTCCGTCTGGCCTAAGGAGAACTTGAGCGTACCAGCCATCTCTTTTTCAGTGTTGCCGCGCGCCCCCGCGTACGTCATGGCGAGCGCCGTCGAAATACCATAGGGCGAGAAGAAGACATTGCCTTGGGCCAGCGCAAGCTTGCGATACAGGTCAAAGGCGAAACTTGTGTTATCTCGGGCAAGAGACTCGACGTCCGATTGCCCACACGCTTTGGGAGGCCCGATCAAGGTCGCAAGGAGCATGAGCAGAATCGTTAACGTGATGCATCTTCTTCTCATTGATCTTCCCCTTTTTGCTTGCACAACCAGCGTCACCGTCAATCCTTATAACACCGTAACTACTCAGGCATTCAGGAGTCAGAATCGGGGAATAAACGTTCGTCATGTGGCCGTGTACGCTGTCCTTGTTTGCCCCGTGAGAGATGATTTCTGCGTTTTCTATTCTGAATTCTGTCTTCTGGATACCTGAGTAGTTACCATGTTCGAATAATTATTCGATTACGCCAGAATGTCAATGCCGGTGATAAGGGCGCAAAACAGCCCAAAACCGCAAAGCTCCGCGTGCCTCGTCGCCCGCCTCTCGCCTCAATGTGGTTGAAGAGCAGCCATAGACCCGCGGATCCCTGACACCCGCCGAGCCTGTTCTATCGACTCGTGCTTCCCGCTTTCGAGCCCTTGCACTACCTGCCGCTTGAACGCCTCACTGTACCGTATAACTTGTCTTCCCATGGCTACTCCTCCCTTAGCCATGTGACAACCTATTTCAGTACGGGACC
>CAZWPN010000121.1:0-10134 GCA_964635275.1 uncultured Victivallales bacterium | reverse complement strand
TGGTGGCGAGAGAGGGAATCGAACCCACGACACGCGGATTTTCAGTCCGCTGCTCTACCATCTGAGCTATCTCGCCGCTGGAAAAGTGGAATTAATAGCGAAGTCAGCGCGCAGTGTCAATCTCGCGTTGAACCCCTGGAATGTCGTAGGTTGCGGCTAAGGGTCAGAAGGATGGCGGGGGTGTCCGGGGCCTGGAGTTCCCATCCCGCCGCGATCCGTGAGCCGGGTAGCCAGATAATTTCCCCGCCGCATTCGAGTACGGGAATGCCGGAACGTAGTTCGCGCGGGACCTTCGCGTCTATCAGCATGTCGTGGATCTTTTGGGTTCCGTGCATGCCGTACGGCCGCATGCGGTCGCCCGGCCGCCAGGATCGAAGTACGAGAGCCCGGCACCCCACAGCCGCGCGGCTGATGGAAGCGCGCGCTGGCAGGTCTCCTGGAATTCCGCGCTCCTTAACGATGCCTGTTCCGTTAACAGCTCTCAGTTCCATGCCGAGTTCAGGGACTTCAATCCTGCCTGGCGCGCGAATGGATACGCAAAACGACGTGGTGGGGCGTGAAGATCGAACCCGTTCCAGCTTGCCCTTGCAGCGCCGGATATAAATCCCGCCAGCCAAGGTAATCTTGCCGGTGCCCGCGCTAGCTGCGATGAGGTCGTCTACGGCTGCGATCGTGTCGAAGTCAACGTTGGGGGCGGGAAGCCCAATGCGTATCAGCCATTCCTTAAGCACACGGCGCCGGGCGGCCAACGGCAAGGCGCGCAGTGTGCCCAAGATGAGAGTCCTGCCGTTTGAGCAGCGAGTCAATTCTCCGGCGGCCAGCGTTTCAAGCCAGTCATTTTCCGCGCGTAGGATGTCTGCGGTCCTGACGAGTCCTTCCTTCATGCGAGGGTTGAGGGCTGATTCCAATGCGGGGAGAATGTCGTGTCGGACGCGATTGCGGAGGAAATCGCGGTCTGAGTTGCTGGCATCCTCGCGCCAGTGCACACCTTTACGTCGCAGGAAGGCGAGGACTTCGTGGCGGAAGATGCCAAGAAGCGGACGGGCGATGTGCACGTTATGGTGTGTTGTGGTCCATGGGATGCCGGCCAGCCCGGCGGTTCCCGCCCCCCTTGCGAAACGCAGGACCAGTGTTTCCGCCTGATCATCGGCGGTGTGAGCGGTGACTACGGCGTCGGCGCCGATGCGCACGGCCGTGCGGGCTAGAAACCGGTATCGTGCCTCGCGGGCCGCCATCTCGATGGATATCCCGCGCTTGGAGGCCAAGGCGGTGACACGGGTGCCGGTTGTGTGGAATCCGATCCGGCAGCGGCGGGCAAGCGCACGGACGAAGGCCTGATCGGCATCAGACTCCTTGCCACGAAGGCGGTGGTTGAGATGGGCAATGCTCAGCCTCCAGCGCCGGCGTGGAGCGAGCTGTCGGATGGCCGTGAGGAGAGCTACGGAATCAGCGCCGCCCGAGACTGCCAGTAGCAGATGGCTGCCTGACTTCCACATCCGGTGTTGGCGGATGGAACTGAGTACCGAGTCGAGTACCTTGTCCAGAATCCCTCCGCTCAGCGGATTCGCGCAGTGTCAGGTCTTCTTCGGCTCAAGTCGCGTCTCGCCGCCGAGGTACGGGGCGAGCGCGTCCGGCAGGATGACCGAACCGTCAGCCTGCTGTCCGTTCTCGATCAAGGCGACAATCAGGCGGGGCAAGGCCACGCCCGAGCCGTTCAGGGTGTGGACGAAACGGACCTTGCCTTGTCCGTCGCGATACCGGATGTCGGCGCGGCGCGCCTGGAAGTCCTCGAAGTTGCTGCATGAGGATACTTCGAGCCACGCGTTCTGGCCGGGCGCCCAGAGCTCGATGTCGTAGCACTTGGCTGCGGCGAAGCTGATGTCACCAGTGCAAAGTTCGAGGATGCGGTAGTGCAGTCCGAGGCGCTGCAGGATGTTTTCGGCGTTGGCGACGAGTGATTCAAGTTCGGTGTAGGATGTTTCCGGGCTGACGAACTTCACCATCTCAACCTTGTCGAACTGGTGGACGCGGATGAGGCCGCGAGTTTCGCGGCCGGCCGAACCTGCCTCGCGGCGGAAGCATGGCGTGTAGGCGGTCAGGTAGACTGGCAGCGGTTGCGCGAGGATCTCGCCGCGAAAGAAGTTCGTTACTGGAACCTCCGCGGTCGGGGCCAGGTAAAGGCCGTCGGTTGGTACGAAGTACATGTCATCGTGCATCTTCGGCAGTTGGCCGGTGCCTGTCATGGAGGCGGCGTTGCAGAGCACAGGCGGCCAGATTTCGGTGTAGCCGTGCTCGCGGGTGTGCATATCGAGCATGTACTGAATCAGGGCTCGCACAAGCCGTGCGCCGGCGCCGGTGAAGAGCGGGAACCCCGCGCCGCTGATCTTGGCGCCGCGCTCGAAGTCGAACAGGCCAAGGCGTTCGCCGATGTCAACGTGTCCCTGCGGCGCGAAGTCGAACGTACGGACCTGGCCCCAAGCGCGGGCGATGCGGTTGGCGGAAGCGTCGGCGCCCACAGGAATGCCTTTGTAGGGCACGTTCGGAATGCGAAGCAGCAACTCGTTGAGGCGCTCGTCGACCTGGCGCACGCGCTCGTCCCTCTCGGCTATCCGGGCGCCGAGTTCGCGCATCTCTGTCTGGATGCGCCCTGTATCCTCGCCCTTGCGCTTGAGTTCGCCGATCTCCTTGGATACCGCGTTGCGGCGGCTCTTGAGTGTTTCGACATCGGTTACGGCCTGCCGCCGCTGTTGGTCGAGTTCGATGATGTTGTCGAGCATCGCAGTGTCGAAGCCGCGGTTCGTGAGTCCCAGCCTGACTTCGGGTTCGCTTTCCCGGATCCTCTTTATGTCCAGCATGGCATAATCTCCGCGTCCGCCGCGGGCGCGTTCACCCGGTGCAGCGGCTGTATGGCCGGGAATCTATCTGAATGTCTTCGTGATGGGAAGATTCAAATGAGGGTGACAAAGGTGAAAAAGGCGCTTGCGTTACCGGTGGTAACCCTGTAGCATCTCGCGAATTCGTTTTCCGGAGACAGCGCTACGTATGAAGAAAGATATTCATCCAAAGTACGGTGAGGCCACGGTCACGTGTGCCTGCGGAAATGTCATCAAAACACGCTCTACGGTCAAGGAGATGTCGGTGAACACCTGTTCGGCTTGTCACCCCTTCTTCACAGGGCAGGCCACGTTCCTTGACACAGAGGGGCGGGTCGAGCACTTCTTGAAGCGCTACCGCAAGTAGCCGTGGATCGTGTGGAGGCTGGATTGGCATTGCGCTCAATCCAGCCTTTTTGCGTTTACAGCCATGCTATCTGTCGGCCTGCGAGTTTCTCATGATCGATAAAGTCCACGTAGAGAAGCGGTTGGCCAGAATGGCTATGCTGGAGGCGGAGCTCTCTGATCCTGCGGTCCAGGCGCGGCAGAGCCGTTTTGTAGGGCTGGTGCGTGAGCATACGGTGCTCAAGCGACTGGCCGACAAGGCGGAACGCTACTACCGGCTTGCGGACGATCTTGCTCAACACCGAGAACTGATTGCAGCGGAGGGGAGTGATCCGGACCTTGTGGCCCTCGCCCAGGCTGAAGTCACCGAGATAGAGAAGGCGCTGCCAGGGGCTGAAAAGGATCTGATGGTTGCCATCCTGCCCGAGGATCCGGACGACGCGCGCAGTGCTGTGATGGAAATCCGGGCCGGGACTGGCGGCGAGGAGGCGGCGCTTTTTGCCGGTGATCTCTACCGGATGTACACGAGGTACATAACAGGGCGCGGGTGGAAGATTGGGTTGGTGGATGTCAGCACCAACGACATTGGCGGCTACAAGGAAGTGGTGTTTACCGTCGAAGGAAGCGGAGCCTACGGCTTGTTGCGCTATGAAGGCGGTGTCCACCGTGTGCAGCGGATTCCGGTGACCGAGGCGTCGGGCCGGATACACACGTCCGCGGCCAGTGTGGTGGTTCTGCCGGAGGCTGAGGCGGATGACGACATCCAGATCCCCGCTGAAGAGCTGCGCGTGGACATCTTCTGCTCATCCGGAGCCGGGGGCCAAAGCGTGAACACGACGTATTCGGCTGTGAGGCTTACCCACTTGCCGACCGGTCTGGTAGTGCAGTGTCAGGATGAGCGTTCACAGCACCGCAACCGCGACAAGGCGATGACGGTCCTAAAGTCGCGACTGCTTGATCTGAGGCGCCGCACTGAAGAGGCCAAGCTTGGCAACACCAGGCGCTCGATGATGGGTTCTGGCGATCGCAGCGATCGCATACGTACCTATAATTTTCCCCAGAATCGGCTGACGGATCACCGCATCAACCTGACGCTGTACAGTCTGGATCGGATCGTCGAGGGCGATATCGGGCCGGTTGTTTCGGCGCTTCGCGAACACGACACGGAGCTGCGCCTGGCGGAGGAGTTCAAGAAGGGCTGACTGTTCCCTTCAGGTAGGACAACCTGAGCGGTTCAGGGAACCGCTCTATGGCGTAGCGCAGCATGGTGCGGGGCATCTGCCGGCAGCGCGGGCGCAGGAACGACTCCAGCTTCGGCATATTGCGCTTTCCTATTTCCCTAAGCATCCACCCGACCGCCTTGTGGATAAGGTCTTCGGGGTCCGCCAGCAACCGATCGGCAATCCGCAGTGCGTCATAGAAATCTCCCTGCCGGATGTAATGGAAGGTGGCCACGATGGCAACGCGGCGTTCCCAGAGAGATCGAGACTGTGCCAGCGTGTGCAAAGGTTCACGGGAATGTTTTTCGAAAAAAGGGCCGATGAGGTAAGGCGCGGAGAGGTCTACAAGGTCCCAGTTGTTGACGAAGGCGGAACTGGCGAGGTAAAGCGTGACAATGCGGGTGCGTCCGGACTCGTCTGCCCGGAGGAATTTCAGCCTCAGGATCAGCAGCGCCAGAAGGCGCTCCTCGTGGATGGGGGATTTGAGGAGGGACTTTACGGCGCGCTCTGGCACCTCGCGATACTGACGTGAGAGCTGATGTAGCGACGGCACACTGATGCCTATGAAACGGTCGCCCTCGGCGTACTCGCCGGGGCCGGTCTTGAAAAAACGCTGCAGGTCACGAGCCTTCGCCGGGTTGGCGCGGGCACGCAAGGCGGTCCGGATTTCCATCAGGTTCATGCGATGAGTGTGGCCGCTAGGTGCGAATGTCGCAAGCGTTTTGTGGAATTCGTACGTCCTGCAACCTGTCTGCTCAGACGTGCGTCAGTTGCCGCCTGCCAATGGGATAGACATCGAAACCGATCTTGAAGAGTTCCGCGTGGTTCAGGCGGTTGCGCCCGTCGAATATGAACGCTGGTTTCGCCATACTCTGGAAGATGCGCTGGTAGTCCAGCGTTTCGTAGACCTTCCACTCGGTGAGGAAAGCCATGGCGTGTGCGCCATCCGCGGCCTTGTAGGGGTCTGGCTCGAAGGAGATACCGTTCGCGGCGTCCGCCAGATCCTTCCTGGCGTTGTCAAGGGCCTGCGGATCGGTGACAACGACGGCCGCGCGTTCTTCCAGAAGGCGTCGGCAAACCCGGATGGCAGGACTGTCGCGCGTGTCGCCTGTGTCGGCTTTGAACGCGAACCCAAACACGGCGATCCGTTTGCCGGCCAGTGTGCCGAACAGCGCATGGATCATCCGGCGGACAAAGCGGTCCTCCTGGTATTCGTTGAGGCGCACGACCTGGGCCCAGTACTCCCCAACTTCCTTCAGGCCGTAGTGCTCGCAAAGATAGACAAGATTGAGGATATCTTTACGGAAGCAGGAACCGCCGAAACCTACGCCTGCATTCAGGAAGAATGGTCCGATGCGTCGGTCCATCCCGATGGCCCTGGAAACATCGACAATGTCAGCTTCCGTGCTCTCGCACAAAGCCGAAAGGCTGTTGATCGAGCTGATGCGCTGCGCCAGAAGCGCGTTGGCCGCCAGTTTCGACAACTCGCTGGACCACACGCTGGTGGTAAGGATGCGCTCCAGTGGAACCCAATGGGCATAGATGTCGCTGATCGCCTGCACGGCGGCGCGCCCGGTGGGCGAGTCGTGTCCGCCAATAAGGACGCGATCGGGTTGCTCCAGGTCCCGGATGGCAGTGCCCTCGGCCAGAAACTCGGGATTCGACACGATCTCAAAACGCACTCCTCGGTCGCCGGACCGAAGGACCTGCTCCATGGCCTCGGCGGTTCGCACCGGCAGGGTGCTTTTCTCCACCACGACAGTGTCCGACTTGGCGTGGCGCAGGATTTCGCGCGCCGTGCGTTCCCAGTACTGCAGATCGGCCGCCCGTCCGGCACCTTCGCCGAATGTCTTGGTCGGCGTGTTGACGCTGACGAAGATGATGTCGGCCTGCGCAATTCCGCCGGCAATATCGGTGGAGAAGAACAGGTTTCGATTCAGCGTCTCCTTCACGACCTCGGCCAGACCCGGCTCGTAGATTGGCAGACGGTCGGACTGCCATGCCCGGATGCGCTCCGCATCAATATCAACCACCATCACGCGGTATTCCGGGCATTTGCGCGCGATCATGGCCATTGTGGGTCCGCCCACGTAGCCAGCACCAATGCAGAGAATCGTCTTTTTCTTCATAGAGCTTCTGTTCCTTGCCCTCAGGCTCGTCCGCTGCGCCGTGACCTGATGGCTCATTTCCTCACGATTCGAAATGCGCGAGCGCCACGGCTATCGAGGTCGAGCAGGAGATACGTTGCTTCTCCATCGGTTCCAACGTTCAGTGATGCCATGGCTGGCGCGTCGGTGAGTTCGATGGATTCCATCAGGCGACCGCGTTCAACGTCCCAGAGGAAGAGTGCGCTGCCGGTCACTGCCGCGAGATAACGCCAGTTTCCCATGAACATGAGGTCCAGAATCTTGACCGTGCCACGCTGCGATGACGTCTTCTTCTCAACGCTGTGGCAGTCGAGGACGAGCAGGGCGCGGCTCTGGCTCTCGTCAACCACGTGTATGCGGGAGCCGAAAAGACGCGGCGGATGTCGTTGGAAGTCGGTGTCCTGAATGTAGCCTGCCACGGCGGCCAGGCCGCCGCCAGGGGCCCTGACGGATTGCGTTACCTTCTCCTTGCGCCATGTCTCGGTGTCGAGTTTTGCGAAGCGTGCCGCGTCAGGCGCCGCATCTGCCGCACGCGGCGTTCGGCGTATCGTTGCCGGCGGTGGCGCGGCCTCCAGACGCAACTGGACACTGTTGGGCGTGACGGGGTCGGCGACGGATAGCCCCAGTGACATGGCAGCGTTGTCTGCCGCGCGCTGCACCGCGTTCATCATAGCGCTGGATTCTGTCAGCCCATCCGATGGCGGCATGCCCGGCACGCCCATGGGGGTGGTGGTGAAGGCCCTGACCGCTGCGCTTGCCTCGCTGATGAACCGGATGTCGGCCGCTGCGGTGGCGGTAAAATAGCTTGCCAGCCCCGGCCGTACATCGCCGCGAAGGTACACAGCAACCAGTCCGTCGATGTCGAACTTCCCGGCGTTGGCCACGAAGTCCTCGGCAGTCACAAACGCGCCCGGGTCATCGAGCTTGCGGAAGACATCCTTGAGCTCAGCAGCACGGTTCTTGTCCAGCACGGTTATGCTGTTATCTGCAAGTATGCTCTCCATGCGGGTCAGAGCCGTCTTGTCGTAGGCCCGCGAGGCGGTGTTCTGCGAGTAAACCACGACGGCCACTTTCTTGCCCTGAAGTTGCCGGGCAAACTCGGGATGCGGGACGGCAGGCTTGGTTTGCGCTGGTGCGGAGGTTGCGGCCGCAGGCGCCGGAGCCCTGGATGGGGCTGCTTCCGTTGGACGGGCGGTAGCGGACGGAGCAGTTGCCGGAGTGATGCAGCCAGGCAGGCACAGCAACCCGACCGAAACGATCCATGGGATGGAAGTCTTCATCAGAGTCCCTTGTCTTTTGCCTGATTGCCAAGGTGCAGAAGGTACTGCGATCTCCAGCGTTTCATGGCGTTGAGCGCAAACACATCCATTGCCATCCGCTCTCCCATCGGGTTCCACCCGCCCTGAGCGGTGAGGCGGTCGGAGAAGCCGGGTGTTCCGCCACGCTGCGTGACACATAGGAGCTCGCCGCCGAACTGGACTTCCTCCCCATGGGCGCTGCGCCGCCGGTCCAGTTTCCCTACGGCGGCTACAACGAGCACCAGGTCGACTGCAGGGATGTTCCCGATGGCCCATGGTTGGTGTATGTCCGCAGCCGCTTCAATGACTCGGGGAAGCTCAATGCGGTCGGAAGGTCGCACGATTACGCCCCCCCTGCCCTGGACCCATGTGGAAAGCTCATCGTGCATCTTGGTCCATTCCCTGACAGTGCCGGCGGCTTCATAGGCGCAGAGGATCGCCACGCGCTGCCCCTCGAATTCGCGTCGCCACAGGTAGTCCTCGGCATCGGCAGCGCCCTTGAGCATGAGGCTGGCCGTAGGCGCGGTGAGCCGCTGGAGCATGGCGCCGACGATTGTGCTGTCCTTGGCCTGGCCGTAGAGCGCTGGAACATCCACGCGGGCCTCGATGGACTTTCCATAGTCTGTGGTTAGGATCCCGGATGCGTTGAAGTAGGCAAGCCCTGAGGGATCGGTCTGGGCCGCCGGGTTAAGTCCGGCAATGGGCGCCGACGCATGGAAAACCAGGGGCAAATTGGGCACAGGTTCGCGACCGGGTCGTCCTGGGATGGCAACCAGCACCTGAATCCGCTCGTGCAACGGCATGCCGTCAAGAGCGGGCGCAACCTTGCGCGGAACTTGCAGTTCGATGGCCGACATGCGGCGCTGCGCGCGCGCGAATATGTCCTGCACCAGCGCAAGCGGTGTGGGTCCGCTATACGCCTCTGGTAAGGGGCATGCCACGAGGTCTTCGATGGTGTCGATCGCTTGAAAATAGAACTTGATCGCCGAGACCGGGTTCGGTTCCGCATCGGCGGCGGCCATCAGCGACTGTGCTGCGGCCATGGAATCGCGAAGCGACCGGAGCAGTTCCGCGTAGTAGGCGGCTTTAGAGACCCGCTCAAAGCGCCAGTACTCCTTGCGGTCTTCCCATGCGGCAACCAGCTCAACGCTCACCAGGCGCGCCCTTGTCGTAGCCCGTATCTCAGCGTGAACCTCCTCTTTCGTAGCGCCGGATGCCTCGCTAAGACGGTTGATGAAATCGCTGGAGATGGTGACGGTGATTTCCTGTGATAGGTCGCTCAGTGCCTGGTTGCGGGCCAGCGTTGCATGGTCGCCGTTGCCGCGCTTCTCAGCCATCCCCACGCCTACGAAGAACTCCGGGGTACGGGGTTTCTGAAGTGTCCATGAAGGCTTGGAGCGGGACGCGGCTGTTGATCCGCTGCCCGAAGCTGGCGTTTGGCATCCCGTCAGCCCGCAGCATGATAGAAGGCACAGTAAACCCGTGGCGGTCGCCAGATTTAGCATAACTGCCTGCTTCATGCTTCGCTAACCGCCGGATGAAGCCGGGCACGGGCGCTGGGCCCGTGCCCGGAATGCCCGCCAAGCACAGCGGGCTGTGCTCTGTTCACGTCAGAAGTAGTACGAGAACCCGACTTGAAGCGCCAGATCGTACTGGTAGACATCGCTCGATTCGGAGTCTTCCACATCTGGAACCCACACTGTCAGGGCACCTTCGAGGTTCCATGACGTGTTCTCGGTTGCGAAGTACTTGAAACCGACCTGGCCGCCACCGGCAAGCGTGGTAGTGCTCTCCGCCTTGTCGTCGCCTTCATACATGAAGTTGACCATACCCACCCTGGCGCCGATATAGGGCGCCACATCGGCGCTGCCATCCGTCAGGTAAAAATCCGTACGAGCCAAGAGGAACAACATTCCCAACGGAATTGAATCGCCCTCCTCAGGTACCGCCATCATGACCATGGACATGGCCGATCCACCCACTGAGATCTGCGGAGTCAGGAAGTAGTTCAATGTCAGGGTGGTTGTAAAGTCGTACGTTCTGTCGTCTGTTTCCGTATTGCCACTGGCCTTTACGGTCCCTTGTGCCTGAATTTCGCGTGCTCCCGCGCGTGTTCCGGCCTGCGCGGCCGTTGCAATACACACCAACAACAAGAATGAAGCAATGGATTTCTTCATAATTACAAACCTCCAACTCCGTTAATAGACAACATCGAAAGAACTGCGTTTCCATGCCAGCGCTTCAGGCGGCT
>CAZWPN010000120.1:0-10151 GCA_964635275.1 uncultured Victivallales bacterium | reverse complement strand
CTCGCGCTGCTGATCGGCATCGGATTCGGATTCGCCCTGGAGCGGGCCGGGTTCAGCAGTTCGCGCCGCCTCGCGGGCGTGTTCTATTTCACCGATATGGCGGTCCTGAAGGTAATGTTCACCGCCCTCATCACGGCCATGCTGGGTTTGTCGTATCTGGTGGCGCTGGGGTGGGTTCGGCTGGAAAACATCTTCCTGATGCCGACACTCTACGGCGCGGAAATTGTCGGCGGACTCCTGTTCGGGGTGGGGTTCGTCATGGGCGGGTGGTGTCCGGGCACGGCGGCTGCCGGCCTGGCGGCGGGCCGGATGGATGCACTGGTGTTTCTTGCGGGCGCCGTCGGGGGCAGCATCCTTTTCAACGAGTTGTTTCCCGTTATCGGGTCGCTCATGACCGCTGGGGACCGCGGAGTGCAGATGGTTTATGACAATCTCGGGATGTCGCGGAATACTTTCGCCCTGGTCTTCACGTTGGTCGCTGTTGCGGCGTTCTGGCTGGCCGAATGGGCCGAGAAAGTGCGCATGGGGCGCGGCCCTTACTTGGGGTCGCCCTTCCTGAAAGCGTTCAGCGTGGCGCTGATCGCGGCGGCCGCTGGTTTGTTCGTCCTGCCGGGCGGCGACGCTGGCAGGGGGCATGCCGCCGTGCCCGTGGCGCCGGACGAGAAGGCGCTGTTGGCCAAGGTGGACCAGGCCGGGGACCACATCGAACCGGAGGAACTGGCGGACCGTCTGATGGCCGGCGAGCCAGATTTGCTGGTGGTGGATGTCCGGCCTGCGTCGGAGTTCAAGACCGGCCATATCCCCGGCACCATCAATGTGCCGCTGCAGGAACTGGCCGATGCACTCCAACCGCACAGGAACATGGGGACGATCGTGTTGTACTCGAACGGGATGACCCATCCCGCCCAGGCACGTGATTCGCTTCAGCGCATGGGATTCTCCAATGTGTACCTGCTGACCGACGGGTTTCAGGGGTTCCGGGATCGTTGTCTTAAACCCGTCTCGTTGCGTCGCGAGCCGATATCGGCTGCGGATGCCGCCAGGGTCAATGCCTGGCGCGCGTTTTTCGACTCCCCAGCCGTTTCCGCCAGAGCCGGCGCTGTCTCGACCCTGTCAATCGACGCCACACCGCGCGCTGTCGACACCGACTGGCTAGCTGCCCGACTGGGGACGCCGGGCCTTAAGATCATCGATCTGCGGCCTCAGCCGGAATACAACACCTCGCACATTCCGGGCTCCCTCAGCTTGAACGTGGAAAGCCTGCGCGGCAATATTGAAGGCGTCCCATCCATGCTCCTGCCTGCGCCCATGCTGGCGGCCCAGTTTTCTCTCTTGGGCCTGACTCCCTCGGACACCGTTGTTCTTGCAAGCGGTGAGAAGATCCATGACGCGACGCTGTCGGCATTGGCGCTCGAGAGGATGGGACACAAGAACTACGCTGTCCTGAACGGTGGGTATGCCAAGTGGGCGCAGGAGGACCGACCCACGGACGCGGCTTTGCCCGCCGTGACAACGTCGAATTACCCGGTGCCACAGTATGCGGATCGCTTCACCGTGGACTATCGTACCGTCGTCGCCGGACTCGGCAAGCAAGCGCCCGTGATCATCGATGTGCGGCCGGCGGAGTTCTACACTGGAGAGAAGTCCGACGAGGCTCGTGCCGGTCACATCCCCGGCGCGCTCAACCGCGCTTATACGGAGGATGTGGTCACGATTTCCAACAAGGTCGTCGCCTTCAAACCGCTTGAGACTCTGTCTGCCGCCTATGCACGGATGATCCCGTCGAAGGATACGGACATTGTTGTGCACTGCCGCACCGGACACCAGGCCAGCCAGAGTTACTTCGTGCTCAAGCACCTCCTGGCGTACACGAACGTGCGATGGTACGATGGGGGCTGGACGGAATGGGCAGCGCGTCGCGAACTTCCCATCGTAACCGAAGCACAAGCTGACGCCCCCGCAAAGTAATGCTTGATGTGCCGCGCCGCTTCGGGCCGCTTGAATAACTATGGGGTCGGCACCTGCAGGGTCTTCCGGAGCACGGCTGCGTGGATGCTGGTGACGTTCTGAATTCGGAGGTCGTGGATGCAGTCGGCAGTGGCAGCAATTCAAGCGCTACTTGTCCTCTTCTTGATGATCGCGGTGGGGTGGGTGCTTCTGTCACGCCGGGTAGTTAAGCCGGCCGCCATGCCCGCCTTGAGCGTTATCGCGCTCGACGTCGCGCTTCCTTGCCTGGTATTTGTCGTCATCGTTCGCCGATTTCCTCCTGCGGACATGCCGGAGTGGCACCGCCTGCCGCTCGGGTGGATGCTCTTTACCTTGGCAGCACTGCCGGTCAGTTTGGCGGCGGGCTATGCGGCTCGCATGTCCGTTCGCCGCGAGTTCCGCCTCTGCTGTTTCCACCAGAATGCGATCTTCTTCCCCATGGCCATTTTGACGGAAATGTTCGGATCGGATTCCAAGGCTGTCGCGCAGTTGTTCCTAATGACGTTCTTCTTCCCGGCGTTCTTCTTCAACACATGTGGTTTGTTCTTCCAGGCGGGTCCGCGTCTGGATTGGCGCAAGACGCTTCATCCAGTCCTGCTAACCACGCTGGCGGCCGTGTTGATCGGCCTCACGGGCTTAACGAACCAGGTCCCTGACGTGCTTCTGAAAGCAATGCAACAGATCGGCTCGGTGTCCGTGCCGCTGCTCATGATCCTGCTGGGCGCGCGCATTCGCGAGGACTACGAGAATCGCGGGCCGATTTACTGGCGCGAGATCATCGCCTTCATCGGCATCCGCAATGTGGTCTTCCCCTTGCTGTTCCTGGCCGCGATGCCGATCCTCAACCTATCGCGCGACCTGGGCTTCCTGCTCCTGCTCCAAGCGGCAATGCCGCCCATAACCGCCGCCCCTATTATGGTCGGGCGGAGCGGCGGCAACGTGGCGTTCACCAGCCAGCTGCTGTTGACAAGCTATGCCGCGTCCGCTATCACTATTCCAATAGCGGTGTGGCTGTTTGGTCGATGGGCCGGAATGTGAACACGAGGCAAGCCGCGTGGTTTGACTTATGCCTTCTGCCTCTGTATTCTCGTAAATGTTCAATGGGTAATCCATAGGGGGAATAGAGCATGAGATCACTGGTCATAGCGTGCGTTACGGTTTGCCTGGCGGCCACAGTTCTGGCACAGGAGGCTCCGAAGAAACGTGTTCTCCTCGCGTGGGAGAAGACCGACTACAAGCAGGCGCTTGTGGATGAGATGCAGCGGCTACTCACGCAGCAGGGCTGCGAAGTGACCAAGGCCCTGCACTCCAATAGCGGACTTGACGCGAAAGCCGCGGATTTCGACGCCGTGTTCATCACCAACTCCGGCGTGCATTCCAAGGTCCGCCCCTGGATCACGGAATGGCTCGCGGCGAACAAGGCCCAGGCCGCCCGGATTCTCCTGCACACCACGAAAACGGGCGATTGGAAGGTGATCGCCGAAGTCGATGCGGTAACGTCTGCGTCGAGCAAGGGTGACGCCAAGGCCGTGGCTGCCGACTACGTGGCGCGGATCGGCAAGATCATTGCCCCTTCCGTACCAAAGTAGCCGGCCGATGAGGGACGGGCCGATGGCGGGGGAGCGATTGCAGAGGACTCTGTGGCTCGTGGCTGTGGTACTATGCCCCGCAGTGCCGCTTCAGGCTTATTTCGCCGGCAACTGGTACTCGATCCTGCACAGCTATTCGCTGGGCATGTTCTGTGGGATTGTGAGCTACGTCTATTTTGCCAACACCCTGATCCTGTCTGCGCGCTTCCGTTACTTAGACCGGTTGTTCGGACACGACCGCGTGATGGTCTTTCATGGCCGGTTGGCCGGCGCGGCATTCACCTTCGCTTGCGCACACGTCGTCTTTAAGTGCCTCTTCTTTGCGTCAATTACAGTCCAGACCACTCTCGGGATCGCGGCCATTGCGCTTTTCGCCGCCGTGGGGCTGGCCACGGTCCTGTTCATGGTAGGCAATTCGCTGCACGGGATTGCGGCGTTGGCCGCTTTTCGGGCGTTCGGCGTGCGACGGCTCGGTTTCGACTACTCGCGTCTCAAGCTTTTCCATAATCTTACGGCCCCGGCGCTCGCCCTCGTGACGGCGCATGTGCTGATGGCTTCGCCGACGGCGGAGACCAGAGCCAGACTGGGGCTGATGGGCCTCTGGGGCACGGTGGCCCTGCTGGTTTATTTCTATCACAAGGTGCTGAGGGTGGCGCTCCTCTACCGGCGCACGTTCTGCGTCACGGCCGTGCGCCGCCTTACCGACTCCGTCGTGGAAATCCGCGCCGCCCGGCCCGACGGGAGCAATCTTGAACATCGTGCCGGACAATTCGCGTTCTTCCGCATTCTATCGCCCGTATGCGGCTTTGAGGAGCACCCGTTCACGATCTCCTCGCCTCCGGGCTCCGGGACGCTCAACATCACCGTCAAAGCGCTCGGTGATTATTCGGCTGCCATACCGTCGGTGGCTGCGGGAGCCAGACTGCTCTGCGACGGCCCGTACGGGCGATTCACTCCGGTGCGCGGCGCCGGGCCGTATCTTTTCGTTGCCGGTGGCATCGGCATCACGCCGTTCATGTCCATCCTGAGGGAATGGGATGCCGATGGCATCGCCGAGCCGGTCACGCTGGTATGGAGCATGCGCACTGGGGACGAACGGATTGACGAGGGGTTTTTCGATGCCGCAGCCACGCGCCATGCGGCGTTTCGTTTCGTTCCGGTGCTGACGCGTGAAGGGGTAGGGGGTGGCCGGCGCGTCGACCGCGCCATGCTTAGCTCATGCGTCGAACCTTCAAGCACCTCCCAAATGTCGGCCTACGTCTGCGGCCCCGACCCATTCCGCCGGGCCGTGATCGGTCATCTGCGTGACCTTGGCCTGCCGCGCCGCGCGATCCACGATGAGACGTTCTCGTTCTAGCCTGCGCCGCCGCCTTCTTTCTCCCTACGGTCTCCACCGGCGCTGTGGCTACTTCTGCAGAACCTTGGCAAGCGTGGCGAGCGCGTTTATGCGGGCTCCAACATTCCGTCTGCGCTCTTCTTCCACGGCGACCAGCAGAGGCCGATCTGACCAATCATCACGTCGGATTTGCGCGGCCGGATCTGGGCCTTGGTTATCTCGACCCCCGCCGGCTCGAATTGGCCTTGCAACGCGGCGATTTCCTGCTCGAACTGCTGATTGAGTGCCGCCATCCGCTCCTTTAGCACGGTAGCCGATTCGCCTGCGCGCTCGACATCGGCGGCCTCCTTGCCGATCTTGCTCGCGCTGCGCATGGTGGAAGTCGCGCGACCGATGTTGGTTGCGGACATGACGCGCCGGCCCATGAACGCGCCCAGCAAGGTAGCGCCGAAGCTCAGCGCGGCTTGGATCTTCTGCTGGCCCGCCTGCGCCTTTTCGCGCGCGATGCGATCCTCGGCCCGGCGAACCTGGTCCCCCAGAGTCTGCAGTTTGGGCCCGTACTTGGCCCGCAGCTTGCCAACCTCGATGTCGCGATTCTCCCGAAGTGCCTGGGCCACCCTCGTGTTGAAGTCGCCCTCGGCCTCACCGGGTTTGGATGTCAGTTTGAGCGCCGGACAGTTAAGCAGGCTCATGATGACATTCTGGTAAAGATGAGCGCTGAGCGTCTTGCGCCAGCCGTCCACACTCTGCTTGCGTGTGGCGGAGGAGGGAACCTTGGCGAAGCCCGCACCCGCGACTGGCTGGCTGTCCAGCTGGTTCCTTAGATCGTCCCGGAGCGCGGCTTCCTCCCATATGGCGAAGCCGTCCTCTCCCAGTGGCGCCAGCAGGGTGTGGTTTTGCCATGTGTCCACGTCGGCCTTGGCATCGACAAAATGCAGCTTGCTCACGCCGAGCACCGACACGCGATATACCAGATTTTGAGCCGGATTGGCCGGCCGCAGAAAATACTCCGGGATTTCTGGCGGGAGCGCCGGGCGTCCCTGCGATGCCGCCTCGGGGGGCGTTGCTGCGGCGCTGGCTGTCGCCGCCGCCTGTGCGGGTGCCGTTGCACCCATGGCCTGGCGTATCTGCGGCAGCGTCATGGGGCCGCGCAAATAGGACATGGCCCAGCGGCTTTCAAAAACCACCGTCTCATCCTCATGCACATTACGCATCAGAAAGACGCGGCTGCCCAAACCGGCCAGCGTGGCCTCCATCCGGGCGCGATCGAACGTGCCGCCAGTCGAGGCAAGCGCCCCCTCGAGGCCATCCAGCACGCGCTGCTTGTCACGATCGGTCTGCAGGCGGCCGATCATCCAGGTGCCGGCGTTGGACAGCCCTTTGTAATCAAGGTCCACCGGGTTCTGGGTGGCCAGCACGCACCCCACGCCGAAGGCGCGGGCCTGCTTAAGCAGGGTTAGCATGGGCGTCTTGGAGGGAGGGTTCGCGGTGGGCGGGAAATAGCCGAAGATCTCGTCCATGTAAAGAAGCGCCCTCAGGCTGCTGGTGCCGGACTGCGAGCGCACCCATGCCAGCATCTCGTTGAGCAGGATGGTGACGAAGAACATGCGCTCGGCGTCGGAAAGATGAGCGATGGACAGGATGGAAATCCGCGGCTTGCCCTCTGCCGAGTAGAGCAGGCGCTGGATGTCCAGGGGCTCCCCCTCCATCCATGCGGCGAAGCCGGGTGACGCGATCAGGTTGTTCAGCGCCAGGGCCAAACCCAATCGGTCTTTGGCCGGATAGATGGTTTCAAGGTCGAATACGCCGACCCTGTCGAATGGCGGCTTCTGGATTTCCTGAATCAGCCCGGCGATGTCCAGGCTGCGCCCGTCCCGCCATGCGCGATCCAGGATGTTGGAGAGCAGGATGTGTTCCCGGCTCTGAACTGGATCAGCGTTAATGCCCAGCAAGCCCAGCAGGCCCGATACGGCTGACATGACGCGATCCCGCAAGGCCCCGGCATCCTGCCGGATGGCCTCCGCCGGAGCCGCAAAGGATCGCAGGATCTGCAGCGTCCGGCCGGCTGTGTTGCCCGGGGTGTAAATGGTCATCTCGGCGGAGTCGCGCAACTTCTGGATGCGCGCCCCGTCCTGACCCCACTGCGCCAAACCGCTCTTCCAGTTCAGCGCTGTCTGGGTGGCAAAATCATCAGCGTTTAGCCCCTTGCGCGCGGCTTCGGACGGATCCACCCAGGGCCGGAAATCGGATGCCTGCAGGTTGGGGAACGACAGAAGCAGGTTGCCGATATCTCCCTTAGGGTCAATGACCAAGGCGGGAATACCATCGATAGCGGCCTCCTCCAGCATGGCCACGCACAGGCCGGTCTTGCCGCTGCCGGTCATGCCAAGCACGACGGCATGAGTGGTCAGGTCCTTGGCATCGTAGAGGACGAGTTCCTCGGTGGTTTGACCTGTAGAGAGATCGCGCTTCCTGCCCAAGTAGAACTGCCCAAGCTTTTCAAAGTCCTGCATGTTGAGTTACTCCCTGTCCTAGAAACATGTACGTCTCGGAAAATACAAAAAAGGCGCGCAATAATACAGCGCATTTGACATCGGACCGGGCATCGCCACGATCTACGCGTCAGCCTGAACGGCCGCGAGAGCGGTTTCGATGTCCCGGATGCGTCCGAGCGTGAGAAGGTGTTTCGCCGCGGCCGCGGCGTATGACGAGTCAATCCGCGAGAGGTGGGTGTAAACCGCGGGAATCTGGCGTACTTCAACGCTGAAGGTCCGGATCCCGATGCCGACAAGGAATGGAAGCATCTGGGGATCACACACCATCTCGCCGCAGAAGGAGAGCGGTTTCTGATGCTTCAGCGCGGCGTCCGCAATGCGCTTGAGGGCGCGCAGCACGGCTGGATGGTGCGACAGGTACAGATCGGACAGGTGTTCGTTCGTGCGATCCACGGCGAGCATGTACTGAACGAGATCGTTGCTGCCGATCGAAAGGAAGTCGCACACGGCGGCTAGTTCATCGACGACCTCGACAGCGGACGGCAGCTCAATCATGGCCCCGACTCTTGGGTAAGGATTGTGGGCCGCGTTCTCGGATCGCAGCGCTTCGACGCACTGGGTGATGACGGTGCTCGCTTCGATAAAATCGTCAACGGATGACACCAGCGGGAACATGATATTCAGCTCCGTGTTCACGCCGGCGCGCAGGAGCGCGCGCAACTGCTGGCTGAAGATGCTCTTGTTGCGCAGCGAAAAGCGCAGGGCGCGCAAGCCAAGAAAGGGGTTGGCCTCTCGGGCTGTCGGGAAATAGGACAGTACTTTGTCGCCGCCGACGTCCAGCGTTCGGAATATGATGGGCTTGCCGGGCATGCTCTCGATGATCCTGCTGTAGATGCGAAACTGCTCTTCTTCGGAGGGAAAACCGCTTCGAACGATGAAAGGAAACTCGCTGCGGTAAAGCCCGATACCCATGGCGTTCATTTTGGCAGCAATATCGACTTCATTGAGGAGGTTGATGTTGGCCAGGACCCGGACACGCTGTCCATCTCGCGTCACGGCGCCCGCGACACCCGAAGCAACGAATTCCTCCGCGGCACGGTCGCTGACGGTCAGTTGCTCAAATCGCTTAACGACCTCATTGCCCGGTTCAATGTAAAAATTGCCTTGTCCACCATCCGCCAGCACGGTGCGCCCGGCCGGAAGCGCAAGCAGATTGGGCTCATCCAAGACAATCATCGGAAGTTGGAGCGATCGCGCGAGGATCGAAACATGCGACGTGACGCCGCCTCCAATAACGACGAGCGCTTCTGCATTCTGAGCAGCCAGCTTGACGATGTCGGATGGGAGCATATCACTCCCGAGGACGACCCTGCCTTTGAAGTCACGGGCATCCTCTGTGTCGGCGGTCAGGTTCCGAAGGAGCCTGTGGCCGAGGTCCTTGACATCGTCGGCCTTCTCGCAGAGGCGAGGATTCTTGCTGGCGGAAAACAGGGCTACATAGTTTCTCACCACGGATTGAATGGCGTCGCGGGGTTCGACGCCGTTCTCGATCAGTTTAGCCATCTGCCCGGTGAACCGCGTATCCTTGAGGATCAGCAGATGCGCGCTGAAAATCATGGAGGCGACATCGGCGAAATGTTCTTCCGTATGGCGTTGGAGACGCAGGAGTTGTGCCTCGGTCTTTCGGACGGACTCCCGGAAGTCATGAGCCGTGCGGGGCATCTTGACGTCGGTTGACTCGGTATCTTCACGATCCAAAAAAAGCGCCTTGCCGATACCCCAGCCGGGCGATGCCGCCACACCCTTGAGAAAGCGCGGTTCATCCGCGGCGGGCTTCTGAGGCGCTAAGGACTCCCGCGCCGCGCGAAGACCGATGATCAAGTGGAAGTTTTCAATAGTCGTAGCAAGTTGAGCGGCAATGGCCTGCAGCGACTTTGCGTCGTGTTCGTCGAAATAGTCCTCTACGGTGTCCTGCACAACGAGGACGCCTACCCGGTTGCTCCCGCGAAGGATGGGTACGGCCAGAAAAGCGGCATAGCGCTCCTCGTCAATGCCCGAGACCAGACGGAAGAACGGACTGCGCAGGGCATTGGCCTCGCGAATGGGGCGCAGTTCCTGCATCGACAGGCCGACCAAACCCTCTCCGAGCTTGAGACGCACCCGACCTTCGGCAGTCTTCAGGCCCTGGTTGGCCGTGAGGATCAGTTCCTGCGAAACATCGTCGTAGAGATACACGGAGCACACGGCCGCGTGCATGTGGTGGGCAACGGTGCTTACAACCGTTCTCAGGAAATCTTCGAGGTTCCTGGTGCGATCGAAGAGGCCCGCCAATTCCCCGATGTCGCAGATCAGAGCGACGCCATCCTTTGCTTTTGGCATGCTGAGACTCTACCACAGACCGAACGACCCTGCAACGAGCACCTGATCCTCGGCTAGGAGCCTGTCGGGCTTACGGCTCGGTTGGCCTCGAACGCCGGGCCGACAGGCTCCTAGATTGGGGAAACCGACGGCAGACTGCAGTTGAGCAGACAGAACACTTCTGTAGAGCCTGTTCACCCGTCAGTCATTCCCAGATCCAGGGCCATAACCACATCTACCGGCGGTTTCCCTGCACTAGCAGCGTGTTGGCCAGTGCGGTTGGGCAACTCGAGCGGTAAGTCCGACACGCTGCTAGGGAAGGCATGACTCATTTGGCGGACCCATGTGCGTCCTGTGTTTACGGCTCGCTCGGAGAGCTCGCCCTAC
>CAZWPN010000119.1:0-10204 GCA_964635275.1 uncultured Victivallales bacterium | reverse complement strand
GACACACCAATTGCCTTGACGGCAGAGAGTGCACGCGATACCGTCGTGTCCGGTGGTATCCGCAAGTGATTTCCTTAAGGAGGCGCCATGAACTCAGCCATTATTGTTGCTGCAGGGAAGAGCGAGCGGATGGGCAAGGACATGGACAAGGCGTTCCTGCATCTCGCGACGCGGCCTGTTCTTGCTTATTCGATGCAGGCCTTTGAGGCGTGTCCCGACATCGATGAGGTCGTGGTCGTCGTCCGTAAGGATCGCATTGACAGCGCCCGTGGCATGGCGAAGGTTTTCGGCTGTTCCAAGGTCCGCAAGGTGGTGGCCGGCGGTGCGATGCGGCAGGATTCCGTGGCCAATGGGCTGGCTGAACTGGCGGACGAATCCACTATCGTGGCCATTCACGACGGAGCTCGCCCGTGCGTTACGCCTCAGTTGATTTCAGAGACCGTCAAGCTGGCCAAGCGCCATGGCGCGGCGGTTGCCGGGACACGGATGACCGACACGGTCAAGCTGGTGGAGAAGGGCGTAACGGTAAGCAAGACATTGGACCGTGCGAAGATATGGACGGTTCAGACGCCGCAGACTTTCAGGGTTGACCTGTTGCGGGATGCGTACGAGGGTCTCCGCAAGAAGGGACTGGTAGTGACCGACGACTCCGCCGTTGTGGAACTCCACGGGCACGAGGTGTACTTGGTCCCAACCACCGCTCCGAACACAAAGATCACAACAGTGGAAGACCTGCCGGTGGTGGCGGTTCTGCTGGAGCGATTTGAAAGTATCGCCAGATGAGTGATGCGAAGTACGCCATTCTTGGGGACATCCACGGGAATTGGGAGGCGCTCAGCGTCGTTCTCAAGGATGCCAAGGAGAATGGCGTCACGCACTACGTATGTGTCGGGGACGTTGTAGGGTACAATGCCGACCCTGCGCGGTGCCTCGACAAGATCCGTGAGTTGCATTTCGTCGTTGTGCGCGGCAACCATGACCATTATGTTTCGAATGATGAGTCATTGGACGACTTTCATCCGCTGGCTGCCAGTGTCGTGGACTGGACTCGCAAGCAGTTGGACAGCGACGCCATCGATTACCTTCGTTCGCTGAGGATGACACGGGTTTTGGGTGCGTTTACGCTGGTGCATAGCACGATGGATATGCCGGAGAAGTGGGGGTACGTGTTCGAGACTCTTGAGGCCGAGGCACACTTCAACTACCAGACAACGGCGGTCTGTTTCTACGGGCATACCCATGTTCCGATGGTCTTCGAGAAGGCCGGGCGCGTTTCGAGCAGCTTGTACCATAAGGTGAAGATCGTGCTGGGCCGCAAGTACTTCATCAATGTCGGCAGCGTGGGTCAGCCTCGCGACGGGAATTGGAAGTCAGCTTACGCTATCTATGACTTGCGCACTCGTGAGGTTGAGTTGCGTCGGCTGGAGTACGACGTTGCCACCACCCAGCAGAAGATCCGCGATGCCGGTTTGCCGGAGCGGCTTGCCAAGCGGCTCGAACAAGGCAAGTAGGTATCAAAATCCTCGCCGAGGCCAGGTGATCACGGCGGGCCCCATTGTGCACATCCTTGCGGCAGCAGCTCGCTCGGCCCGCTCGCCAGGATGGCTACGCAGGCCAGGCTAGTCGTCAACAAAGGGCCCACACGAGTTCGCAAGAAGTCCTGCCATCCGTAGCCGCGGATTTCGGGGGGGGCATTCTGGGCTTGAAACTGCCCGGGTTCATCGGCTACCCTGCACCCCTGCTGCTTTCCGGGAAAAGGAAATTAATATGCGCGAGGTGGGAATAGGGATTCTGGGGTTTGGCACGGTCGGCGCCGGTGTGGTCGAGGGCTTGCAGAAGAACGGTGACCTGTTCGCCAGTCGCCTGGGCGTTCGCCCGGTGATCAGGGCCGTTGCTGATGTGGACCTTACGCGCGACCGTGGCGTGGTACTGGCCCCCGGCATTTTGACGAATGACGCTGATGGCGTTATCGCCAATCCCGATGTGGATATCATCGTTGAGTTGATTGGCGGCACGCGCGCGGCTAAGAGCCTGTTCCTGAAGGCCATCGAGCAGGGTAAGCCGGTGGTGACTGCCAACAAGGCGCTTCTGGCAGAGCACGGGGATGAGATCTTCCGGTGTGCGGCGGCGAAGCATGTGGACGTCTATTTCGGCGCCAGCGTGGGTGGTGGCATCCCGATCATCCGGTCCCTGCGCGAGGGGCTTGTGGCTAACCAGATAGAGAGCATCGTTGGCATTCTGAACGGCACATGCAATTACATCCTGACGGCGATGGAAATCGGGGGCGTTCCGTTTGACCAGGCGCTCAGGGAAGCCCAGCAGAAGGGATACGCCGAAGCGGATCCTAGCCTCGACATCGATGGGTATGACACCGCGCATAAGGCGGTCATACTGGCTTCGCTGGCGTATGGATTCTGCGTTCCCATGTCGGAAGTGTGGATTGAAGGGATTCGCGGGCTTTCCGACACGGATATCCGGTATGCCCGGGATCTTGGCTACCGCATCAAGCTTCTGGCAGTCATCAAGCGGGCCGAGCGGCCCGAGAACGATTCCAAAGGAAAGTCGGTCGAGGGGGCAATCGAGGTTCGGGTTCACCCGGCCCTGGTTCCTCACGACGACATGCTGGCGTCGGTGAACGGCGTGTTTAACGCGGTGACGGTGCGGGGCGACCTGTCCGGCCGGACGCTCTACTATGGGCGCGGCGCGGGTCGAGAGCCTACGGCCAGCACTGTGTTGGCGGATATTGCCGACGTGGTGCGCAATCTGGTTTCCCGCTCCTCGCGCCGCGTGCCGCCCATCGGGCGCTCGGGGCGTATGCATCGCATTGTCAGCATGCCTGAGATCCGGGGTCGCTACTATCTTCGGTTGTCGTTGGTGGATCGGCCGGGCATGCTGGGCAGGATCACTTCGGTTCTGGGGCAGTTCGGCATCAGTATTGCGTCCTGCCTGCAGAAGGAAGCGCGAGCCGGCGAGCAGGTGCCGCTGGTAATCGTGACCCACGACGCGCGCGAAAGCGATGTGAGCGCGGCGCTGGCTGCGATCAATGGGATGGAAGGCGTGGGAAGTCAGACCGTACGGTTGAGAATTGAGGGGTAGAGCGATGAAAGTGTGCAAGTTTGGCGGGACCTCGCTGGCGGATGCGGCACAGGTGAGCAAGGTGTGCGGGATCGTGCTGTCGGATCCGGAACGGAGGGTTGTGGTTGTCTCGGCCCCTGGCAAGCGCAGCGGCAAGGACACTAAGGTTACCGACCTGTTGATCGCCTGTGCTGAACAGCGCATGGCGGGCAACTCCGCAGAGAAGGAACTGCAGGATCTGGTGCAGCGCTTTGCCTGTATCGTTGCCGACATGAGTCTACCGGCGGATGTGTTGGAGGAGATCGTCCGCGACATCAAAGCTCGGGTGGAATCCGACCGTTCGCACAAGGCCCAGTTCATGGACCGGATGAAGGCAGCCGGCGAGGATAACATGGCCAAGCTGGTGGCGGCGGCCCTCCGGCACCGAGGCGCTCATGCCCGATACCTGAGTCCTCGTGAGGGTGGGTTGCTGCTGAGCGAGGAGTACGGCAACGCGCAGTTGCTGCCGGATTCTTACAAGAATCTCTCCGCTATCCGGGACTGGCCCGGCATCACGGTGTTTCCCGGGTTTTTCGGGTACACGCGCAAGGGCGAAGTGGTGACGTTTCCCCGAGGCGGGTCGGATATCACGGGGGCTATTCTGGCTGTCGCCGTGGAGGCGGATGTGTACGAGAACTTCACGGATGTGGATTCGGTATTCGCTGTGGACCCGCGGATCGTGCCGGATGCCCAGCCGATTTCTGAGCTGACCTACCGCGAAATGCGCGAACTGGCTTACGCCGGTTTCAGCGTACTGCACGAGGAGGCCATTATCCCTACCGTTCGCGCCGGTATTCCCATCTGCATAAAGAATACGAACTGCCCGGAGGCGCCGGGGACCTCGATAGTGCCGGAGCGCAAGTACTGCGCCGGGGCGGTCGTGGGCATCGCCAGCGACAAGGGTTTCTGCACGATCTACGTCAGCAAGTACCTGATGAACCGTGAGATCGGCTTCGGCCGTCGGCTGCTCCAGATTTGCGAGGAAGAGGGGCTCTCCTACGAACATGCGCCATCGGGTATTGATAACCTTTCCGTCATTTTGCGCGAGGCGACCCTGGACCCCGCGGCCGAGCAACGGGTCGCGGACCGCATCCGGAAGGAACTGGGCGCGGATGACGTGGATATAGAGAGGGGCCTCGCGCTCATCATGATCGTTGGCGAGGGGATGAGGTACACAGTTGGCGTGGCCGCCAGGGCTGCCCGAGCGCTGGCCGATTCAGGGGTGAATATCGAGATGATGAACCAGGGTTCGTCTGAGATCAGCATGATGTTCGGCGTGAAGGCGGTGGACCGCAAGAAGGCAGTCGAGTCGCTGTACCACGAATTCTTCGGCCGTGCCCACGGATCGGCGCGCGACAAAGCCGGCACAGGGCAGCCATGAAAAAGGCCGTATCCCTCTACGACACGACCCTGCGCGACGGGGCGCAGGGCGAGGGGATATCCTTTTCCGAATCCGGAAAACTCAGCCTTGTGCGCAGGTTGGATGCGTTTGGTGTCTGCTATGTCGAAGGCGGCTACGCAGGGTCCAATCCACGTGACATGGCGTTCTTCCACGCGGTTCGTCGCGAGGAGCTGCGGCAAATCAAAGTGGCGGCTTTCGGCCGGACTCGGAAGGCCGGCGTCCGTGTGCAGGATGACGAGATCGTTCGCAGCCTCCTGGATGCCGGAACGCCGGTGGTGACTATCTTCGGCAAGTCTTCGTGGTTGCACGTGAACAAGGTTCTGCGCTGCACCGAGAGTGAGAATGCCGCGATGATCGCGGACACCGTGGCTTACCTGAAGTCAAAAGGGCGCGAAGTGTTTTTTGACGCAGAGCACTTCTTCGACGGCTACAAGGCTTCGCCGGAGTTTGCCATGCAGGCGCTGGAGGCGGCGGCGGGTGCGGGAGCGGATGTGCTGGTGTTGTGCGACACCAATGGCGGCTCGCTGCCCCATGAGGTGTTCGGAATCACCACGGAAGTCATCAAGCGTTTTCGGCTGCCGGTTGGCATTCATGCCCACAATGACATGGGCATGGCCGTCGCCAATTCAGCTGAAGCGGTACGGGCCGGCGCCGTCCAGGTCCAGGGGACCATCAACGGGTACGGCGAGCGCTGCGGCAACGCGAACCTTTGCACGATCATGCCGGCGATCCAGCTCAAGATGGGGCGGTCCTGCGTCTCTAAAGCCAGCTTGGCGAAACTGCGCGAACTCTCTCTCTTTGTGGATGACCTGGTGAATCGTCGGCATGATCCGGCAGCTCCGTTCATCGGTCAGCAGGCGTTTTCACACAAGGCGGGTGCCCACGTGCACGCTGTGCAGAAGGCCCCTGAGACCTACGAGCATATTGATCCGGGCGTGGTTGGCAACGAGCGGCATATTCTGGTATCCGAACTGTCCGGCGGCAGCAATGTGCTGCTCAAGGCGATCGAGATGGGCGTTGGGCGGATCGAATCGGCCGACGGCATGCGCGACGTTCTTGGCGCGCTGAAGGCGCTGGAGGCAAAGGGGTACACCTTCGAGGCCGCCGATGCGTCGTTCCAGATTCTGGTTCAGAAAGTCCTTAAACAGCATCGCTCCTTCTTTGATCTGGAAGGGTACCGCGTGATTGTGGAAAAAGGCCGCAAAGGCACTGTGTGCACTTCAGAGGCGACAATCAAGTTGCGGGTGGGCGACCAGGTTGAGCAGACGGTTGCAGAGGGCGATGGCCCGGTCAACGCTCTGGACAAGGCGCTTCGCAAGGCCCTCGGACGCTTCTACCCGGAGATCAGCAAGGTGGTGCTCACTGACTTCCGGGTACGGATTCTGGACCCAGAGGAGTCCACGGCGGCAAAGACGCGCGTGCTGATCGAGTCGTCGGATGGCGAGGAAACGTGGGGCACTGTAGGCGTCTCGGAGAACATCATCGAAGCCTCGTGGGAAGCGCTCGTGGACAGCGTCGAGTACAAGCTGTTTCGCGAGGAAAAGAAACGCAGGAGAGGCGGCCGCCCGGGTCGCCGTAAAGTCCGGGGCTAAACCCCGCCGGACTCGTATGCCGGCGCAATCACGGATGGGGACCTGACATGGAAATGGACAAGACGTACAGCCCGGGCCCGATTGAAGCCAAGTGGTATGCCTGGTGGGTGGCGCAGGGACTGTTTCACGGCGATGCGTCGCGCGGTGGCGAACCTTACTGCGTGATGATCCCTCCGCCTAATGTCACCGGTATTCTCCACATGGGGCATGCGCTGAACAACACCATTCAGGATATCCTGGTCCGGTGGCGTCGCATGCAGGGGCGCAACGTCGTGTGGATGCCCGGCACTGACCACGCCGGAATCGCCACGCAGAACGTGGTGGAGAAGGCGCTGCGCAAGGAAGGGCAGAGCCGTCAGGATCTCGGGCGTGAAGCTTTTGTGGAGCGCGTGTGGGCGTGGCAGCGCCAGTACGGCAGTACGATCATCGAACAACTCAAGCGTCTGGGCTGTTCCTGTGACTGGGAGCGGGAACGCTTCACCATGGATGCTGGATTGAGCGACGCCGTGGCTGAGGTGTTCGTTCGCCTGTACGAAGAGGGGTTGGTCTACCGAGCTAATTACATCATCAACTGGTGCCCGCGGTGCCACACTGCGCTATCTGACGAGGAGAGCGAACACGCCGACACGCGTGGCAAGCTCTACTACCTGCGATATCCGGTGGAGGGTGGGGGCCATATTGTGGTGGCCACCACGCGTCCAGAGACGCTGTTGGGTGACGTGGCCGTGGCTGTCAATCCGAAGGATGGGCGCTACAGCGATCTCGGGACCCGCGCGATCCGGCTGCCGGTGCTCAATCGCGAGCTGAAAGTCATCCGGGATACCTTGGTTGATCCGGCCTTCGGTACGGGTGTGGTAAAGGTGACGCCGGCCCATGATCCCAACGACTTCCAGATGGCCCAGCGGCACGGGCTGGAAGCCATCAACGTCATGAATGGCGATGGCACTATGAACGAAGGCGCTGGCCCCTATAAGGGCTTGGATCGTTTCGAGTGCCGGAAGCGCATCCTCAAGGATCTTGAGGAGGCCGGGCTTATCGAGAAGATTGACGATCACCAGCATGCTGTTGGCCATTGCTACCGGTGCGATACGGTGGTGGAGCCGCGCCTATCGCTGCAGTGGTTTGTGAGGATGAAACCTCTCGCTGAGCCGGCTTTAGCCGCCGTCAAGGACGGACGGCTTCAGTTCGTGCCGGAGCGCTGGACTAAAGTGTATCAGGAGTGGATGGAAAACATCCGTGACTGGTGCATATCGCGGCAGATCTGGTGGGGGCACCGAATCCCGGTGTTCTACTGTCAGGCGTGCCGGCATGAGTGGGCGGCCAAGGGCACGCCGGAGGCATGTCCGAAGTGCGGGTCGCTCATGTTCAAACAGGATGAGGATGTGCTCGACACATGGTTCTCGTCGTGGCTCTGGCCCTTCAGCACCTTCGGGTGGCCAAAGGACAATCCGGACATCAAGTTCTACTATCCTACGCACGACCTCGTCACCGCCTCGGAGATCATCTTCTTCTGGGTTGCCCGAATGATCATGGCCGGGTGCAAGTTCAGGGGCGACATCCCGTTCCGCTCCGTCTACATCCACGGCACAGTGCGCGACGACAAGGGGCGCAAGATGAGCAAGAGCCTCGGCAACTCGATTGATCCGCTGACGATCATCGAGGCTTACAGTGCCGACGCTTTGCGGTTCAGCCTGACAATGCTCACGGCAACGGGGCAGGACGTCTACATCTCCAACGACAAGTTCGAGGTGGGCAGGAACTTTGGCACAAAGCTCTGGAACGCCGCGCGGTTTATCCGGATGAACAGCGAAGGATTTGTCCGGTCTGCCGATCCGGTGTTTGATCCGGCGCTCCTCGGGCCGGACGAGCAGCACCTGTTGACGCGGTTGCAGGAAGCTGCAGCCGCCTGCACGGAGAACCTGGAGCGGTTCCGGTTCAACGACGCGGCGCATGTGCTCTACGAGTTCGTGTGGCACCAGTTCTGCGACTGGTACGTGGAGTCGGCCAAGGTGGCGTTGAACGGCGAAGACGCGGCCCGGCGCGAACAGGTGCTGCGAGTGCTGCACTATGTGTTTGATCGCTCGCTGCGGCTCCTGCACCCGATGATGCCCTTTGTAACGGAAGAACTCTGGCATGCGATGGGGTACGGCGGTGATGCCGAGAGCATCATGACGGCGCGTTGGCCTGTGGCAGAGCCGGCCGATCGTCTGACCGCGTGGGGGGTGAGGCCGGATGCGGTGGCGTACGTGGACCGGAAGCGCGACCTGATACGCGCGGGGCGCACCCTGCGCGCGGATTACGGGATCCCGCCGACGCAGAAGGTGGACTATGTGGTGAAGCCGATCTCGGAAGACGCCACAGGCCGCGTTACGGCCGATCTGGACTCGTTCCGTCTGTTGCTTCGCGCCGGGACGGTGACTGTGGATTCCGGGTTCAAACCGGCGGGGGCCGTGCCCGGCGCCGTAACTGAGCTGGGAACCATATACATGCCCCTCGAGGGGTTGGTTGATCTGGATGCGGAGCGCAAGCGACTGAAGGGGCAGATCGAGAAAGCCGATGGCGATCTCGCACGCGTCAAAGCAAAGCTCTCCAATGAGCAGTTCGTTGGCAAGGCGCCGGCCGACGTTGTTGAACAGCAACGCGCCAAGCAACGCGAGATCGAAGACACACTGGTGAAGATCCATCGCCTGCTCGACGGTATTGAGCGCGGTGCCTGATTCCCAAGTGCATTGGGAAGATACCACGGGGTATTGCCCAAGTGAAAGGGACTGCGATGAGCCACAAGATCGGGATGGACTGCATCAATCTGGAGCCAACCCCGCGCCCCGGGCACACGGAATACTCGCTGGAGTATTCGTTGTCCGCGCCCCAGATAGCCGCCTTCCTTGGGCCGGAAAGCGATCCAAACCGGTGGCGCACCTTCTACAACAATCTCGACTTCGACTTCATGTGGGGCACGAACGACGGGCCGGATCCCTGGACCAAGGGCCGCATCACAGACATGGGGCATGCGGAATACGCCAAGGATGGGGCCGATCGCCGCGATGTTTCGCCTTGTCCATTTCATGATGTGGAGGAGGTGCTCGAATTCGATGCCTGCCGGGAATACGGCTTGCCCGACCACGATGCCCTGGTCGCCTTCTACGAGAAAGGGTACCAGGAAGGGATCGCCGCGCTGCCGGATCAGGTTCGCACCGGAGGTTTCTACAACACCGTGGTCTCCGGCGCCATCCAGGCGTTCGGTTGGGATATGCTCCTGATGGCGGCGGCCGATCGCGAGCGATTCGCAAAGGTCCTTGAGACATTCGGCAAGCGCACCCTTCACTACATGACCGCGCAGGCTGACACCTCCATGGAGGTCTTCATCCAGCACGACGACTTCGTCTGGACCGAGGGCCCGTTTCTGGATCCACCATTCTACCGGAACGTGATCATTCCGCTCTATCGCGAAATCTGGAGAATGCTTCACCGCAAGGGCAAGAAAGTGCTCTTCTGCAGCGACGGCAAATGGGAAATGTTCATGAGCGATATCCGCGACGCCGGGGCCGACGGGTTTATCTTTGAGCCCTGCAATGACTTTGAGTGGGTCGTGAACAACTTCGGGTCCACAACCTGCCTCGTGGGCAGCGCCGTGGACTGCCGCACAATGACCTTCGGCACCTGGGGACAGGTCAAGGCTGAGATCGACAAGACCGTCGCCCTGATCCCCAAGTGCCGCGGCCTGATCTGGGCAGTCGGCAATCACATCCCGGCCAATATCGCCCCCGACATGATCGTGCGGTACTTGGAATACACGAGCCAGCATTGGGCGCGAAAGTAGCCGCCTGCAAGGACTTCCGGACAGCCGGGGGCTAGCAGCCTGTCTGGCTTTCCACCTGTCGCTATAGCGGTGCAAGAAAGAGGCCGAATGTCTTCAGGGTCGGGCACAATCGGGACTGGGTGATTCGCAGGCGGACCTTCTCTGTCGTGATTGGCTCGAACCGGTGCAGCCATTTGTAGCCGATCGTCGTGCCCCGCGTAATCTCGCGCCATTGGCCCGCGTGCCACCCGTCGACGGCATACTCCTCGATGCGCTGTCCTTCGGCGATTTGCTCCT
>CAZWPN010000118.1:0-10380 GCA_964635275.1 uncultured Victivallales bacterium | reverse complement strand
TCTGCATCTGTTCCTCCGCTCATCTTTACGCCACGGCGCTCCAACTCGATGTGCGCCGGGTTCGACTCCCTGCTGCCGGGGTACTTCTTCATGACGGCGCGTAGCGCGGCAATGCCTTGTTTGTCGTCCCCAAAGCCGAAATAGACATTGGCAATCTGGAGCGCCGCCCGGGACGCCACCGGCTTGAAGAAGTTCTCGATCTCGGTCAACTGCCCCACCGCCTCCTCCTTGTTGCGCAAGGCGACGTAGCAATCTGAAATGCGGAACAGGCTCTCAGGCTGCTTGTTCGAATTGAGGTAGGCGCCAATGGCCTCGTTGTACTTCCTTATCCCAGAAAACAGCCCTGCCTGCATCCAGTAGCCGTCGCTCGCAAACCGGGCCACCTTGACGACCCGATCGGCAACCGCCAGCCCCCTTTCGGCCGAGTCCCTCGGGGCTGCGTCCGAACAGTAGTACTTCAAAAGGCAGAAATCACCCCACTCGACATCGCGAAACCGCCGGATAATCGACAGAACGAAATCCTCGCCAAACTTCTCCGCGACAGTTAGGAACTTCACTCGATCCTCGTCGGCCCATTTCGCGTGGTTGATCTTGTTGCACGCGCTCAGCGCCGCGTCACGCATGCCGAAGCCGAGCATAATGTTGATCAAGTCACAAATCAGAGCGTTATCCATTTCCGAAAAGTTCAGCTTGGCCCAATACTCCTCCACCTTTGCCTTGGTCTCCTTGGAGGAAACCGCGGTGAACGCCCTGATAAATCGCACCACCTGGGCATGATTCCCAGGCTTGTAGGTCGAATCGAACTGCTTTTGCAGACGTTCGATCCACGCCTCCGTCTTCCCCTCGTGCTGAAGTCTGAACCAAGCCAAATCAATGCGAAAATCGTTGTCTTTCAGGAACTTGCCATCCATGGTGTCCGCCCAGTACTTGAAGTAGGCCTCGCGGTCGGATTTCTCCTCCTCCGGGAAGCCGGCCCACTCGTGTACCATGCCGCGAACGGCCGCCCAGTACACTGCGTCGTCTTTTCCAGAATCGTCACTTGCGGAGCCTGCCGGAGCGTTGTTGGGACGCGGAAGTCGCAGATAGAAGCTCCTGACCTTCTTTTCGTTAGGCAGCACATGGACGTGGATGTAATAGGCCTTCGGAACCGCTGCCTTCGCCACTTCGAGTGCGCGATTGCGGAACTCGAGAGCAACCTGTTCATAGAACTCAACCGCCTCGGAATGCTTCTTCTGGCGGACCAATTCATCCGCCAGCGAGACAAGGGCCGGCGCAGCCAGAGGCTGTTTGGCGTATTCAGGATCCTTCACCATGGCCTTCCACGCCTTGACGGCGTTCATCCGCTCGCCGTTCGCGAAATAGCAGGCCGCCTGGTAATACAGCGCCGCGGCGGCACACACGACCGAATCGGGAAAGTAGTCAATCACCTCCCGGAATGTCATGATCGCTTCGTTGCGCTTGTTGTCCAGCATCTGGCTGCGCCCTTTTCGTATCAACACGTACGCAGTGGCTGCGGACTTGGGATACGTAACCAGGAAGAGATCGTATTCGGCAATGGCCGACCGGTACTCCCCCTTGGAAAACGTGCGGTCGGCTTTTGCCAGGTCCGACGCTTCGCCGGTTTCGAGCTGCTTGAAATCGGATTCCGCGAGCGGCACTTCGTAACTCTCGGCACACAGCCCCCCCACGGCCAGCAGATGGGCTAGGAGCAGGTACGCAAGCCAGCGAACGGAAGAGCGTCCTCCCGAAGACACTTGCTCCCTGATGCCCACCCCGCTGGAAGCGGGCGACTTCAACGCAGACTCTTCATGTATAAGGCTATTAGACATCGTTGCCATCCCCGTCCTGCCTATTCTTCCTTCTTGCTTGCTTCCGACTCCTTCTTTTCCACTGCGACGATCGCGTCTTCCAGCAACCGGGCCCTGGCATACCGTGCCCACCCGCTCTCCGGATAGTCCCACGTGAGCACCTTGAACATACGGTACGCCCCGGTCGGCTCGCCAATTCTAAGATACGCCTCTCCGCACCAGTACATCGCCTGGGCCACCGCATCGGGCGGCGACTTCTTGCTTTCAATCAACGACTCATAGACAGCGATCGCCTTCTTCGGCTCCTGGGCACGGAGCCAGTTCTCACCCGAGAGCAGCCTGGTCCTTGCGGCAAGGCGGTGTTCCGGAAAACGCACAGAGAGGCGGCCAAACACCTCCGCGGATGTGCGGAAGAACTCCACCATCTTTATCCGGAGTCTCTCCTTATCCACAGGATCGGTCTCGCGTTTCATCGCGCTTTCCAGTTCCCTGCCTTTAATCATGAAGTACTGGCCGAGCCGGCTGATCGTCTCCGCCACCAGCTCATGGTCGGGATAGCGATAGGAGAGTTTGACGTACTCTTCGCAAGCATCGTCCACCTTGCCCATCCGCTCCAGCACGAACGCCTTGCGGAATTGCGATTTCGGGGCATACTCGCTGTCAGGAAAGTCGGCGATTAGATCGTTGAACCGCGAGATCGCCTCGATGAAGTACTTCTTGCTGATGTCTTCGTCCTTGCTCTGCTCGGCTGACTCGAACGCGAGGCTTGCCATCAGGTAGTCGGCCTGAACGCGCGCATCCGTCAGAGGATAGTCGCGAATTGCCTCTTCGAGCGTCTTGCGGGCTTGTTGAATGCTGTAGTTGGCAAGCGCATCCAGCTCCATGACTTGCGACTCCATCTTCTTGGCGCGCGCCTGGTCCCTGCCGTCTCGGTATTTCTTTGCCATGACAAAGTACGCCTCTGCGATGGAGAACTGTGTCAGCACCGCCATCTTATCGTCCTGGAACCGCCGGGTGAAGCCAAGGACAGAGCCATCACCGCCCTTGCGCACGGCAACCACGTGCTCAACGGAGCCACGATCCGGCGTGCTATATTGCAGGGATACCTTGGCGCCGTATGGCACACCGATCGTGTCAAGCGCCGACGTTTCGTTGGTGGACCCTTCGAAGACCAGCCGGACGTTCCCCTTGAACACACCTGTGTTCTCGAACGTCTCGATGAGCTTGACCTGACGTGCGCCCTCGACATCGTCGTTGACGACAACAGACACGGTGGTCGTGTCGTTCTCCATGGTCCGGTCCGCCATCAGATCGATGACGCGCAGATACAGACGATCGCCCACGTTCAGCACCTCGATCGGGCTCTGGTATTTCTGGTCCATCACATCGAACATGGCATTACCCGTCAGGCCGATCTCGCGCACCTCCCACACAGGCAGACTGTTGGATGCGGCGGCATACACGGCCTTGCTGGCGGCGGCAGCGGCGGCGGCGGCAGCAGCGGTATTGCTGACGACGCTGGCAGCCGCCTGGCTGGCGGCGCTGGCGGCCGCGGCGACGGCCGCCAACGCGTTGGTGTCGACAGCGTTGGTGGACGTGTTGAAGGCGACACGGATCTTGTAGTCCGGCCTTAGGTAGAGGGGTGGCATCTTGTACTCGCGAGGAATGCTTGCTCCGGATCCTCTTGCAGTAAGGCATTCGATACTCAGATCCACAATATGAGCGCGAAGCGCCTTGTCGGTGGGCACGCCGTCGGCATCCACCGCCGGCACCACCTCCGTCGAGGTGTCCATCTGATCCACGGACCCCAACAGAGTCGGTATGGTAAAATAGAAGGTTCCCACAAGAGGTTCCTGCATTTCGCCCCCGCCGCCCACTGCGCCGCCGACATACCCGGCGGGAAGAGATATGCCTCCCGGTCCCTGTGAGAGGCCAAACCGGTACCGGATCGTTCCTGGCAAGTTCGGATCGAACGGCGCGCTCTCGCCCAGAACCGTCTGGCTGCCGTTGGTGACAATCTGCACGAACACTTCCGACTCACTGAACGGCGGGAAAGACAGGGACGGGTTGACCACTTCGACGATCAGCGGCGCCCCTGGCACCAGTTTCGAGGGCTGATTCACATGCGGATTCTCCGGGCGCAAGGCAGAAAGTTCGTAGCTGTAGTCCTCGTGAATCGACAGATTCTCGGCCCCCGCTCCCGCCGCCGGTGCCGGTGCACGGCGGGCGGCGGCGATGGCCGCTGCCGCCGGCGAGAGAATATAGCCCTCTGCCAGCTCGTTGCTCGTCAGAGTCAAACGGTATACGGTCGTCGTGTATTCGAACACGCGCATTTCGGAATGGTTGTCGCTCGGGGCAACCAAGAGATCCGCAACGCGGTTCCATGGAATCCCGATGTCGGTGTTCTCCTTGTCACGGTAGACAAGTTCGATATCATCCTCAGCGCCGGTGACCAGTTCCCCCTGGGCCGTTGACTTTGACTGACTCGTTGCCGGGCGGAACTGCCCGAGGAACATCCCGCTATTGGCGTCCGTTTCGACCGCCGTCATTTCGACCTGCTGTCCCGCAACGGTCCGCGCCACAACCTTGATGGTGTTCGTCGTCTCGTCCTCATCCTCATCCACATCCGTGACAAATACAGCGAGCGGCACATCCGGCCGGTAACTCACGATCGGCACAAACAGGGAACGGCTCTCTTCATCCTCAGTTCCGGCGGTCGTCTTAACGAGGTAGGGGGCCAGTGTGCCATTGTTGAAGGTCGCATCCATGAAGACCTCGAGTTTTTGCCGTTCGAGGTTAATGACCGAAGGGTCTTCATACGCCAGCCCGATGCGGTCACCCGGCACAACCTCCAAGATCTGGTTCTCCCGCAGCTCCATCACATCCGCCGCGACCGGGAGGACTTTCTTGCCGTCGGAGGTGGTCAGTGTGATCTTGTGAACCGCCGGCGCATCGGACTCAAAGTCAAAAATACTGAAACGCACCAGGCGAGCATCGTGGCCAGGACGGAAGTTCATTTCGAACTCGGCGTTATTCTTGTTGGCTTTCACTTCCTCCGGCTTGAACCCGGGCGGAGCCATGCCGGTGGGCCAACCGGGGGCGGTGAGGTTCTTCTCGGGAACGCGAACGGCGTAGGGCGCCTCCTTGACATCCCACAACAACTCATAGGCCCCCTGCGCAGTGGATTTCACCACCGCAAACAGCTCCACCGTGTGATACCCCTTGCCCAACGAAAGGGTAACGCTGGGCCGCAAGTCTTCCGCCAGGGCGAGGGCCGCCGGATCGTCCTTCTGGGATGCCGCACCCGGGCGAACTGTGCCGGCTGGCCGCCTTGGAAGGTTGGGATTGATCACCGGCGCCTTGGCCACCTTGCCGTCAACCAACAGCAAATATTTTTCACCCCCCGCCAGACCCTTGGTATCCAGCTTGAAAGTCCTGGTGCGCCGTTCGGACATGTAGAACATCCCTTGAAGATGAGCCAGCACCATGTCGCCACCCCGGTCCTTTGGCGCAAGGCCAAGTTTCTGTTCAACCGCGCCGATCAACGGACCCAGCTCGCCGGCTGTCTTGCCGGGCTGAATGTGAACCGTGTCATTGGGGAGCAGGCACCCGTAATCCAGGTAGGCGGATAGCGCCTTCGAATCCTCTAAAACTTGACGTGAAGCCTGCGCCACGGGAAAGCGTACGAGACGGAGACGCAGCGCACCGTCCCAGGAGGGCATGGTGCCCGGCCATACGGCCACCGTTTTGTAGTCCCGCCCGTTCAAGGAAGTCTGCACGGCGAACCGTTTGAGCGAGCGACCTGGAACATCGGCCTTCAACACGAGCTTGCCGAGGGCCACGTTGTCGCGCAAGTCCACAGTAAACAGCTTGTGGCGGTTCTTGTCGGCCAACCCGATCCACGCCGGGAGCTTCATGTCGGAGGAGATGACATAATTGGCGTGGCGCCCTTCTTCTGTGTCAGAGGCATATGCTGTTGCCGGAGACCAGACCGTCGACAGTTTACCTTCAAAGACGCCCGAATGCGTATCCGTCTCACGGAGAAGGAACCGTTTGACAACGTCACCGCTGGTGGCCGCTGCCCTCAAGGTGATCGTGTCTTGATGGTGCGTGGTGGAGCGGTCCGGGTCAATCACTCGGAGATATACGGGGTTGCCGGGCTTGACCTGATTCAATGCCCGGATTTCGCGCAGCGGCGTCGCCTTGGCGGCGGGATCCGACGGGCGCGTCGGGATCACCTGCTTCTCGCTCTGCATGCGCGCGACAATCAGGGCCTCCAGTGCGCGCTCCTCCTGTTCCTGTTTCGTGAGGAGGCGGCCGGAAGAGGCGTACAGTTCGCTGTCACTGATGACCTCCACCGTGAAAGTATCGTCCACAGCCACATTCGCCGTCTTGCGGAAGCGCTCGGAGAAACCGTAGTGCGCCTTGTCACGACCGAGCACCTGTAAGACACCGTCGCCCTTCCTGGTCGGCGCCAGCGCCGTGCTGACCTCGCCTCGGAAACGGGTCTTGGAATCGCCGAATGGGTGGAGCGAGAAGAATTCTTCGTCGCCGGAGTCACTCCATGCCCGCAGCTCAACCTCAAGCGACTTGCCCACAGTGGCAAGTGTGCGATCCTCGAGCCCGACCCTGAGCGGCCGCCCTGGGATCAGTACCTGCTGATCCGAGATGAGGCCGAGTTTCACTTCGGTTGCTTCAAGCAGCTTCTTGGCAATGACGTTAAGCTTGCCCTCAAGCAGCGCCGCAAGGGAATGACTCGGCACAACGGAGAAGACACGACCGACAGCTTCCCGGGCGCCGGCGTGGTCCTCCTGGTCGAATCTCACCATCGCCAACTGGTAGCGCGCCTCAGCCTTGATGGCGGTGTCGCGATGGCTGTCGAGCTTCATAAGTCTTTCGACAGCAGCATCGAACTTCCGGGTCAGGCGGTCGACTTCAGCGATCTTCAACTCGGCATGCGCGGCAGCCAGCGTCGTACTGAATTCGGGCACCGCAGCCAACTGCTCATACTGTTCCCGGGCATCCTTGTAGTCCTCGTTGGCCATGGCGATGTCGGCGGCGGCAAGGTATATCTGCGCCCGGGTCTCCAGCTCGAAACCATGCGGCGCCGTACGGATCCACTGGATCAATGCCTCGACCAGCGCGGTAGCCTCCTTGAACTGCGCCTGCGCCGTGTTTCGTTCCACCAGCCAGATCGTGAAGCTCAGGTCCAGGTCCTTGATCTCCGAGATGGCAAGCTCGGGCACCTGTATGTACTCTTTCCAGGCGCTTTCCAGCATCCCGACGCTGAACATCGACTGGGCAGACAGGATCGGGTAGCGCCTGTCGGTCCTGGGCACCAGCAGGCTGCGTCCCACCTTGGCCATCGCACGGGACCGAAGTCCCGTCAGCGAGTTGCGGATGTCTTCCGGCATCTGCGCGCCGATAATGTCTATGCCGGCGGTGCAATAGATGGCGGAGGCCGGTGCGGCTCCTGAATCCAGAAGCCTCGTGGCAAACCCGAGAAGCATCTGCTCGGTATCACGGCGGTTATCGCTGCCGGCTATCCGCCACATCTCAGGGATAAGTTGGAGCAGTTCGCCAAGCCGATTGCCTTCCATGAGCCCGTCGTGAAGGAGTTGCATGAGGCGGTCCTCATTTCCGGTCAACCCCATCCACCCCCATCGCGTGTGGCGGAAACATTCAACAAGCGCGGTCAACTCAGCGCCCCCAAGCGAATCCTTGCCACTCACTTTCCATCCCAACACCTGGGGCATGGGAGGCATATCGAGCGGGTAGGGCATCGCCTTCGCACGGCCGACGTACTCATTCAACCGGGCAAAGAACGCCTGGCGTCGCTCCGGGCTGTCGACCGGCATCACTCCGATGGAGAGGGCGCCAGCCGCGACACTGTCAAACCGGGTTTTGCCGTACGCCGCCTCCAGTTTGGCTACGTATGCGGCTACGACAGGAGGTTCGGCGCCCAATGCGCGCCGCGAGATGGAAAAGAACTGTTCCCTGCTGTACTTGGCGGGTGCGGCGGCCGTGCCAAGGAACGAGTACGAAATGTCGGCCGCAAGAGTCTCTGCGATAGCGTTGGCAACCTTCTTCATACGGTCCGATCCGTAGGCATCGGTCCAATATGACTCATCGACATTCCCGGTACGCTTGATTTCCGCCGCCATACGGTCGTCAAACCAGGATTCGACCGGATACTTTCCAAAGAGCGCTGGGAATTCGTTGCGGATCATGATCATCGCGCTGCAGGTCGGCGATGTGGCACCGCGCCGGACGGTCTGTTTGGTAAAAATGTCCCGGTCAATAATAGCGGAAACGACGGCCTTGGCCTGCTCACTCTCCCGCTGGACGACGCCTACATACCAGCCGAACAACTCCCCATCCCACAGATCCTTGGCAGTGCGCGCCTCAATCGCCTTGGCAAACACCTCCGCCACCTTCTCGCGCAAAGCGCCATCTTCGGCGCGCGGTATCAGCCGCCCCCACTCATAGCGCCATCCGTTGCGCGTGCCAATCATGCGCACGCAGGTCGCCATACCTCGTCGCTGCGCCGGATCGGCCAGACTCAGGGCGAGCTGGTCGGCCAGAAAGCCGATCTGCTGTCCGATGCAGTTGAGTTTGTCGTCACGCGGCGTCATCAGGAACTCAAGCAGTGCCTCTCCGAAGGGGCTCTTGTTCTTCTCGTACTCGCGGATGGCGGCATACAGGTTCTTTGCCGCTGCGGCATAGCCCGATGCGTCGCCTGCCTGAAGCGCCTTGATCGCACTGGCCAGCTCGCGGCACTGAGGATTCGGCGCCTGGGAAGGATCGGGGGACATCTGGACCGTCTGCTGAAACACCCCTTCAATCTTGACGATCTGGGTGATCACAGTCTCCAATTCCGCCCGGCGTTTCATAGACGCATCGTCGGTTCTTCCCGCCAGCCCATCAAACTGCCGTCGTATGTCCAGCGCCCAGCCACGGAAATCAATCAGCGCCGGCTCGAACACCTTTTCGCGCGTCTCGCCAACAAACAGCACCCATGACAATTTGCCAAGGAGCCCGATGTATCGCTCGCGCCTGGCAGCGTCCTGACTGCAGTAGCCCCAGGCATTGCGCAGCGCATCCCGGACGCTGTTGGGCGAGAAGGGGGTCATGACGCTGCTGAACAGCACTCCCTCCGTAAAGGCCAATTGCGCCTCGGCGCCCCCGGCGGAAGCGTTCAGGTTGCCCCACGCAGGGATGATCTGGTTGAAAACCATGTCTGGAAGCACCTCGACATTCGGGCTGCGGCTGCGGTCGAGGAACGGCATGTACCAGGAGGATTGCGTCAGTAGATGCTGAATCGATCCGTTCGCATCCCCCGCAGCGGCCATGGCGTTGATCATCGAGGCGCCGGCGAAGGCATGGCCGGACAGGCACTGTGCCTGGGCTTTGTAAACCGGCGCGTTGCTCGTCTGCGTGATCCACCGCAACCGGGCCGTCCCCCCCGCCTTCTGAAACGCCTTGGGATGCTTCACGCCTAGAGCGATCCACTGCTCGGACGACGCCAGCACGCCGGGCAGCCCCAGCCAGTCCCAGTTGAGGAAGGCGATCTGGTCAGCCTCGGGAAGCTTGCTGAAACCATACGAAACGAGAAACTCCGTCTTCTTCTGGCTGAGAACGCTCCATATCGTGCCATCGAAGCGATCCGGGCCGCCGATGAACGCCGCCATGATATCGCGCAACGTGCGCTCGGTCGGCGCAATATCCAGATAGGCGCGGGCCGCCGCGACAACCGGCTCAAAGTCGAGATCTAGCGCCGCGGCGTTCTTGCCGATGCGGTTCTCATGGAAAGCGATGTTTTCAATGAAGAACTGCAACCTCGCCGCGCGCCGCGCATCCTCGCGGATCAGCGGAACTATCGCACGCCCCGGAAGGATGGCATCTGCGTTGCCCGGGTAAATAGATCCCAGCCGGTCAGTCAGCCGGTCCAGTTGGTGCCAATAGGCGAAGCGCTCCTGCCCCAGTGGCAGTTTCTCAGCGAAAATCGAGGCTAGCCGCTTGGCCATTGCGCCAGTGGCACGGCCCTGCCAGCAGACATCAAGGAACCAGCCATCGTACTGCTTCACCCGCGAGGACTGGCGGTACACGTCACCGTATTCGGCATTGGCGGCGGGCGCTTCGCCCTGCCCGACATAATCGGTCAGAAGCTGCAGAAGTTCGCCGGCGGCCTTGGACGAGTCGGCGTTGACCGGCGCATTTCGCAAATACTGCTTGTACCGCAGAATAGCCCGTCGATAATCGCCGGCCAGCATAGCATTCCGCGCAGCCAGACGCAGGATTCGCGGGTCTATTTCGGCATAGCGCGACAGGAAGGACTGCACCGCACCCGCCACCGCCTGCGGCTGGCCGAGATCGTGCGCCGCCTCCAAGAGCTTAACCATCTCGTCGGACGATAGGCCGTCTACCGAACGCTGGGCACTGGCAAGCATTTCCGAAAACGCAGTGGCCCGGTCATCCGCCTCGACGGCCGACAACCGCGCCGGCGCCGGCACCGCGGCGGGCGTTTGCGCATAGGCCGGCCAAGCAAGACCGAGCATCGAGGCGATTAGAA
>CAZWPN010000117.1:6937-10595 GCA_964635275.1 uncultured Victivallales bacterium | reverse complement strand
CGGCCAGAATCTTGGCATCGGCAGCCGCCTTGTCTTCCAGACGCTTCTTCTCCTCAGCCGCGACAGCCTTACGCTTCGCCGCAGCCTCCGGGTCAATCCATGTATCGCGGATGTACCCCATCGAAGTGCCGCCGATTACGATAACGTGAACAACAACGGTCACGGCGACACCCAGCCACAGATACCCCTTGGAAAAGTTGCCCAACAGACGATTCGGCGAATGACGCGTCAGTTCTTTGTCCATGTCTTCCACAGTATCCGCTCCTTCCTTCTTCAGATCTGAAATACGTTTTGTCACTTCTCCACCTTCTTCTCACCCACCGCCACGATGACCCCGCCCGCGCTTACAATGGCCTCGAGAACCGGCTCGAAGTCAACCCGCTTTACGTCAATATCGCACTTAAACATCACACTTCTTGCGGTGACGTCCCCCCTGCCCGACACCTTCGATTGAAGGATGCTGCCGAGCTCCTTGGCCGACGCTATCAATTTGCCGTTCAAATAGATCTTTCCGTTCACATCCATCGCGACGGAGAGCTTGCTTTCCTTCACAGCCTGCACATCCGGTGCACGGGGCGGCGTGTACTTGACGTTCGATTCCGTTGCGAAGTTGCTGCACAGGATGAAGAAGATCGTCAGCAGAAAAGCAATGTCACCCATGCTGGCCGTCGGCACAGTGATAGGCGCCCGTTTCCGTCGACGGCTTCTCATTTCTTCTCCCCTTCGCCCTCGGTGAGTAGTCCCACAATGCCCCCGGCAGCACTGACGCTCGCCATGACTTCAAAGTAGTCCTGATAGCTGACATCCTTCCCCGCTTCCAGCAGGATCAGCCTCCCCGGCTCGCTCTTCCCCGCGAGTTTCAGTTCCTCCAACTTCTTCTTGAGCTCCCCCATGGTTACCTGCGTGTCGTCGAACAGGATGGCGCCCTCACGCATTGCTACGGTCGGCGTCTTCTCCACCATTTGTCCCTGCGACTTGTCGCCCGCCGGCAGTTCGGATGAGAACCCCGTCAACTTCCTGATGGAGGTTGTCAGGATGAAGAAGATAATCAGCAGGAAGGCGATATCCGAGACAGAGTCGGTCGGAATATCGGTCGCCCCCTTCTTCTTCTGCCGTGCAAATGCCATGGATCCCTCCTTCGATCAGCCCTCAAGCCCCGAATGACGGATCATCACGAAATCGAGCAGCTCCGCGGAGGTCTCAATGATTTCCAGCTCGATCGCCTCGGTCCTGTTCGTGAAATAGTGGTACGGAATGACTGCGCCCATGGCAATCATCAGGCCGGCCGCCGTTGTGATGAGCGCTTCCGAAATACCGGCCGCCACGACAGTCCCTTCCAGGTTGCCCGCGGTTGACATGGCGTTGAATGACTTGATCATTCCGGTGACGGTTCCTGTCATGCCGAACAGCGGAGCGGAACTCCCGATGAACGACAGGATATACATGCGCTTTTCCACCGCACTCATTGCCTGATGCGAATAGTCCTGCATGGCATCCTGGATCACCGAGCGGAGAAGATCCGTACGTTTGCCGAGATCCTTGTGCTTGGCATACGCCTGCAGCCCAGCCGCGAGCACGGCCGAAACCGGTCCCGGAGTCGTGAAGCACAGACGAATGGCGTCCTCGATCTGGTCGTTCCGGAGGCAGGTCATCACCTTTGCCCTCAGGGTTCGAGTATCGATCCGGTTGTTGTTCCGGAACGCGATGGCCCTGTCGATAAGCACCGCCAAGGCAAGCATGCTTTCGAACACCAGAGGCGCCATCATGCTTCCGCCAAGTATGATAATCTCTAACATAGCTTTATCCCTTTCCGATTTGAGCCAGCACCTTCGCCGCCTCCACAGGCGGCATGGCGACTTTCCGCTCCGGCACTTCAGCCGGTGCAAGAACCAACTCCCCTGTTATTACGTTGTACTTCGTATCCCTCAGCTCCGCCAACGGGAAACGACGGCACAGCGGCCGCGGCCCGGTGGCGAAGACCAACATCGCCGTTTCTGTAAACCCGATATAGAGACGCCGCTTTCCGAACCAACTCCCCGTGTCGATTGTGGTGCCGGTCTTTACCGCCAGCAGCACCGCCTCGCCGTCGGCGGCCTGGCGAAGCAAAGCAAGTCGTCGTTTCCCAAGCGACAGAAGCTGCGCCGCCTCCGCGGCCATGGCCTCCGATGCGGGCGGCGGGAGTTCATCTGCTATACGACGACACATGGGTTTCACAAAATCAAGGCTCCTTCATGGTAGTCAGGCGGCCGCGGGCGAACTTGGCCCACTGGCTCTGAGGATAATCCCAAGTCACTCTCTTGTACATCACATAAGCGCGCTTGGTATTCGCCACCGTAAGTCGCGGATCCTTCTTCCCCCATCGCACATAGCTCTCCGCGCACCAGTACATGGCCTGAGCCATCAGATCGGACGGCGCCTTCTTTTCCGTGATAAGCGCCTCATAGATTGGAACAGCCTTGTCCGGGTCTCCGGCGCGCAGCCAGTTCTCGGCCGAAAGCACCGTGGTCTTGGCGGCGAGGCTATGATCCGGGAAACGCGCCGAGAGCCGGATGAATACTTGTGCGGCAACGCGGTAGAATCCCTGTGCCTGATACCGGATCTTCTCCTTCTTTAAAAGATCGACCTCGCCTTCCATCCCGCTTTCGATGCCCCTGCCCCTGTTCATGAAGTAGCCGCCAAGACGGGCAATAGTCTCAGCCACCAGCGGATTGTCCGGATAGCGGTACGAGAGCTTGACGTACTCCTCGCACGCCGTGTCAAGCTGGCCCATCCGCTCGAAAACCAGCGCCTTCTTGAATTGCGCCTTTGGCGCATAGTCGCTGTCTGGATGGCTGGCGACCAGATCGCTGAACTTGCCGACCGCCTCGATGAAAAGCCGTCTGCGAAGCTCCGGGTCCTTGGTCTGCTCGCCCGACTCGTACGCAAGGTTGGCCAGCAGATAGTCGGCCTGAATGCGCGCGGTGCTCTTCGGATAGTCGCGAATCGCCTCGTCCAGCACCTTCTTGGCTTGCGCAATCGTACGGCGGGCCGTTTCCTCCTCCTTGAGCTCGCGGTACTTCTTTGCCATCTCGAAGTAGCACTCCGCCATGGTGAACTGCGTCTGTACCGCTATTTCCGCGTCAAGGAAACGCTTGGTGAACGGGAAGACCGTGCCGTCGGCGCCCTTGTACACCTTGACCATCCAATCCAAAGGATCGCGACCCCGTGAGCGGTATTGGAAGAGAATGTCGGCGCCATAGGGCGCTCTCAGCGTATCCGGCGCCTGCGCCGCGTTCGTCACACCGTCATTGACTATCCGTATGTTCCCTTCAAATATGCCGGTGTTCTCGAACGTCTCCTTAAGCGTGAGCGACCGTGCGACCTCCATCGCATTGTTGGTGATCACCAGCACGTTGATTTCGTCCTTTTCCATGGTCACATCTGCCATAGCATCTATGACGCGCAGGTACAGGCGATCGCCTATGTAGGCCTTGTTCACCAGTCTCTGATACTTCTGATCAGCCACATACATCGTTGGGTCGGACATCAGTCGCACTTCCCATACCTGCCACTCGTCCGGCGGGAGATTGGTGGTGACGACGTAACTGACACCCATATTCGTGGACGGGATGCCGGCATCAACAACGTTAGCGGCCGCCGCCCCGACCGCAATGGCGTT